>NZ_JBXBCF010000061.1:0-136813 GCF_056784235.1 Kovacikia sp. CALU 1929
TGAAAAACTTGACCTACAACTTGCTGCGCTTAGTGTTCTGGCAAACGCGCCCACTTGAGGGATAGATCTGCCCAAAATCGGGTATTGAGTCAGGTTAGACGCTCTATGCGCCGCAGATTTTGCTGGCAGAAGCCCAGCAATTGACCATGAGACTGTTATGAGACTGAAAATTGCTAGAAAACCAATTAATCGAGGTGCCCGTAAGTAGGAGTAAGTTGATGATACCCCTTGCTTGATAAGCCGTTTTGCCAGATGTTGCTCTGAGTCCTGCTGACAGACGGTTCCTTTCTGCTTTGCAACTTCCAATCCCTTGCGTACTTTTTTCAGTACATACAAATCGAACGAGCAGAACTCGATGTGTGGTTGTCCGGGTTCCCAGGGGGGGCACGGCTGGTGGATACCTGGGAGCTACCGATTCCGCGTCCTCAAGATTATGACGAGCAAAGAGCTTACTATTCCGGCAAACAAGCAGATCACACGCGCAAGCATCAACTGATTAGCCTGCCCAACAGCCCAGATATTGTCGATGGGGTCATCGGTGAAAAAGGTCTATTGGTTCGGTTTCACCATGATTGGCAGTCCCCGGTGAACATATGTTTTACTATGACGAAATACAAACTCTATTTCAATGCCTCCTGTTACTCCAGCCAGGCTTCTGTTGAGATTCATTTGACTGTTCAAGCGAATCGTTAATAACAAGGTATAGTCAAGCCGTGGAACAGTAAGGAGGCACCTATGAAGTCGTCTAAACCAAGTAAAATCCTGGTCGTATTGAACGGCAAGGGTGGGGTTGGCAAGACGACAACTGCCGTTAACCTGGCAGCCACCCTTGCTGCGAAAAATCGCGTTTTGCTGGTCGATGCGGATCCACAAGGGTCAGCGACCTGGTGGGTTGAACGGGGTGATAAGGGAATGAACTTTGATTTGGTAAAGGAAACAGACCCGGCACTGTTGAGCAAACTCCGCCATTTGGGAGACTATGAAGTCGTGGTCGTTGATACTCCCCCTGCTTTAGACTCTAGTGCCCTGGCGGCGGTGGTTCCTGCCGCAGATTATGTCGTGTTACCGACTCCTCCGGCTCCAATGGATCTGGCAGCGCTGATTGAGACGGTGCGGGAAGCGGTGATGCCTTGCAAAGTTGCCCATCGGGTTCTACTGACACGGGTGGATCCGCGTAGCTTGAATGAAGCTCTGGAAGCCCAAAATACTCTACTGGAATTGGGTATTCCAGCCTGCAATGCCTTTATCCGAGCATACAAAGCCCATGAGCGGGCAGCTCTGGATGGGGTTGCTGTTTCCCAGTGGCGGGGTAAAAATGCACGGGAAGCGGAGGCAGATTACCGGCGAGTGGCGGAGGAGATTCAGCGAGACTGGAAGGGGTAAAGGGTTATGTTGCTGAATAGCAGGATGAAGTGGCACGAAGTTTGAATTCATCCAACGCTAAATTCATCCTTAGAATCGGCAATGCTGAAGGGTTAGGGAGAGGGTAGAGTGGGAGAAGGAGCGGAGGGATAGCGCACCGCTAATCACGAAACAGGACTGGAGGAATTCATGGCGAGGAAGCGATTATCGGATCTGTTGCGAGAGGAGGCACAGAAGCCAGCCGAGGAAAGAGATACAGCATCCTCAGAGGGGGCAGATGGAGAGCGCAGAAGCACCCCCTCATCCCGTTCACGGAAACAGGCTGGGGCGAGTACGGCAAAGTCTAAACCCACGGAACCGGCTGACCCCCCCCCGACTTCTGAGACGGAGGAGGAGCTAGGTCAGGTGAAAGATGCGCTGGAGCGATCGCAGCAGCGAGAAACTTCCCTCAAGCAAGAAGTTACCGAATTGCAGAGCCTGTTGGGCAAGCAGGAGGCGCTAGTGAAGTCTTTGAAGTCTGATCTGGCAAAAATAGAGGGACTCAAAACTGAGCTAGAACAGGCAAAGAAAGCCGCACTCCAGCTTGCGGAAGAAAATACCCGTTTGAGGCAGGAGTCTGAAGACGCTCAAAGCCAACCAGAACCAGAACCTGAGAAAGTAGTGGCTCCCCCTCCCAGCCCAGAAGCCAACTCCACTCTGACCCAGAGGGAAATGATTATCAAGCGGCAAACCGACTCACTGGCTCACCCGGTGTTTCCAGTGGGGAAATCTCCAGGATATTTGTCAGATCAGGATCTGGGTTGGGTGGATTAGTTAGGTGTGAGGTTGGCTCTCTATCAATGAAAAAACTATGGTTCAAAAGAGTATGGATCTGCAAACGCTCACTGTAGACATTGGTGGGAGTGGAATCAAAGTGATGGTGCTGGATACAGATGGCAATCCAGTGGTCGATCGCGATCGCCGCGACACTCCCCAGCCTGCAACCCCAGACTCCGTGATTGATATTGTGTTGCAATTGGCGGCAGATAAGGCATTTGACCGGGTATCCGTGGGGTTTCCTGGCGTAATTAAAGCCGGAGTCACGTTGACGGCTGCCAATCTGGATCCGGCATGGATTGGGTTTGACCTGGGAGGCACCCTTTCTTCTCGTCTGGGAAAGCCCGTGCGCGTCATCAATGATGCGGATATGCAGGGTTTGGGAGCCGTTGCTGGGCAAGGCGTTGAACTGGTGATTACGCTGGGGACTGGACTCGGCTCTGCCCTGTTTCTGAATGGTGTTTTGATTCCTAACCTGGAATTGGGACACCACGAGTTCCGCAAAGGATCGACCTATGAAGAACAACTGGGACGTGCCGCTATGGATAAGGATGGCAAGAAAAAGTGGAATGACCGTCTATTGAGGGCGATCGCCTCCCTTCAACCTCTTTTCAATTACGACACCCTCTACATTGGTGGCGGTAATACCAAACACATCACCGCTGAGCTACCTTCTAACGTCAAGATTGTGCCTAATATTTCTGGGTTGTTGGGAGGAATTGCACTCTGGCGAGAGTAGGGAATGAGAATTAAATAAGTTCGGAATTGGGTAGGGGCGGGTTTTACCGTCAAATCCATCGCACCAGGCAAACTGGACTGCTAAACCCGCCCGTACAGTTTGCGGGGTGATTAAATCCAGGATCCTAGGGGAGTTGGGAGCTGAAAGTTGAAAGTTGAGAATTCGCCCCCTCACCCCTTCACTCCCTTCCCCGCCTGAATTACTTGCAAACTACCACCGGCATACAGGGTTTGCTGGACAGGGTGGAAGCCGGTATCCGCCAGCAGTTTTGGTAGATCGGTTTTGATCAGTGCCCAGGCTGTTTCTGTTTCAAACAGTTCTAAAAATACGGAGACTCCAACCCAGTAAAGGGGATTGGTGGGTGCATGGAAATCGACCAGGGTGAAAATGCCCTCTGGTTTCAGTACGCGGTACACTTCCCGCAAAATCTGTTGCAGGTGTTCGGTATCCATTTCGTGTAGGGCAGTGCTGGTATGCACCAGGTCAAACTGATTCTCAGGGAACGGCATCTTTTCCGCAAAGGCTTCTACGTAGTCCGCCTGGGGAACTCGCTGTTTGGCTCGCTCAATAGCATGGGGGGAGGCATCCAGTCCGGTCACATGGCGCGATCGCTCCACCAACACCTGGGTGGCTGGTCCGGCACCACAGCACATATCCAACACCTTAGTCTCTGGCGAAATTTCCAATCCCTTCAATGCCAGCCGCCGGAACCGCCCCTCTCCTCCCACACCCAGCGCCGCCAGCCAGGAAATGCTGTCGTATAGCCACTGATATTGGTAACTCCAGTCTCTGAGGATGGTGGTCATGGGAAGGATGAAGGATGAGGGATGAAGGGTCGTTTTCCGGAGGCTGTTAAGTAGCTAAACTCAAGGATGGGCAAAGCCATGATTCCCGGTTTCTTGTGAAGCCTGTTCTATCAACCGAATGATTTTGTCAGAAACCGGGGCGCTAACAGTTATTGCACACTGCCTATCCTACCCGACAACCAATGAATGACCAATGACCAATGACCAATGACCTACTCCTCACTCCTCACCCCTCACCCTTCCCGGTGCCTGTAACTGGCTCCGACTCAATGCCGCTTCCACTGCCTGTTGCTGATCTCGACGGGTGATCCACTGGTGATAGGTGCGGGTATGGACAGCGACAGAGTGCCCCATCATGCGGGCGGCGACGGTATCGGGTAAGCCAAAGTGAATGGTGCGGACTGCCCAGGCGTGGCGCAGGTTATAGGGAGAAAAGGGCAGACCGTAACGTCGAAATTGGGAGGTCACCCGCTGCCCAATTCGTTGCAGGGTGGTACGGGTGAGATCGGTTTGAATCTGGGGTAAATTGATTTCCCGCAAATTAAACTGGTCTACCCATTCGGGATAGAAGGGCCAAACTTCATGGTCGCCTGTTTTGGTAGTGGCAAGAACCCGGACGGTGGCTTCGCGATCGCCCCTGGTCAAGCTTGAGTAGTCACAGAAAAATACTTCATGATTCCTTAGCCCATAGGTTGCCATGACACCATAAACAAACTGCCATGCCGGGTTTGGAATGGTTTTCCAGGTATCCACGATCAGTTCATCGGAGGGTAGATCGCGGAACTGGGTGCGGCTGTTACCGTACTCCCCCCAGTATTCCTTCAAATCAAGGGGCAACTCCAGGCTGACAAAGGCGGCAAAGGCACTTAAGGCGGTGCAGCATACCTGGCGACTACGGGAGTTAACTTCTGTAGAGCGGACGGTGGCGTAGATGGTTTCTAGTAGGCTAAGCCGGGGGTTGGTTTGGGCGATCGCCTCCAGCTTTCTCAGGTAAGGGGCATAGGCACTTTCCCAGGTGGTTCTGGCAGAGGCAGGATTGCCCGATCGCTTGAGTTCCATCAAAAAGGACTGCTTAAAGGCTTCAATCTGTTGCGCCAATTCCATCTGATCCAGCCGCCCCCACCCTGGACCAACCGCGTAGTGTCGCCAGTCAAAGGTTTTTTGAATCAGTTGAGCCGCAATCACCTTCACTTCCTGTTCTGCCTGCTTTAACCCAGCAGAAGTGGCGGGCAGTCCCAACCCCAACCGTTGCTGATGGGGTTTCATTTTTAAACTGCCGGGACGGGGTGGCAGGGTGCCCCGCAGATTTAGCTTTTCCCCTCGACGTTCAATTTGTAGCCCCATTTTTGCCGCTTTCAATCGTTGATTGACCTGCTCAATCCGGCTATCAATCGAGGGCTTAGGATTTGTCATACGCCGGTTGAGCCAAACCCTCCTGCTCCCCGCCTGGTGGCATCCAGATCGGGAACTTCTTCAACCCGAACATTCAGAATCGGTTTAATCACCATCTGAGCAATTTTCATACCGATCGCAACTGAAAACGGTAATTTGCCATGATTGATTAAAATAACGCCCACTTCTCCCCGGTAGCCTTCATCAATCGTCCCCGGTGTGTTTAGAACCGTCACCTGATGCTTGAGCGCCAGTCCACTGCGGGGTCTCACCTGGGCTTCTGTATAAGGTGGCAGTTGAATACTGATTCCCGTTGGAATTAAAGCGCTTTCGCCAGGATTTATCACCGTTTCCAGTGTCGAAAACAAATCTAACCCAGCATCGCCTGGGTGGGCATATTCCGGTAAGCGGGCATGGTCACTCAACCGTTTGACCTTAAGCAGATATTCCATCGGATTGGTACGAAGTTAGGAGATTTTAGCTCCCCGAAATCTCAGGGACTCCGGAGATATCGAGTAGAGGTTCTATGCTTAAATTCAGTGCTATTCTACGCTATCCACGCTTTCTAAAAGAGATCGCTCGAATTGTTATGACTGACTTCACCTGGAATGCGATCGCCGCCAGTTAAAGAATCCCTCTAGGAAATCTTGCCGCCCCGGATTGCGTTCCAATCGCTGCCGCTGCCATTCATGGGCAGTCTGGGAAATGATGTCAGCCAGGGTGGGAGAGGGTTGCACCAGCGTTGCCAGGGCTTGAATTTTGAGACGGTTCTGCATGGCGAGGGCGATCGCTCCCATCATCTCACTTGCCAGCGCTCCGACGAGCTGTGCCCCCAAAATTTCGCCATTGCGGCGCAGGATGAATTTGCAAAACCCGGTGGTTTCTGCCTGAATCTGAGCTTTTGGCACGCTTTGAAAGGGTTGGCTCAGGATGACCACATCTTTGCCGTACTGTTCCACTGCCTGAAGCTCCGTTAGTCCAATCTGGACTAATTCCGGGTCGGTATAAACCACGCGGGGAATGGTGCGATCGCTAAACTTGGTCAAGGGCAGAAACAGGGCATTTTTGAGGGCAACCCTGGCCTGGGCAAGGGTGAGATGGGGGGTATTCTGGCGATCGCTCTCCCCAATACAGGCATAAATCCGGGGATTGGTGGTCTGAAGTTTTTGATTCACCCGCAGGCTGGGATCCACTCCCACAGCAGCTAAGTTGAGAGTGGCGACATCCGCTTCCCATCCCGTTGCCAGGACAATTTCATCCACCTCCATTGCCTGATTGCCCACCTGCACCCACTTCTTGCCCTGGATCTGCTTCACCTGGGTCACAGAAGTTTCAGTCAAAATTTGGATGCCCTCTGCCTCTAGCTGTGCCTGGAGCAGACGTGCAGCCTCCAGATCAAACTGGGGCAGAATTCGGGCAGCGGGATCGACCAGCGTCACCTGCCACCCAGCACGGGCAAGGGTCTGTGCCAATTCCAGCCCAACTGGACTCGCCCCTATGATCACCAGGAAACCCGGTATCTGCCGGGATAAGTCCATTTTTTGGAGGACAGTTTCAGCCGTGAGATAGCCAGTGGTAAACAGCCCATCAATCGCTGGCAGCACTGGCTTGCAATGGGTCGCCAGCAGGTAGGTGCGCGATCGCAGATGTCGCCCATTCACAGCAAATCCAGGAGTCGGCTTGCGGCAAAACTCACCCTGCCCCTCAATCACCTCTACCCCCAACGAGGAAAGCACCGCCGGAGAATGAAGGGAATCGATTGTTTCTGACACAATCCTGCTCCATTGCTGTGCCCGTTCTAGCCACCCTGGTTGTAACGCACCAGGAGCCATCCAAATCCCAAGCTGTTCAGCCCGTCGTGCCTGGCGAATTGTCCTTCCAACTTCTTGCAGGACAGAGTGATCGAGCCAGCCAGATGGGCTTGATGATGAAATTTCCTGGGTGATCAAAGCCACCCGCGCCTTTAAGCGGGCAGCCTCAACCGCTGCATAAATTCCAGCCGTGCTGTTGCCAATTACAAGCAGATCGTAGTCAACGGGCATAGGGGGGAAGGAGCGGGGGAGTGAGGAGTGAGGGGTGAGGAGTTTATGGGCGGTGAGTACTAGCGGGATGGGCAACTAATTTGCCCTCATCCCCACCCTTCTCCCCAAGAAGAAGGGCTTTCAGACATTTCCTGGACCTCTCCCATCGGGTTACGGTGTATACACAAGTCGTGAAAGTTGAACCGGCAGGCAATCTCAGAGTCAACGGCGAGTACCAAAACCCTGTTTGGGGGCTGCCCCCCCTGACAGGGGATTTTACGGGTGAGAACACGAGGCAAGCTTTGTCAGTTCTCATCAGTAAAACAGGTTGCGTCCCCCACACCCCCTCCAAAACAATGTAATCTCGACGTGAATAGCAACATTCATCCGATTGAGTCTTCAAGCAAGGGCAAACGGGTGGCAAGGGGAACGGTTGTCTTTAAGTTTGAGGCAATCTGCGACCGATTTTCATCGAGCTAGACTTGAAGACTCAGCGCCAGACCCTTAACTCCTGGGGAGACGCTACGCGAACGGGGGGTTTGGGGGAGTTAGGACCCCAAGAAGCGGGGGACTGGGGGGAAGTCCCCCAGAGCCAGTTTCTAACGAAACCGAGATCTGTATACACCGTAGCCCAAAGGACGAAGGCTAGGATGAGGGCTACTAGGTCATAATCCATTACAGAGTCATGGGGGCGATCGGTTCAATGTCGGGATCATATCCACCGATTTGATTGGTGCGCAAGACCCAAACACTGGCACCATAATCCAGGAAGGTTTTGACTACTGTATCACTGGCTAGCCGAGGTAACATCGTGCGCCAACTGCCCAGACCTGTCATCAGGTTGCGGAGTGGATCATCTTCCAGGGTGCTACCCAGATTGTACTCATTTCGTTCCCAGGCTGATTTGGGACCGCCCAGGGGTTGCAGTTTTTGTCTAAGTTCATTGCCAAGTCTGAGCAGGTCTTTGAATCGTTCTGCCTGCTCCGGATTCTGTTCACCCCATCGTTGGAGGGACTCTGCGTTTTCCCGAATCTGGCGTTCTATCTGGCGTAGACTGGCAAACAACGCCTGGTTAGAGTCCTGAGCACAATTGCTGGCGGCTCCAACGTAGGTGCCGCCAGTGCCATCGCCAATGCGATAACGAGCAGTCATGACTTCCAGTTGCAACAGCATATAGTCCAGCGGGGATTGCCGCCCAATCGAAAAGTCGTAGTAGCCAGTGAAGGCATCGTGTTTGATCAGAATGTCACAGACTGGACGGGTCCCCAGCCAGCCAAACTGGCGATCGCCCATGTAACGGGACCAATGCAGGGTTCCAGCGATCAGCCCATCGGTGTTGTGGGTATAGACCTGGTGATAACGCAAATCAAACCGGAGTTCATCACTCACCGGGTCGTGAATCACCTTGGCTAAACCCAGGGCAAAGTGTCCAAAGAAAATGGGCGTGGCAGCAGCCGGTTCGGCGTTTTTGCCCCCAATCCCCCCATAGACGTGCAGCATCAGGGCGCGATCGCCTTCTTGCCAGTCCTGGATTGCGTGATGGATGGCTGAAGGTGAACCATTCTTCTTCCCAGTGCATAACACCGATGAGATCTGTCCTTTCTGTGCCTTAATATTTGCCCAAGACCGTTTGCGGATGTAGCGATAGGAGGCTTTTCTGCCAAACACCACCTCTTCGGGTTGCAGACGGAATAGGGCACGCGGACCTAAGGATTGCACTACAAAGTAGCCCTGCCCATCCTTTGCGCCATAGATATACCAGCCCGTCTCATTCAAGGGAGATTTTTCGATATCGTGGGAGGTCGAGGGAGCACTCCCATAAGCCTCTGCACCCACCACTTCGGGTAACCGGACGACCTCTTCTGCGCCATCAAACTGACGAGTTGCCCGGTTAAAGTGAATCACACGAAACTGATCGGTGCCAGCAACCGGCTGGACAAATTTCACCAGAGCGTAGAAGCGTCCAGTAATTTGCACAGGTTGGCTGCGGATGCGGAGAATGGACGGGGAGAAGGGAGCATGGAGGGATGGGGAGGTAGGAGATGGGCTGTCACGGCTCCACCCAGGCTCCCTTTCCTCTCCTCTTTCACTCGCCTCCACTTCCACGGGTTGATTCAACATCACAATCATGTCATCCGTTGGGCGGGAGCCAGCTAAGGATTCCAGCGGTCCAACCTGCTGCCAGCGGTTGAGTCGTTCGGGGTGGATGAGTCCACCGTATTTACTGGAGTACTCGGCATCCACACTAAAGTGAAGATCATGCCTGGTTGCCTGCACCAGTTTTTTCACAACCGGAGTATCTTCCCAGCGCAGTTTCACAATTTGTCCGACCAGATGTTCGTAACCTGGAGCAGCATGGTGTACTTCAAACAGAACCCCTCGAATCATTGGGCGTTCATCTCGTTCAGGTAAAATCAAACGACCCATCCAGGGAGCGATCGCCTGATAGTAGTTCAGATCAACCGTCTGATTCAGCGGGTAATAAGCGGGATCATTAAAGTCTGCCTGCTTATAGAGTGCATAATTACTGAGCTTGACCGGAAGGCGTTGTTCCGTCTCATGCAAGGTTCCTGTCAGAATTTCCAGAATGGTTTCAATGGTTTGTTGCAGGTGGCTGCGTCCATCGGGCAGTAAGGCTTTGGGATCCATATAACCCCCCGGAACCTGGTGCCCTACGGGTCCGGCTGACAACAGTGAGATCTTGCCCTTGCGGAGTGCCCGGTTCCAGTAAGACAGGAGAAAGAACTTCCAGCGTCCAGGGAACAGTAACGGACCCAACCCCTGCACCACATCCTTCTCACCATTCCAATGATAGAGGTGCTCTAGCTTCAGAAAATTGTTGTTGGCGCTCATGACACCACCGAGGGAGATCGTATCAATCGGTGCTCCGAGAGCCTGTTTCAAGTAGGGCGCAGAGGCAACGGACATCTGAGCACCGCCACTATAGCCAATTAATGTAATCGGAATGCCGCTACCCGGTCGATAGCCACATTGAATTAAGCCGTTATACAACACCTGGGCAATTCCCCGGTTGTAGATGGGACCATACCGCTGATCGGCAGATACCATGACAATGAGGGCATTCCGAATGTTCACCATCAAACCTAGCAACGCCATCGGATTCTTCCAGCGCATTTTGTCTGCCAGTTTCCACAGGAATGCCAGCGGACGGTCTTCGTTCAGGGGCTGGTTCAACACGGAATACATCATCAATCCCCGTACCAGTTTGATGTCCTGGGGGAGTGCGGGTTCCAGTGCCGTCAGAAAATCTTCGACATCGGGAGTATATGCCTCGCCGGACTGTCCAACACCATCCAGGTAGATGACATAGCGAGAAATTGGGTTGTCATCGCTGTCTGGGGAGTCCCCCACGTCAGCCGTGAGGGACGTTGTTTGAGTTGTGTCTACCTCCTCGCCAAACCAGCCTGCCCACCATCCCAGGGTTTCAAACGGAGCCAACAATCCAGCAAAGATGAGGGCAACGACACCAATCCAACTCAGGTCAAAGATTAACCGGGGAATGGGAGACAATGTCTGATACCAGCCAAATACACCGTTGCGAATTGGTCGTAAAAGAATGGCAACTAAAACAAACAGCGCAACAAACATCAATAAGCTGAACAACAGCTTGATGGGTTTGGGAATCCGGCTGGATTGGAAAGCCAGCTTCACGAAGGGATCGCTAGTACCATCATTTTGGGTGATGGCAACTGTGGCAGAGGGGGCAGATTGAGTCGCGATCGCCTGGGCAACTGCCTGAGCGGCTTCGGGATTAGAGCGATCGCTAGCCTGAATCAACTGGTGTAGTTCGGGAAGCGTTGTTTGGGAGGCAGACACCAGGGGTGAAGCGGGGATGCCAAAGTTGGTTTGGACTCGTTCAGCCAGTTCTTCCCGTTTTTTAGCCAGGTTGACTCCCGCGGTCCAATTTGCGATCGTTTGACCCAACTGAGCGATCGGCTGACCAACCGTATGTTCCAGCAGTTCTTTAGCAAACCAGCCAAATGCCACATAGCCAAAGGCAAACCCTGGACCAATATTAGCCACTGCACTAAAACCGACAACCATTGCCAGCAAATGCCAGATCGACAGGAGTCTTAACAGCGGGAAGCCCAGGTAGGGTAATGCTCCTAAAAAACTGAACAGCAGAGGCGCATAGCTTAACCCCAACACAATAATCAGGGCTGGGATTGATACATTCACTGACCTGGAAAACAAACAAATGAGCCAGGTACTTAGCACTAGAAATAAAAATTCAAATAAATATAAAATTGCACTGACTAATAGGGTAAAAACGAACCGCGTTGGTTGGACCCGATTAATAAATAAAATGATGCCCTGACCGACTGACAGCGATAGCCCCGCCAGTAAGACCACAGAAATGGCAAGCGTCATTCCTCCGGGCAAAGTGGTAACTTGTCGAAAAACTTCACCATTCAATATAAAGACCCAGCCCAAAATTTCCCAAGCCCGATCCATTGTTGTAGATACCATCGGTTCAGTTGCTCGCAGATAAGAGGACTAAGTTCAATCCGGCACTTCAGAGAACTTGCGTAAATACAAGTAACAATACCGTACTGTATTTTTCAAACGGTATTGTATAAGAAATTAGAAAATGCCCCTCAATGGCTAAAAGCAGGGTCATTTTCCTATAACTTTCATATACTTCCTTGCTTTAATCAGGCTGGCACGTCGATCAGAGTTCTAGCGCTGTCTAAAAGCAAGGCTGGAATGCTGAAGCGTCAGCGTTTCTCAAATAGAGACTGGGCAACTGTGTGGCAATACTCCCCAGAATCACATTGTTTTTCTGTACTAGATGATGGAGTCAACAGATGACAGGCTTTCTAGTTGCTTTTTTAATTACTATAGTGGTCACGGCACTGAGTTTGCTCATTATCTCGAAATTGCCCACAGGGGTTGAAATAGACAGTCCATTCATTGCGCTGGTTGCAGGTGGAATCATAGGTGCATTTAGCGGTCTCTACAACTTATTTCCTGGCTGGTTGAGGGCAATTCCAGCGGTTCTTAGCCTGGGATTAATTCCTCTGATTGGCAGCATCATCGTTTTTGGGTTATCTGCCTGGTTAGTAGAAGGATTTCGATTGCGATGGGGTATTGGCAGTGCGATTCTGGGTGCGATCGCCCTGGCAATTATTAACTCCATTCTGTTTTTTATCCTGCGCCAAACTGGCTTGGTGGTTGTTTGACGGCTACTGACCTTTGAGAGTTAAGTCAGTGGGTGTAAATAACTTTAGATGAGAGAGTCATTGGTCATTTGTAAACTGCAACGGACCAATGACAAGTGACTAATGACGCTCCCATGTAACAGTTAATTGTGTCTACCTACTTACTGAAGAGCTTACTTTATTTCAAGTATTTGTGTTTTAGCAGGTTTATTGAGGAGGTCTAGTGTTTAAGCAGATTCGTTTTTGGGTAGGATTGACCGCGTTTGTAACCGCTATGGGCTTGCCTCTGGTTATCCGCACCCATGCTCAAAGCCATGAGCAAACCGTCCAATTAGGGAGCGGACAGGAAGTCTCTAATGATGTAACTCATGCAACTCAGGTTGAACCGCAGTTACTAGCCGCATCTCCTCCGTCCCAGGGAACTTTGCCCGGTAGAGGGGTCGCGAGTGGTTCCGTTTTTACCAGAGGACGGATGACAGACGCGGTTCTAAACTTTAACAATGGCAATTTTAGTCTTTCTCTGGCAGTCCCACCGGGAACTGGAGCACAGGTCAACTATACAGGTACCTATAATCGCCTGCAAAGAGTGGGTTCGCCCAATTCTGGTAGCTTTATCCTGGAAGGTCGAATCCGCAGTTTCGCCTCTTCTGCTAATAATCTGCGGGTTGACAACACAACCGGGACCTGTCGGATCGAAACATTTGATTCGCTGGTTCTAATTAGCTCCTGCAATACAAGTATTCGTGACAGTGCAACTCGTTTTCAGGGCATGGAACAGTTTTAGCCCAATTGCGACTGGGCTTTCGTCTGGGATTGCAAAATTACTCCCAATCTCCAGTCGCTGATTTATTATTACAGCCGTTTCCTCTGACATAAGCCCTGTCCACACCCATTCCCCTCATCCCCCTTTCCCCGATCCCCTCGTCCCCATTCCCTTGTAGGTTACTGATCCAAAAATCGCTGTCATAGCAGGATACATCTATGCCCTCTACAATCTCACATCAAAAATTTCAAATCAAACGGATAAAACGGTTATCAGGTATTCAACGTCTGAGTTCAAGTTTTTTTCTGGCTATAAGCGCCAGCATTGCCTTCAGCACAGGTGCCAGTGCGATCGAAACTATTACCCTGGTCTTTAACGAAGCACGGGTATCTGTGCCGTTTAGTGATTTTCAGGCATTTGTCAAAACAGGTGAAGCGCAAAGGAGCAATTTGCAGGACTTTTTTGCCAAAATTCCTCAGACTTCACAGGCAGCCCGCACAGTACTAACCCGTGAGATTGCTATTACTCGCCCGTTCAGTGAACGAAACTTTAGAAGTCCGGTTGCAAATTTTTTAGTACTTCAACTGAATAAAGTTCTGACTCCCACCACCCTACCTGATAATCTAGAACCTTTGCGAACGGCATTGGTGGCTTCCTATCGGGACGATCAACGGATTTCCATGCTGGAACTGATTAGCAATTACCCCGAAAAGGAAATTATCGTGCAGCTTCCCCGGGTTGAACGGGCATACAACCGGGTGAGTGCCTTTGTTGAGCGGGTACAACCAGCCCTGGAAACGGCAAAGCTGTTTTTGCAGGATCTGGTATGTGATTGTCCAGCCACTGCAACAACCTCAGAGGACAATTCTCCCAATCAGGAGGTGGAAGTCAGTTCTACCTCTTCGGTAAAGGCTAAAGAGTGCCCATAAAGGGCGGCTAAAAATACACAAGATTGCCAGGTTAGTTGAGCATAGTCCCAGCGAATCTCTCTGTCGCCTCTTTGACTCCAACGTTCAGGAGGCTCAGAGTCGCTCCCCGATCTCTCCCCGTTCCCTTTTTGTGATAAAACTTATGCTGCTGTCTCTCCAGTATCTCCAGCGATCGCTCACCCAGAGTGTGCCCAGGTTTGCATGCCTCAGTCGTGTTTTGCTGTTGGGAGTCAGCGCAGGCATGTTCGCCCATGGGACTCCTACTCTGGCGGCTGAACGAGTCATCCTCACGTATGGTCCTTTGCAGGAACAATTCTCGATTCAGGATATGCAAACCTTTGCAGAAACAGGAGAATTGAGTCGTCTACGCCAGTTTCAGCTCAGAGTAGCCGGAGCCGACCCAGAGGTTCTGCGCGGATTCCTGAATCAAAAACTACAAGTCGATTTGTTGTTTCTGGATAGGACATTGAACTCTCTTCCAGGGGAGTTTCTGCTGTATCAGATAGGACAGGTTGTGCATAATCGCCAGCGGGTTGCTCCGATTCAATCGTTAAGATCCGCCCTTGTTCTATCAGCCAGGGAAGATAATTACATTTCTCTACTGGAATTCCTGCAAAACTACCCCCTCCCGGAAGTATACCTGGATGGTAAAAAATTAGCGGAAATTGGTCAAAGGGTCGGGAATACCCGCGCACGGGTTGAGCGCTATCTGGAAACGATGGCAGCAGTGGTTCAACAAGTTTTGAGTGAACCCCTCTGTTCCTGTGAATCTGATGTAGGAGCGATTGATGATACCAGTAACCTCAGTAAGTAACGGATGATGAACGGTCTGCATCCCTGGCTTTCAACCGTTCTTCCTCTCCAGCGGTATGAGGGGTTGGGAAAAGTAAGCGGGAATGTCTAAAATTGCTTATTCCTGGTAGCAATAAGGGATTCAAAGGCGTTCTATGAAACAGGGACAGGCATTGCAACTTAGGCATAAAGGATTCTGGGCGATCAGTCTGACGCTGTTTATGGTTGCCTACAATGTCAGCGTTTTGCCTGCCATCATGCCCAGAATTGTGCTTGACCTGAATACAAGCGTTGGCTACATCCAGAGCATCCTGATTGTGTTTTCTCTGGTGACTGCTTCCTTTGCTCCGACAACGGAGAATCTGTGCCGCTTTTATGGTCGAACCCGCGTATTTCGTAGTGGTTTAATCCTGTATGGGATTGGAATCGCGCTCACTTCGCTGAGTCCGACAATTGGGTGGTTCGCCCTTAGTTTTTCGCTATTCACAGGGATAGCGGCAACCCCCCTGATCAGCACTCCCTGGGCGATCGCCGATTTGATCTATGACGAAGACTCGACCGAACTAGCCACGCTGGCGCTCATTTTGGCTTCAGTTCTGGGTGGTCTGGTGGGCGTACTGCTGGGGGGCTTTCTTGCCTCCAGGCTTGATTGGCGGTGGGCATTTGCGCCTTCACTCAGTATTCTGATTTTGGTGATGTTGTTCCGGCGATCGCTGCCAAATTTGAACATTCGCTCCGAGCAACCAATCGACTGGGTTGGGGGGTTGCTTTCTTTTTTGGGGCTGACCTCTATTTTTATGGGCATCAGTCTAGCAGGGGAATTTGGCTGGTGGGTACCGAGGCGCGTGGTTTCCATTGCGGGTCTGGTGATTCCACCCTTTGCCATTTCGATCGTGCCTACTCTAGTTGCCGTCGGCGTGATTGTTTTAGGATTCTTTGGCCTATGGCAACGACGGCAAGCAGACCGATCTGGGGCTTCCTTACTGCGCGTCGGACTTTTGCGAGAGCGAGAATTTGTATTAGGGATTCTCGCCGCAATGGTCCATACCCTGATTACAACAGGCGTGCAATTTAACCTGTACCAATTCATCCCCGTTGCCCTATCCCTGAACCCATTTCAAACCGCACTGACCGTCATCCCCTATAACCTGACAATGCCAATCGTGCTGGTCGCCGTGGTTAAGTATCAGGTTTTGAGCGATCGCATCGCTCCCAAGTACATTGTGTGTAGCGGGATTTTTTTGCTGGCTATGGGCATTGGCATCCTTTACAACAGCATCCATTTGCAAGTGACATCCCTGGAACTGATGCCAGGGTTGATCATCATGGGCATGGGTTCAGGCTTGTTTGTGTCTTTTATTAGTGCCCTTGCGTTCTCCGCCGCCTCAGCCGACAATAAGCCCCAATGTCCTGGAATTTATAATCCGATTCAGAATTTGGGCAGTTCCTTGGGCAGAGGAATTCTTGGTACTGCACTGGTGTTTTTTGCCTCTCAAGGCATTGTCGATGGCATTTTACAAAAGCTTGGCAAAACGTTGTTACCAGCTCAGCGGATTGAGGTGATAGGTCAATTACAAGAGATGCTGCAAACATTTGCTAGGGAAGATATCCAAAAGGTTTTTGCAGACAATCTACCCCCATCCGTTTATCCATTGATGCGATCGATTAGTTTGGATGCCGCAATCTCAGGAATCAAGATCTCTCTACTAATTGGATTGGTTTTTACAGGAATTTGTTTTCTACTTGCCATCAACTTACCCAAGTATCCTTCCTGTCGCCGTGCTTGATTGGCAGGGTTGCATACCGAATAATATTAGATTTTCATTGCCAAGTCGCGTATATAGCAATGCTGTTTGGATTGTGAGAAAGGATTCCGTAGCAATCCTTTCTCACAAAGCCTCTCATTCTCACAAATAATTTAAGGCTGCTATATGACTTTCATATAAGTGTTGACTATAATCTACCGGAATCAGTCTTCCAAAGGTCTGTTAATAATCTACTTTCGTTTGAAAAAATGAGGCATTCTATGATTTCTAAGCGTTTACTGTTTAGCTCGTTTTTTGTATTACTGGGTGTCAGTGTTCCATTCCATACTCATTCAACGGTCAAAGCTGCTGAAACATGTGTATCCTTCAGAGCGCTTGGCAGTTCAGGCTACGAAGTTAGAAAAACCGTTTCCTCATCGGGTGTGACTCCGGGTGTCAGGAATAATTGGGATACAGATTTTATCGTGCCAGGTGGCACAAACTTCACTCGCTATATTACAACCATTACTTCAGAAGTACCCGCAAACTACAACATCATTATCAATTTCCGGCACAGTGACAAAACCTCTGAACAGGTTTTTAGACGGGATGGCGCTGCATTGGTAGGTGGGCTTCCTTTTCAGATTGTAATTGACCCTCCAGCTTCTTCTCGTCAACCATTTCAAATCAATACCAATATCAGTGGCAGACAAGGATCTACATACCGGGTGAGCGTTTCAGGTTGTAGTAAACAATAAACTTGAGAGCGCTGCTGACTCAAACTATGAATTGATGGCGGATGAAAGAACTGAAAGCTTATTTGGCATTCTAGTAGAGCAACCGAAAAGTTCTGCAACGTAGGTTGGGTTGAGCGCTAGCGAAACCCAACACTTTCAATAGGTCGGTGTTGCAAAATTAATTATTCACTGCACTAGAAAATCAGACCGCCATTCAGTAACGCCAACTTACAGCGATTTTCTTTTGGTTAAGCCACACGATTCCCTACTCCCCGTCTTTGCTGTAGTCTACGCATCTGAAAACTGCTGTAAGTGCAAGCTCATCTTGAACTGGTATAAGGAGCTGAAAACACTCCAAAATTAAGCTTTCAACTTTATTTACCCTTAATTGAAAATCACCACCCGTCAACCCTGACATCTTTTTTAAATGAGTGGATTGATTGATTGCAGATATTGTTTGACTAATTATTTGACCTATCACACAGGATATTTACGATGAAATCATTAAATCTTTTTTATCCTTACAAAGGATTCGGGACGGCTATGGCATGAAGCAGTTTAATTTGGTTCTTGTTTTACTACCGTTGCTTTTGGTGTCAAGCTGCGTAACCAGAACTGTACGGGAAAAACGAGCTGAACTGTGTGCCAATTTGGCAACGCTGAACAGTGCGATTGCTGTTTTCAGAAGAATCAGCAGCAACTCCACCGTCGATGCTTTGAAGCAGGCAGAAGATCGGGTGAGTACCGCCTTCAGGAACGTTAGAGCATCAGCAAGGGATGTGGAAGAAGTAAAAATCGAAGATTTAGAGAAAGCCTATGATGCTTTGGATAAAGCCGTAGACGATCTGCCTGATCAATCTCCTAATCCTCAGTCAGTAGCCTCAATTTCTGAGAAGGTAGCGGCTATGGAATCGGCGTTGACTCGAATGGAGTCAGGTTTAAGATGCCCATAACCCCATAGTGTTGACGATCTAGCCAATACTATGGGGTTGGGGAAGTGGAGCTGACGGGAGTCGAACCCGTGTCCGCCCTGGGTATTAGTACACCGTTCATTCACAGGTTTAGCTGATCTGACCCTCACAGCGGGAACTGTCCCTTATCCCGGACAGTGGGATGCTCTGGTAAAGTCTTAACCAGTAACCGACCAGAGGCGGTTAACTAGGGCATCCGTTGGGGGTTGGTCCATCATCCTTAACGGAGTCAAATGACGGACGCTCGAACCAATTAGAGGTTGTTAGGCAACTGCAACAGCAG
The DNA here is from genome assembly GCF_056784235.1 of Kovacikia sp. CALU 1929. NCBI lineage: Bacteria > Bacillati > Cyanobacteriota > Cyanophyceae > Leptolyngbyales > Leptolyngbyaceae > Kovacikia > Kovacikia sp. CALU 1929. The sequence continues at coordinate 18,540 of NZ_JBXBCF010000061.1, forward strand.
ACTGCTTACGAGCAAAAGGTACGATGTTGTTCGCATGTACGTTGTTTGAGCCATTGATTTACGAGAGTTAGCCCGCTCTCGACCTGCATCACAGGGTATCGTTCGCCAAAACGTCGAAACCGGTACAGCCCCATGTGTTTTTCCATTATAGCGCTTAACAATAACTGCAATTGTTGGAAAAATCTGGAATTGAGGTATGAAGATTGCCTTCCAGTTGATAATTGTGGTTCCGCTTACAATTAAACTGACCGCTGACCAATGACGACTGACTCTTCACCCTACCCTACAAAACCATCAAAGGCGACCACCACTCATCCCTCCTCAAAAACTAGAAACTAAAAACTAAAAACTCCTGCCCCTACCCCCTTACCACCGATTCCAGCGATAACTATGACATCAGACGCTTTTGCTAACCCCACCTCTACCGTTGCCTACGATGTTGAGCAAGCGGTTTTACAGCGCTATGGAGCTGGGGCACGTCAACCTGAAGCAGCCCTCTGTTGTCCCACAGATGGGTATGAGGCAGACTATCTTGAAAATCTGCCCCAGGAGATTATTGAAAAAGACTATGGCTGTGGAGACCCCACTCGCTATGTTTCCGAGGGCGAGACGGTCGTTGATCTTGGTTCGGGTGCTGGAAAAAACTGTTATATCCTGGCGCAAAAAGTCGGCAGGAATGGGCGTGTCATTGGAGTAGATTTTAACCAGGAGATGTTGGCACTGTCCCGCAAGTACCTGGATGAGATGGCGGAGAAATTGGGCTACCGCAATGTGCAGTTTGTTAAAGGGAAGATTCAAGATTTGGCACTTAATCTAGAACTTGCCCAGGCATGGTTGGATCAGCATCCGATTACTGTGGTGGATCAGGTGACAGCCTTTGAAGCCGAGTGCGATCACCTGCGGCAAGAACAGCCCCAGATCCCCAGTGACAGCGTAGATGTAGTGATTTCTAACTGTGTTCTGAATCTGGTTCGTCCCCAGGACAAGCCGCCGCTTTTCCAGGAAATTTACCGGGTGCTGAAGCGGGGAGGACGGGCAGTGATTTCAGATATCGTCTGTGATGAAGCGCCAACCCCTGCGATATTGAACGATCCCGACCTATGGAGTGGCTGCATTGCTGGGGCATTTCGAGAAGATGACTTTCTGCAAATGTTTGAGCAGGCTGGGTTTTATGGAATAGAAATTCTGGCACGGCAGGAGGAACCCTGGCAGGTGATTGACGGAATTGAGTTTCGCTCATTGACCGTGCGTGCCTTTAAGGGCAAGGAGGGGCCCTGCTGGGAACGGAATCAGGCAGTGGTGTACAAGGGTCCCTGGAAGGCAGTGCAGGATGATGATGGACATACCCTGTATCGCGGACAGCGTATGGCGGTTTGTGAGAAGACGTTCAAAATTTACACGGATCCCAAGGGTCCCTACCACCAGGAAATGATTCCCATCAGCCCCTACGAAGAAATTTCGTTAGAGTCAGCCGCTGTATTTGACTGCTCCCGTGACCAGGTTCGCCATCCCCGTGAAACTAAAGGGGCAGAGTACCAGGTGACCCAAACGGATACGGGCAGTGCTTGTTGCAGTCCCAGCAGTAGCAGCAGTAGTAGTAGCAGTAGTAGTAGCAGTAGTCATTGTTAAACCAGCGCATCGGTCTTCTCCTACCCTATGGCTATCTCTGATCGCCTCATCCTGTTTGCCCGCTATCCTGTACCAGGAGCCACGAAAACCCGCCTCATTCCAGCCCTGGGAGCGGAGGGGGCAGCAGAACTTTACCGCCACATGGCGGAGCATACCCTGGCTCAGGCAAGGAAGTTCCAATCCGCTAATGCAGTCAGGCTAGAAGTGTGGTTTGTGGGTGGCGATTTTGCCCAAATGCAGTCCTGGTTGGGAAAGGATCTGAGTTATCAGGAGCAGGCAACAGGGGGTTTGGGCGATCGCCTGATCCAGGCTACCCAGGCTGCTTTCGATGCGGGCAGCACCCGGGTCGTCATCATTGGCACAGACTGCCCGGATCTGGACTCGATCCTGCTGCAAAAGGCATTTGATCAACTTCGGCAGCAGGATCTGGTGTTGGGTGCGGCAATGGATGGAGGTTACTACTTAGTGGGTTTACGCCAGTTCATCCCAGAAATTTTTCAAGGAATCGCCTGGAGTACCGCTCAGGTTTTACAACAAACGGTGGAAATTGCAGAACGCCTGGGACTGGCGATCGCTTACCTGCCCCTGCTTTCGGATGTAGACTACCCGAAAGATTTAGCAATTTGGGAGCGGGTTAACGGTCGGGGCAAGGAAGGTGGGCAACCAACGTGACAAACATTTCGATTGTGATTCCAGTTTTGAATGAAGCAAACAATTTAGGGCAGACTGTGAGCCATATCCAGGTCACAGATGGGATTGAAATCATTGTGGTAGACGGGGGCAGTCGAGATCCTACGGTTGAAATTGCCCGTTCCCTGGGAGTCAAGCTGCTCCAGGGAAATCCGGGTCGTGCCCATCAAATGAACCTGGGCGCAAAGGCGGCAGGTGGAGATGCCCTTCTGTTTCTGCATGGGGATACGCGACTCCCCAACAGCTTTCAGCAACTGGTTGGGCAAACCCTGGCTCAACCAGGCGTGGTGGCAGGGGCGTTTGAGTTACAAATCGACGGTCAGGGGTGGGGATTGCGACTGGTGGAATGGGGGGTGAACTGGAGATCGCGCCTGTTTCAACTACCCTACGGCGACCAGGCAATTTTCGTCCAAGCCTCCGTATTTCGTGCCATCGGTGGCTTTGCCGACCTGCCGATTATGGAAGATTTTGAACTGGTCCGGCGGCTAAGGCGGCTAGGCAAGATTGCGATCGCCCCTGTCGCGGTCTGTACCTCTGGTCGCCGCTGGCAGCAGTTGGGCATCCTAAAAACAACCCTGGTGAATCAACTGGTGCTGCTTGCCTATTTTTTGCGCGTGCCGCCAGAGGCAATCGCCCGATGGTATCGTCGTGGTTAAATTTGCATTCAAGAATGGGAATCCAAAATGACCAGCTACCAGTTTCCCGAAGGATTTATATGGGGCGCTGCCACTGCCTCCTACCAGATTGAAGGGGCAGCCTCTGAAGCTGGACGCAAGCCCAGTGTATGGGATACCTTTAGCGCTAAACCCGGACGAACTCACGACGGGAAAACGGGAGCGATCGCCTGTGACCACTACCATCTCTATGAGACGGATGTGAAGTGGATGGCAGAACTGGGTATCCAGCACTACCGCTTTAGTATTGCCTGGTCACGCATCATTCCCGATGGGCGCGGTACCGTCAACGAAGCGGGAGTCGATTTTTACCGACGATTGGTAGACTGCCTGCGGGATCACGGCATTACCCCCCATGCCACCCTGTTTCACTGGGACAGTCCCCAGGCATTAGAAGACCGCTACGGATCCTGGCGCAGTCGAGAAATGGCGGCGGACTATGGGGATTATGTGACAGCGGTGGTCAGTCGGTTAGGCGATCGCATCACTGATTGGATGACGCTCAACGAAATTTTTTGCTTTACCCACATGGGCTATGCCGTTAAAGCCACCCCACCCCATGCTCCTGGTACTAGCGTTCGCTCCCCTAAGGAAGTCTGGCAAACTTCCCACCATGCAGCACTGGCTCATGGGCTGGGCTGTCAGGCAATCCGCGCCGCTTCTCCCGGTGCCTGTACCGTTTCCCTGGTCGATAACTTTGCCGTCACGGTTCCAATCAGCGAATCTCCAGAAAATATTGCTGCCGCCCAAAAAGCCTTCCACACCTGCGGCAGTAATGGTGGCATTATCTTTCCCATACTGACCGGGGCATACAGTCCAGCGTTGCTAGAACAGTTGGGAGCGGAGGCTCCCGATATTCGGGAGGGCGACCTGGAAACCATTCACCAACCCCTCGACTGGTTGGGGCTGAATATCTACAGTGGCACTTATGTCCGTGCAGCGAACAACCGCCAGGGATATGAGCTTCTCGACTTCCGCGAAAACTATCCCCGTCTGCATATGCCCTGGCTCTGGATATTACCCGAAGCCCTCTACTGGGCAGCCCGCCATGTTAGCGAAACCTTAGGCAAGTCTGAACTGCCTCTGATAGTGACCGAAAACGGTTGTGCGGCTCCCGATACGGTAAATGACCAGGGAGAAGTGATTGATCTGGAGCGCATTCTTTATCTACGCCAGTACTTGAAAGCTGTCCATCGGGCAGTAGATGAGGGCTATCCAGTAAGGGGATATTTTCTCTGGAGCCTACTCGACAATTTTGAATGGGCGTGGGGCTACGATCGCCGATTCGGCATCCTTTACACGGACTACAAAACTCAACAGCGCATTCCCAAAGCCAGCTTCCGCTGGTATCAGGAGTGCATCCGGCAAAATCGAGCCGTTTAGGGGAAACTGAGAGTTAAAAGTTTTGAGTTGAGGGTTGAGAGAAAAAGGGAAGGGTAGGTAGTAGAAGGTAGAGGTTAGATTGGACCTCTACCCACCTAAATCTCTATTGACCTACTATCTTCCATCCTCTTCTCCCTCACCCTTCTATAGCAGTAGCCATGAGGCTTAGAACCAATTAGAAAGCGAAATTCCTTATCTGTCGCTTTTTTCCCCTAACATCTGACACCTGACACCTGCTACCACTTGTTCTACTTCCGCAGTAAGCCATCTTCCAGATAAACTACCCGGTCTGCCACATCAATCAAGCGCGGGTCATGGGTCACAATCAGAACGGTGCGGTTTGACTCTTTTGACAGGTGGCGCAACAGTTCTATCACCGCATGACCATTGTGGGAATCAAGCGAGGCAGTGGGTTCGTCCGCCATGATCAGTTGAGGATCACCTGCCAGAGCACGGGCGATCGCCACCCGTTGCTTTTGCCCACCCGAAAGTTCTCGGGGCAACTGATTCGCCTTTTCTACCAGCCTTACCTGCTCCAATAGCTCCAGTGCCTGCCGTCGCGCAGCCGCGCCTTTGAGACCTTTCACTTTCAGCGCGACTTCTACATTCTCAGCAGCCGTGAGAGCGGAGAAAAGATTAAATCCTTGAAAGATAAAGCCAATGTTATCTAAACGAAACTTAGACAGGCGATCGCGCGACATGCTGGTAATTTCCTGCCCCAGCAGCCGAACGATACCAGCCGTTGGAGTCAAAATCCCAGCCAGAATGGATAACAACGTGGTCTTCCCTGACCCAGAGGGTCCCATCAAAACCTGGATGTCTCCTCGCTGAATCTCCAGGTCAATCCCATGCAGCACAGGAGAAAGCTCTAAACCAGAGCGGAAAACCATCTCAATCCCCTTTGCTACGATTGCAGGAGAGTCTGCTGGGCTGGCAGCAATTAGGGGAGAAATTTCTTGACCTGGCTCTTTCACACTGTCTACTAATCTAGTTTTGGAAGCAGTCATTTGCTTTTTAGATACATATGTAAGAGGTAAGTGGTGAGAAGAGAACAAGAGTGGAGTGAACGGGCACCAATTCTTTTATACATAAGATGAGATTTTCCAGGTAAGGCGTTAATCCCTTGCTCTGTAAAGACTCTTATGGAATTGGCATGGAGACATAAGTAACGACAGGAAAGTCAAGGTGGATTCATAAAGAATAAAGCCTAATCCGGAAGCTAAAAGTACAGAAGGCTTAATTTTTAGTGGCTTTTAAACATTGTAAAGAAAATTTGTTCGTAAACCTCCCCCATTCAGATGGAATTAAAAAGCTGTTGAAAACCTTTTTGGATGTCAGTCTGGGCTTTGCGCTCCAGGCTTCTCAGATAGGGGTTTGGAGGGTAAACTCCTCATCCAGTTGATTGAGATCGGTGAGGTCAGGCTTTGAACACGATCGCCGGATCAATATGGGTCACTTTTTGAATGGCAAACAGGGCAGATCCCACACACATAATCACAGTAATCCCAAATACTCCAAAGGCAGTAGCGGGTGTAATTAAGATCATGATTCCCCGGGTTGCCACCGTCCATGCACCTAAGCCAAAGCAAAGCACAATACTGGGGAGATAACCAAGCATTGCCATCCACAATGCCTGTTCCGTAATAACTCGGTAGATCACCCAATCAGAAGCACCCATTGCTTTCAGGGTGCCAAATTCTTTGAGGTGATCCGACACAGAGGAATAAAGGATTTGACTGACGACCACCACCCCTACAACAAAGCCAACGGCTGCACCTAATCCCAGGATAAACCCAACCCCAGTCCGCTCTCGCCAATAAGCACGGGTCAGACTAGCCAGTTCCTCGGTGGTGTGGGCGCGAGTGCCGGGTAAAGCCTGTTCCAAATTTTTTCGTAGTTCCTGGATATCTTGACCAGGAGCCGCTTTGATCAGGATATAAGTGATGGGATCTGACAGGTTGAGCTTCCGGGGTGGTTTCACATCAAACGTTTGAGAGCCAGATTTGGGAACAGATTCAAACTCATTCAGGCAGCGGAGGTCACCCGCCTCAACTTTGCAGTTTACCCTGGCAGACAGTCCTCCAAACAAGTAAGCATTGGCAGACTCTAGTGAAGCAAACACGTAGGGACTGGATGCCATTGATTGAGTGCCCCGGCTCAATCCAGTCATGGTTGCAGGTAACGAGGAAATTTCTCCTGTTTCCCCAATCCTGTCAATCCCCAGTACGCCAATGTTGGAGCGGTCAGTAATCAAGGTATAGGGCTGTTTGAGGCTGCTGACCTGACCCTCAATCATCCTCATTTGACCAAACAACTTGCCATCCGGGTTAAAGCCAAAGATCCGGACGTTATCAATGCGTCCATTGGGAGAACGCCATCGAGTTCCCTGGATGGATAATGCCTCAGCTTGTTCAACCCCCTTAACTCCTGGTTTTCCCTGGCTTCCACGAACCGTAAGCAGTTGCTCAACCGACAGAGAGGAGGTGAGTTCAAAAAACTCCATCGACTTATCAGCCACCCAAAGGTCGGCACTCGACTGCTCAATCAGACGAACCGTGGAATGGCTAAACCCATCCAGAATTCCCTTCTGAATCGTAATCAGGCTGACAGCAAACATAATGCCTGCCTGGGCGACCAGAAAACGGGGAATATCCTCAAATAAATTTTTACGGGCGATCGAAGCCATAGATCAAACAATCAGGGACACAACACTCCTTACATCTTAGAGATTTTCCCACCTGCATTCACTTGGGGGAAGAAGTTAGAGGGAAAGTTGAGAGTGGGGAGTGGGGAGTTGAGAGTTGAGAGTTGAGAAGTGGGGAATGGAGAGTTTTCTCTCACCTCCTCGCTCTTCTGCTCCTCTGCCCCTCCCCCCTCTAACAACTAACAACCCCTCACCTTACTGCCAGACTGGGAGAACCCGTCACATAGCTGGGGAGAGACTGGCGCAGGCGATCGCCATAGAGTGCCAGGGCGTTTCCACTCAGAAGCAGACTGAGGTGGTTGCGATCGTAGTCTGCAACGGTGACGGCATCTTTGACGCAGCCGCGCAACACCCCATCCCAATGCCCATAGTCACCAGAGAAACAGGCAACCTGCTTGCCCACTTCACCCATGCCGATGGGCAGGTAAGCAGGGCTGGGGTCATCGGATTCAAAGGAAACAAAGATCTGTCCCCGTTCAAAATATTCCATTGGGTCGCGGTGACGAATATGGAAATGTTCGTAGAGGCTAGCATCATCCAGCTTGGTTGGATCTTTGTCTGCGGTCCACAGCAAATCGAACAGGTTTTTTGCCTGACTGATGATATTGGTACTGGCATGGGTTCCCCGCTCCTGGATCATTAGCTTGGTGAATTCCATCAGCGAGGGACGGTAGGGGTTTTTAGGGTCAAAATCGCGGATGCGCTTTTCCCAATGTTCATGCATCGCGTGGGCAAGGTCAGGCAACCAGCCACAGCCCCCTTCTAGAAAGCCAACCCGCAGCGTGGGAAATTCCTCAAACGCGCCGTCAAACACCATTCGAGCCAGGGCGTGCTGTTGCTGGTTCCGCTGCACAAAGATATGGCTGAGCACAAAGGTTTCCATGTGATCGGCAATGCCACTCATCATGAAGCTGCCAGGGCTCCCGTGGATGCCAAGGGCAATATCCAGGTCAACGGCTGCCTGAAGGATGGGGCGAAAGTCAGGGTGACTAATTGCCTTGCAGGTACGAATTTTGGGAAATGCCTCTGGCGCATCAGGATGGGGAATGGGTAGATTGGGCGGAACCGCAACCCCAATCATGCCCAGTTCATTGATGCAGCGGTGCATTTCTTTGACCGCTTCTTCTACATCTTGCAGGGGCAGAACACCAATCCCTTTGAGCCGATTATCGTAACCCCGACAGTCATCCGCAATGTAGTTGTTATAGGCACGACAGAGGGCGATCGCCAAATCTTTGTCCATGATGCTGGGAAAGATCAGGTTTAGGGTGCCGTAAATCACATGCACATCAATACCTTCCTGATCCATATGCTCAATCCGTACCCGGTTGAACATGGCTCCCATACTCGTTTCTGGATGGAGTCCCCGAAACACACCAATGCTTAACCCTCGTGGGCGGGGAAACATTTGTACTAAATCGTTTTCCCCCGTTGCTGGATTATAATCCAGAATTCTTGCCCGCTGATCACCGAGGTCGTCCACAATCAGACCTACCCGGTTGCGATACTCTGGCTCAACGTAGTCGCGCAACACCAGGGGATTTTCGAGCTTATGGGCATCGGCATCAATGACTAGCAGACCGTCGTACATAATTTTTCCTTAAAGTGATGGGATGGGGGTCAGGATTCAGGGGAAAGTCAAAAAAAGCTAGTGCAGAGGTAATATATTACGTCTGCACAGAATCAGAACCTTTTGTGCGGATAACTCTATTCCCTGATCTCGGTTTCGGATTTGTGACTGAAGTAGTTTAATACCTGACGCAAACCAAACCAGTGGTCAAGCGACCAGGAGAGAGATGCCAGGATGGTAATGCCACCGGGGTATTTGATGAAGGCAGGTTCGTTTTTCTCAAATAAGATGTGACCACCGATCGCAAAAATCTGGGTCAAAACCAGACAAATGAGCGTGATCCGCCAGTCAAAAAACAGGAAAACGGCAGCGGCGATCGCTAAAACGTTAGTCAAATGGTGCAAAGCCTGATTGATCGGATTCTGGTGAGCCGCAACAAAATAGGCTTTTGCTTCCTGGAAATAGCTCAAAGCTTCTCCTTGTGGTTATAACCTGAAACATTTTTCTGGAACAATACCACAGGAAGCAGGAAGAGAGAGGGAGTGATCGTTTTTTTTTGGGATTCGCGGATAAGGAGAGGGACGGTATCCGGGGACAGGAGTTTACCACCACCGCAGTTGCCAATAATTCTGCTCTGGCTGGCTCAACTCTTGCTCTGTCAGCCATTCAACCGACTGGTAGGTTTTGAAGACATGATCCCACCAGTCCACCCCTAGACCAAAGTTGTGATGCCACATGTTGTACTTATGGTGAACATAGTGGACTGGCATTTTCATCCAAAAACACCGGGTTGGGTTATCGTGTTGAAGCTGATGGGCATAGGAGGAAAAGGCGGCATAACCTACTCCACCCAAGGTCCAGCCAATGCCTGCTTCCAGGGAAACCAGAAACATAGGTAGCATGATGATGATGGTCCCTTTCAGGTAATCAAGGAACTCCCACAGAACCCCCTGACCTTCATTCCGACGGTGGTGGTCACGGTGGCGTTGCCCGAAACGAGGCGAGACATGCATCCACCGATGCACCCAATACTCTACTAGACTCGCCAGAACAAAGGCGATCGCAAAAAAACTAACTCCCACAGCCAACTTCGTTAACACAAGCTCCTCCCCATTTTTTACACACCTGCACTGAGAACATTAGCGGATGGTTTCAGATTTTGTCACCCTTTTTTAGTGACTCTCGGCACTTTGTCCCCTTCCCCGTAGCTCATCCCCGCTCTCCCCTCATCCCCTCCCCCCTATTCCCTTCCTTTGGCTTTTGTAATGAAAAGTTAAGTGTTATGATTCACACCAAGTTAAGAATCGGATTGATGTCATTAATAACTACACTGCTTATGCCACCTGCGGATTAGACCTGAAATAGCATTTTTGCATCCAGTAGAGGTACCTGGATAGCCGTAGAATCGTTGAGTTAAACAGATGAGATGTACCTCACCCAGAAAGGAAACGCTATATAGGGGCAACAAAGATCGGAGTCAGAGCGTCCATAGTTTCTTACGACAGGATGAGTTGTTTGTCAGTCCAGATAGCAAATGTTTCAGATAGGCAAATATACTGGTGAGCGTGTGGCTGGCTATCTAAGCAAATAAGGTGAGAGGAGTTAACTGTGCAAGTTGTTAAGGAGTACGTCCAGCGCTGGTACGAGAGTGGACTCGATCCAGACGAGTATATCTGTCATCGCAAGCAAGGCAATATTGTAGAAATTGAAGAAGCTACCACGGGCAAGCGCCAGACTGTTGTGACCTTCTGTACCAATGACGTGTTGGGACTGACTCAGGAGGAATCGGTTAAGCAGGCAGCAATCAACTCTATCATGCAGTACGGAACGTCTAACAGTTCCTGCTCTGTATTAAGTGGTCGGATTGAGCTGCACCGGCAGCTTGAGGACGAGATTTCTGCTTTTAAGCATTTGCCCCATACCCAGCTTTTTATCAACGCTTGGATGGCAATGCAGGCGCTAATGGATGCTTTTTGTCATCTGGCAATTCCGGTGCCGGAATTTCAACATACCCGTGAAGCGCTGATTTTGACCGATGTCCTGAACCACGGTTGTATTGTTTCAGCCGTGACTAATGCCGGAACTCGCTCTGGCAAGCTATTTGGTCACAGTCCCCGGGTGCGGGTGCGGGCTTACCGTCATTGCGATCCAGAGGATCTTGCCCGCAAACTGCAACGCTACGTCCGTCCGGATGACCGGATTCTGGTTGTTTCCGATGCTGTTTTCTCCATGGATGGGGATATTGCTCCCCTCCCCGACATGATTGACGTAATGAGCAAGTACGAGGGTAGCGTTCTGGTAATGGACGAAGCCCATGCCAGTGGAGCCATTGGGGCAACAGGACGGGGCATTTATGAGTATTTTGACTTGCTGCCCCAGCATGCGATCGAGCGGGGAGTGATTCCGCTGATTATGACCACCTTCTCAAAGTTTGCTGCTTCAGCGGGGGCTGCCATTAGCACCCATGTGGCAGAGCTAAAGCCCTTATTGAACGTGTCCCCTACCTCAATTGGCACGATTTCTCTGGCTCCTCCGTTGACGGCAGCGGCACTGGAGAGCATTCGCTTGGTACGCCGGTTTCCTGAACGGGTCAAGCGGTTACAGGACAATACCCGTTATTTGCGATCGTGTCTGGCTGCCAATGATTTTTTGACGATCGGCGAAACCAATGTCGTTCCAGTCATTTTACCGCCAGAGCTTAATCCTAAACTCTATGCCAGAGAGCTTTTGGATTATGGCATTTGGGTCTCTCCCATCTGGTTCATTGCCAAGCCTCGAATCCGGATTACAGTCAATGCCCTCCACACTAAAGAGGAAATAGACAGCCTGGTTTCTGCGATGGTTAAGGCACGCGATCTGGCTTATAAGCCAACGATTAGCGCTTGAGGGATGGAAAAGTCCTGATACCCAATTCCAAAGGATTGGCATTGCCCCCTTATTCTTCGATAATCTTGGAAGAGAACTATAGTTTTTTCTTTCCTTAAAACCTGTGGTTGATTTATTTAAATGCTGCTGTCTAAAAGGGTCTCCCCTGCTTTTTACAGCAGCAGTTTTAGGTTCGTGGGCTGTGTCGCTAAATAGCAGCGCAACAGCACAGGATAATGCTGGCTCTCCTTCACCCCCCGCCCCCCAACCTATCCCTTTGGCTGAGAATGCCCAATGGTCACCCGATGAATTTCAGCGGGCAATGGTTACAGGTACAACCATGCCAATGGATGAACCATTGCCATTCACCCGACTAACTCCGATTCCAGAATCTGACAGCCCATCCGTGTCTGAAGACACCGTTGACTCCGCGCCTTCCGCTCCCACGAAGACGAATCTTGATTTAGAGGATCAGAAACCAGGTAATTAAATCAATTTCTGCCAAAGAAAAATTTCACCTCTGAACAGCTACTCCCAACTAAGGGCTGCCCGGATCTGCTCCGCTAATTTCAGAGGTCGGAAGGGTTTGGCAAAAACAGCGGCAATTCCTAGATCGGCGAAGTGATTTTGATCAGTCCCTTGGACTTTGGCAGTTACCAGAATGACTGGGATAAGTTGGGTCTGGGGATTTGCCTTGAGGCGTTGGAGCGTGGCTCGTCCATCCATTTCTGGCATCATCATATCTAGCAGAATCACATCTGGCTGGTGAGTTGCTGCCATCCTTAATCCCTCTTGCCCAGAACTGGCAGTCAACACATTCCACCCAGCACCCATTTCTAATCCAAGCTTGGCGATCGCCCGCACGTCTTCTTCATCATCAACAATCAGGATATTTTTGCTCATCGTCTCTGTGGATACCGCTCGGACTTTAGCGGTGACCTTAGCACCCAATCGGGAAGAACCAGAGAAGATATATGAAATAATTCCTTTGTACGACTGGGTAATTAACAGCAAGCCCAGTGAGTATCGATCCTCTAGTCCCAACGCCAGGACTAAATCCAGGAATTTTTCGGATTACTTTCAGCAGAATTCTTTCTAGAATAACAATGCTAATCAGACTGTAGAAAAGCTTCCACAGGAATTTTTCCTTAGGAAGTCATCTATTCTCATAATCCTCTTTAACCTGATCCAGATTGAGAACTGGAGATTTTTCCAGGAAAAACGATGGGTTTTTAAGTTGGTGAGGTTTTAGGACTACTAAATCACCCACATGGGTCTGGATCCATTCTTCTTGCCGATACATGATTTGCCATTGCAGCTTTTAGGATGGGGAGTGAAGTGATTTCGAGCTTTGGTTAGGGGTGGGTTTACCAATATTGTCCATTCAATTGAGGGTTGCACTGTTCAGCCATACCTACAGTTTGCAGAATCATTAAGTCCGCAAATCCCTAATCGAGTGAAATTAGCGGCAAATTAGCTATAGAGATTAGTCGTATAGATCAATACAAGGCTGCCACGGATGTCTTATGAAAGCCTTGACTCTCAAGGCACTGACTCGGATCAATGCTCTAACATGCCGCCTGGAAACCGTATCACCCTGGGTGGATATGCTCAGGAAATGGGATGAAACTGGAAATCTTCAAAACCCTGCGTGAATATTGCCGGGATGACACGGCTTTTGAGGCGTTGCAGCAAATTTTTGCCAGTTTGGAAACTCAACTTCAGCAGGCTGAGGCGCTACGGCAGCAAGCCCAATTGCTGGATCGAACCAGGGATGAACTGGAAGTACGGGTTAACCAACGAACCGAGGAACTGGCAACCACCAATGCAGCCCTGCAAGCAGAAATTGTGGAGCGGCGACAGGCGGAAGCGGCGATCGCCAAACGAGAGCGTTACTTAACAGCATTAGTTGAGGTGCAGCGCCGGTTGTTATGTGCTGATACTGAACAGGAAATTTACTCAACTATTTTGGAGCCGTTGGGGCAAGTTGGGCGGGCAAGTCGGATTTATGTTTTTACTAACAGCCGGGATGAAACCGGGCGGTTACTCATGAACCAGCGTGCTGAGTGGTGCGCCGAGGGCATTCTTCCCGAAATTGACAATCCTGTACTACAATCCCTGCCCTATGAGAATCACTTCCCCCGGTGGGCAGAAGCCCTTGCTCAAAACAACCCTATTTCTGGCATCGTTACAGACTTTCCAGAACTGGAGCGCCAGGTTTTAGAACCGCAAAATATTTTGTCAATTCTAATTTTGCCGCTCTTGATTCAGGGTGAGTTTTTCGGTTTCATTGGTTTTGACAATTGTACTGAAGCCTGTTCCTGGGAAGCTTCAGAAGTCACCCTCTTGGAGGCTGCTGCAACAGCACTTTCCCTTGCTTTAGAACGTAAACATTCAGCCGAGGCACTACGCCTGAGTGAGTCGCGCTACCGGGCAATTATTGAAGATCAAACGGAAATGATCTGTCGATTTGTCCCGGGTTGTATTCTGACGTTTGTGAATGATGCTTACTGTCGGTATCACCACCGAACCCGTGAGGATCTGATCGGGCATAATTTTCTGACTCTGGTTCCAGAAGAGGAACGGTCAAAAATCCTTCACCAGATCGGTCGGCTGAGTCCTCAGAATCCTGTAGTGGCGTATGAGAATCTGTACCGAAAACCCAATGGAGAGATGTGCTGGATGCAGTGGACCGATCGAATGCTGTTTGATGAGCAGGGTCAGTTTGTTGAATATCAATCAACCGGGCGGGACATCACTGAACACAAACGGGCTGAGATGCAGATTCGGCAGCAGGATGAGCGGGATCGATTGCTGGGGGCGATCGCCCTTAGTATTCACCAGTCCCTTGACCTGAATGAAATCCTAAGCCGCACGGTGGTTGAGGTCAGGCAGTTTTTGCAAACCGACCGGGTTTTGATTTACCGATTTGATGAAGCCTATTCAGGGGTGTTGGTCGCTGATTCCGTTGCAGAGGCATGGGCACTTAAAGACGAAATTAATTCTCACCGGGTCTGGTATCGCGACAGTGAAGCAATTTACGAGCAGGGGCTAACTGCGATCGTCCACGATATCAATCGGGAAGGGCTGCCTGATGAATATCTGTGTTTTATGCAGCAGCTGCGGGTGAAGGCTAAGCTGGTGGTGCCCATTTCCCAGGGAAAGCAAATCTGGGGGGTGCTGGCAGTCCATCAATGCTCTGCTTGCCGCCAGTGGCAATCGTTTGAAGTGGAGTTTTTAGAGCAACTGGCGACCCAGGTCGCGATCGCCATTCAACAGGCACAGCTATTCAGCCAGGTGCAGCAACAGGCACGGCGCGAAGAATTATTGAACCAGATCAGCCATGCTCTTAACTCCAGCCTCGACCCAGAACACATTTTGCAAGAGATTGTGGAACGCACAGGGCACTGTTTTGCGGTTGACCGGGTACTCATCTATACGATTAACGGACAGGTGCAGGTTTGCCATGAATGGCGAGCAAGTGACCATCTGCCTACCCTACTCCACTTCTCGGTGCCTATGACCGAATTCCCCGATTTACTCAACCCTGACGCTGACTTTTACCGATTGGGGATCTTTCATGCCCCTGACTACCGCCAGCATGCATCCACCGCAACCCGTCGCCGGATGGTGGAAGAGATGCATGTTCAGTCACTGCTCTCCGTTCCTATTTTTATCCGAGAACGGTTATTTGGGATGGTGACCCTTCACTCCGTTGTCCAGAGCCGAACTTTTACTAATGACGAAATTCAACTGCTGAAAAGAATTGCGGATCAGGCAGCGATCGCCCTTTATAACGCCCAAAGCTATGAGCGGTTGGAGCAACTAGTCAAAGAGCGCACCTGGGAACTGGAGCAAGAAAAACTGGTTTCAGAAGCTGCAAACCGGGCAAAAAGTGAGTTTCTGGCAACCATGAGCCATGAACTACGGACTCCCCTGAATGCCATTCTGGGGCTATCCCAACTGTTGCAGCGCCAAATTTTTGGCACCCTCAACCCCAAACAGTCGGAATACATTGAGCACATCTACGGTAGTGGGGAACATCTGCTGCTACTGATCAACGATATTTTGGATCTAGCAAAAGTCGAAGCCGGACGAGAGGCAATTGTGCCTGCCATTCTGACTGTCTCTAATCTTTGTAATTACTGCCTCTCATTAGTGCGGGAGCAAGCCTGTGAGCGTAGTTTGCAATTGGGTAGCCGCATCGATCCCGCTGCCAAAACTTGCTTTGCAGACGAAAGGCGGCTGAAGCAAATTCTGCTAAACCTGCTCTCTAACGCGATCAAATTCACCCCAACGGGTAAGGTGTCCTTAATTGTAGAGAAACAGCCTGAGGGCATCACCTTTACCGTCGTGGACACAGGCATTGGCATTCCTGCGGATAAGCTACCACTGCTGTTTCGTCCCTTTTCTCAACTGGACAGTCAACTGAATCGCCAGTATGCCGGAACTGGTTTGGGGTTGGCGCTTTCTCGTAATCTAGCCCGCCTGCATGGGGGGGATATTACGGTTGAGTCTACCGAGGGTGAGGGCAGTCGATTTACCCTTTCGTTACCCGACGCTCCCAATCCATCAGCCTCTTTAGACTTTAGCCTAGCCCATCCAGGTCAGGTCAATTTTATGACCAAACTCACGTCCAAAAGTGGGCGGATTTTTATTGTTGAAGACGATGAGTTGAGTGCCACCCTGTTGCAGGACTATCTGCGGACAACGGGACACCAGGTAGACCATTTGCCCAATGCAATCGATTTCCTAAAGCGGGTTCAAATGTTTCAACCCGACCTGATTTTGTTAGACGTTCAGCTTTCGAGCGATCTCACCGGATTAGATCTGCTAGTTCAACTCCGCAGCGAACCGATGCTGGATGATATTCCCGTGATTATGGTAACGGCGATGGCGATGGCTGGCGATCGCGAAAAATTCATTGCGGCTGGAGCCAATGACTATCTCAGCAAGCCCCTTGATATAGGGCAGTTAGAGCTGATGTTGATGAAATATTTGTGAAAACCATTCCTAATTTTTAGCAAGCCCTGGGGATGAGGAACACCCGCTCAAGGATCTGCCTCTCTGCTGGTTCCGACCGATAGGATGCTCGCTAAGGTACTACTATTTCAGCCAACCATCTACCCCTCCACCTCTGCCCAACCCGATCAGAAGCTATACAACCACAATTGATTTTTACTCAGCAGGAGAGATAAAATGGCTCAGTCTCAAACCCAACAGCTACAGCCGCCTCAACACCAAGAACAGCGACCCGGAATTGAATCTGAAATGTCTCCCAAGCCCCGGTCAGAGGATCGTCAGTATCAGGGAAGTGGCAAGTTAAAGGGAAAAGTCGCCCTGATTACCGGAGGCGACAGCGGTATTGGTCGTGCCGTAGCTCTGATTTATGCGAAGGAAGGAGCAGATGTAGCGATCGCCTACCTGAACGAGCATCAAGATGCAAAGAAAACCAAGGAAGAAGTTGAGCAGGAGGGACAACGCTGCTTATTGATTTCCGGTGACATTGGCGAGGAGTCGGTTTGTCAGCAGGCAGTTCAGGAAACCATTGGCACCTTTGGCAAGCTGGATATTCTGGTGAACAACGCTGCCGAACAGCATCCCCAGGAAAGCATTGAGGACATTACTAAGGAGCAGCTAGAGCGGACATTCCGCACTAATATTTTTTCAATGTTCTACCTGACCAAGGCAGCTCTGCCCCATCTTCAGCAAGGCGCGACGATCATCAACACAACATCGGTGACGGCTTACAAGGGCAATCCCCAACTGCTGGATTATTCAACGACCAAAGGGGCGATCGTTGCCTTTACCCGTTCCCTGTCCCAATCCCTGGTGGAAAAGGGAATTCGGGTGAATGGGGTGGCTCCCGGTCCAATCTGGACACCTCTGATTCCATCTACCTTCTCAGAAGAAAAGGTTGCCAGCTTCGGCAAACAGGTACCGATGCAACGGGCAGGACAACCTGAAGAAGTTGCCCCCAGTTATGTGTTCCTGGCATCGGATGACTCGTCCTATATGTCGGGTCAAATCCTGCATCCCAATGGGGGTGAAGTGGTGAACGGGTAGTATTCAGGGGGCAGGTTTAGACCTCCGAGGTTTTCAAAACCTCGGAGGTCTTGGTTGTCTCGCTACCTGGGATTGGATAGGAGCAGAGCCACTGGGAAATGGTGCAGTACCGCTCCCATGGAAAGTGTCTCCTCACACCGTAAGGACTGAGCCGTAATCGCATTGGTCCAGTTTGCTGGCATTTTAGCTGATAACTGAATCTGCGTATCCTGCCAGATCGGCTCTCCCAGGGGCAACTCTCCGGGCTGTATCAGGGAAGTGAGAAATCGGGGGGCGATCGCGATCGCTACCTGCCCTTCGTACTGGCGGGCAAAGGCAATGACGTGATTCGCAAATTTGCCAGTGACTTCTAGCGGTTGGTAGTCTCCTGTCTGAAACAGGTCTAAATTGGCTTTTCTAGCTTGCAGAATTCGGTGAGTTAAAAACAGTTTGACCCGCCCATCCTCTTTTACAGCCAACATTTCATCAATCAGACCTAAGATATCACTCTTGCTCCGTTCCTGAATCTCATGCAAAAACGCAATGCGGCGTTCATAGTCCACGGGACGACGGTTGTCTGGATCGACCAGGCTTAAGTCCCATAGCTCGTTACCCTGATACAGGTCAGGCACTCCCGGTGAGGCATTTTTCAACAGCACTTGAGCCAGGGAATTGAACATGCCATATTCAGCCACCCGCTGCTGGAACGGACGAAAAGCCTGCAAAAATTCCTCATGGTGCAGAATGCCTTCCACAAATTGGAGATAGCTTTCTTCATAGGTATTGTCAGGACGTAGCCATGCCGTATGTACTTTTGCTTCTCTGACTGCCTTCACGACGTAATCTTTGACCCGCTGCACAAACTCAGGAAACTCTGCTTCGGTAAAAGGAAATGCCCCAATCAAGGTTTGATAGAGGAAATACTCGTCGTTGCGATCGGGGAGTGCCCTTCGTTGGATTTGAGTTTTTTTTGCCTGGTTTAGTTCGCTCCACCCTTGCACCTGCTGCTCCCATGCGGCAGGAATTTCAGACAGGACATTTAGCCGTGCCCGCACATCTTCCCCCCGTTTAGTGTCGTGGGTGGCTGTCGCGTTCATGGCATGGAGCCAGCGATCGCACTTCTTTTGGTTAAAAGCATGGAACTGTTCCGCTGTAATGCCAAAATGACCAGGGTTCCCTCCGACTTCATTTAGGGACAGGAGCCGGTTGAAAATGTACAGCGCGGTATCCTCTAAGCCCTTTGCCATTAAGGGTCCCGTCATTTGCTGAAACTTCATGACAAAGTGCAGCCGTTCCTCCTTTTGTTCCTCCGTCAGGTGCTCTTCATCCTCCCGCAAAAGCAAACATTCAATGTAATGCAACTCATTCAGTAACAGGGGAATATCCCCTTTTGCCTTCTCAACGGTGACTTGAATATAGATCCGGTCTTCCTCACTGACTTCCTGAGAGGCAATGTAAGTGCGATAGACGGGAAACAGCGCCAGTACCTCCACCAGCGCCCGCTTTAAACCATAGGCAGTAAAATCACTCCCTTTTCGAGTCTGACCAGCAATGCGCTTTAGCCGCTGCGCCAGATTATCCACATCCCCCCCCAGGTTTTTCTCAATGATCAGATGCTTCTTTTCGACCACCAGTTCATCAAAGGAAATGCGGGAGCCGGTAAACCGGGTATAGACCTCTTGAATTGCCTGTTCGTTGTCAGTCTGGCAAAACAAACCATTCAGATAATTCAGATACTCATAGCCACTCGTCCCCTGAATTTGCCAGTGGGAAGGTAAGGTTTCATCCAGCTCCAGAATTTTTTCGACGGTGATGTAGGTGTCTCCTACTTTTTCCCGCAGTCGTTCCAGATATTGGGTCGGATCGTAAAGACCATCAATGTGATCTATTCGCAGTCCCGTGATTTTTCCGCGATTAACCGCCTGTTCAATAAACGAGTGAGTTTTGTTGAAGACACGCAGTTCTTCAACTTTGACCGAAATCAGCTCATTGACTGTAAAGAACCGTCGATAGTTAATTTCTTCTGCCCCCACTTTCCAGAAGGAGAGGCGGTAAAACTGCTCAGAGAGGAGACTATCTAACCCGTTAAAGCTCTCAGGGTTTCCCGGTTCGCCGTTAAAGGCAACTACATTGGCATCAAAAAATTCTTGAATTTCCGAGTTCTGGCTATACAGCTCCCATAGCAAGCCTTTGACAAAGGCAATCTGGTCATACCGCTCTCGCCCTTTGGTTTCAGACGGAATGTTTTTGATCAGGTAAAGCACGCCCAGCAATTTGATGAAATCGGGATGTTTGCGCCCCAGCGATCGCGCTAATTGCCCCAGGTGATAGGTAACGAAGAGAGCGTAAGACTCAATTCTGACTGGTAACCGCAAGCTGTAATAGTGAATGCTTAAACCTGTTTCATCATACTTAAGCTGAATTTCGCCATTCTCCAGACATTCCCCATAAAAATTGCCCAATAGGGGAGCTAATACTCGACCTTTAAAACTCTCGTAGGCATGATTCCACTCAATGTCAAAAAAATCGAAGAACTCCGAATCAGCCCCGTTCTCTAGAATGTCTACCAAAAACTGGTTTTCAGAATCATAAGCCATGTGATTCGGCACAATGTCTTGCAACCAACCCATTTGACGTTGCTGAAGCGTTTCAACCAATTGATCAAACTGCTCTGGCGTTCCAACCTCTAGATTAAGCTGGGTCGGATCGACCACATCATAGCCGTGGGTGCTGCCTGCCCTAGCTTTAAAGATCGGGGAGGCATAAATATCCGAAACTCCCAAATCAGCCAGATAGGGAACCAGCTTATGGGCAGCCTCAAATGGGAAACCACCATAAAACTGGAGCCGGTAAGTTGCAGTTGGAATTCTCATGATTGGCAAAGGATACGACTGGTATTCGGAGATGGAATGAGGGGGAAAGGTGCTAGTAGGTGTCAGGTATTAGGTGTTAGGTGTCAGGTGTTAGTCATTAGTCATTGGTCATTAGTCATTGGCAGCCAGCAAACCTCTACTGCTCCTCTTCCCATCCTTTACTAAGGATTAACAACCTTCCGTGCCCTGTGTCCCGTTGCCGGTACGCTGTTCCCTAACCCTGCCCTTACTCAAAATACTTTTCTCACAAAGTTAAGGAAACCTGCCCAAAGGGAGATTCTCTGAAGCGGTTCTCAACTCTAGTCCAGGCAAGGCGATCGCCTGACTCAACCAATACTTCCCAGCAAACCTTTTACACCAGCCGTATCAATCAGATGGTAAGTTATCGATCCCCGCATCCCCATCAGGCATCCTTTGAATAGCGCTTCACAATCAGCAAACAGTTGCGATCGTCTTCTGTTCGGGTATAGCTGAGCGAGTCAGCAATTCGCTGCATGAGTTTTAAACCTCGACCACCCTCCGCATCCATATCGGTTTCTTGGGGCAGCGCGTCCAGCTTTTGAGTCAGGTTAAAGGGTTGTCCATAATCCCAAACTCGCATCTCCAACCACTCTGGAAAAATCGCGACTTCAATATCGATCAGTCGCTCAATCGGTTGCCCCTGATGGGCATGACGAACTGCATTGGTAAAGCCCTCTGCCAGAGCAAGCTGACACTCTAACCAGGTTTGATAAGAAACCGGAGGACAGTTAAACTGGTCAAACCATGCGAGAACTAGAGTCAGGGCGTTCAGGTCAGTATTAACTTGAAGGTAATCTTTGTGAATCGGTTGCAACGGTTGAAAATCCTCAATCTGAGAACCTGGAAATAAGTATATTCGCTGTCCAGACCAGCGATGTTTCGTTAGATTGAAATATTAATTAACATTTCTGGTGTCCAAGCCCGGTCATTAAACTAATCTATTCTCCCCTTTATGCCCAAGATCCTGGTGATTGATGACGATGCAGCCATTCAGATTGTTCTTAAGAAACTGCTGATAGCTCAGGGTTACGAGGCTATTGTCGCAGGCAATGGTAAAGAAGGCACAAAACTGGCAGCAGAACACCAGCCCTCTGTGATTATTTGCGACTGGATGATGCCTGGAATGGATGGGTTGGAAGCCTGCCGCCGCATCAAAGCAGATCCAGAACTGGCAGCCGTCTATTTCATCCTTTTAACGTCCCGGAATACGGTGGAAGATCGGGTGAGAGGATTGGACAACGGTGCAGACGACTTTCTCTGCAAACCGATTGAGCTGGATGAGTTGACAGCACGAGTGCGGGCAGGGCTACGCCTGTACCAGATTAACCAGGACTTGCAGGCACAAAAGCGGATGTTGGAGTCGGAGTTCAATGAAGCGGCGGAATATGTGCGATCGCTCCTTCCCCCGCCCATGACCGGCAACCTCAAGATTGACTCTCGCTTCATACCCTCTCGCCAATTAGGGGGTGACTGTTTTGACTACTACTGGCTCGACCCGGACTATCTCGCAATTTATCTGCTAGATGTCTCTGGGCATGGTTTGGGAGCCGCACTGCCCTCTATTTCGGTGCTAAATTTGCTGCGATCGCAGTCAATGGATGGGGTCAACTTCTACCAACCCGACTCGGTGCTAAGGGTGTTGAACGAAACCTTTCAGATGGATCACCAGAACGACAAATTTTTCACCATCTGGTACGGCGTCTATAACCAGGTCAAACGCCAGTTGATCTATTCCAGCGCTGGTCATCCCCCTGCCATCCTACTGTCCCAACCTACCTGGGGAAAAGCTACAGCCACCCTGCTAAAAACCTCCAGTATGCCCATCGGCATGTTACCGGATACCCGCTTTGTCAATCAGCGCTGCACCATCGACCCCTCCAGCGTCCTTTATATCTTTAGCGATGGAGTCTATGAGATTATGCAACCCGATGGCAACGTTTGGGGTTTAGATGCCTTTGCCAATCTGCTGATTAAAGACCAGCGAGCGATTTCCCAATTCGGCTTAGATTACATCCTTAAAAACATCAAAAAGATCCAGCCTAAAGACTCTCTGGATGATGACCTATCCCTACTCCAAATTAATTTCAGCTAGAAGGCTTTTGACATTCAAAGTAAACCTCTATTTTTACTCTAATTCATCAAAAACTACATCAAAAATCATGGGACTAACAAGCTTTGCTCAATTCCAGCAGCTTCTCCAATCAAGCCATGACCCCGCAGTGATGGGATTTGGAAGCAATGCAAGTGTTGGAGATATTAATCGGCTATCCAGCAGGTTTAGACTCGCAAAAAATTTCAGAGGTATCAAACTTGAAGATTACACACCAGAAACGATCTCAGGATATGATGCCTTTTTTCAGGTTTTCTTAACCCATTCTGTTTTAGAAAGATTTCTTGAGATCAACTCAATGAAATTAAACGAACTTGAGACGCTGATGGTAGCTTACAGATCTGAGAAAATCATTCAAGGATTTGTAGAAAAAGATAGGAACGGTGTTTTCTTTAAGTTTCTACATGAGCGACTCAATAATAATCTGAAAATGAAATTGCAGGAATGCCTGGAGCATAAAAATGCCAATGTGGGGTATATTTCCGCTTCAATTCGACATATATTTGCTCATGGCTACCTATGCGCCCATTCTGAACGCATGAATCCTCAAAATGCGAATGTTATTTGTAACTCAGTATCCAGTTTTGTGCTTGACTTTATAGATGCTGAATTTACCAGAAAAATCACGGATTACTGTCATGCAAGGGGTTTATTCAAAGATAGTGCTGAAGAAGTGAAGGCAACTCCCTGGACC
Source organism: Kovacikia sp. CALU 1929 (assembly GCF_056784235.1). NCBI lineage: Bacteria > Bacillati > Cyanobacteriota > Cyanophyceae > Leptolyngbyales > Leptolyngbyaceae > Kovacikia > Kovacikia sp. CALU 1929. The sequence goes on from NZ_JBXBCF010000061.1 coordinate 41,798, forward strand.
GGATCGGAGCGAGTTTCAGGGAAACACTTATGACTGAAAAATTCTTTTTTGTTGGTTTGAGCAACGTGTAGCTTGCTTCCAGCATGGTAACCCAGCACCATCAGTATTTCCGTTGGGTTACTCGAAAAATAATGGGTAATCGCTTCCAACCACGATTACCCATTACATTACCAAACTTTTCTTTGCTTCCTTTTTCCTGGTTCAATCAGGTTTAGTAAGCATCCTGCAACTCATAGAAGTCAGGAGAAATGTAGTCCTTACGCAGGGGATACCCCACCCAATCCTCTGGCATCAGAATTCGCTTCAGATTGGGATGCCCCTCATAAACGATGCCATACATATCGTAGGACTCGCGCTCCTGCCAGTCTGCGGCTTTCCAAATCCAGTAAACCGAAGGCACACGGGGCTTTTCACGGGGTAGAAACACCTTTACCCGGACTTCCTCTGGCTGCTCTACGTTGTCACTCACCTTGATCAGGTGGTAAAAGCTAACCAGATCCTGCCCAGGACCGGAATCATAAGCCCCCTGGCACTGCAAATAGTTAAAGCCATAGGCGTACAGCGCTGTTGCAAAGGGAATCAGAAATTCCGAATCCACTTTCAGCATCTCAACGCCTGAAGCATCCACACCTAAAAACTCATGCTCAAACCCATTTTGGGCCAGCCACTTTGAAACATTTCCGGCTTCTACAACCTCTGTAGAGTCAGCAGGGGTAATACTGGCAGACTCAGGAGTAGACTTAGACTCTTCTTCAGCCACGACGCTCAACCTCCTTTTCAGCCGTCAACAATGCTGGTGGAACTGGCATCCCCATTGCCTCCATTAATTCCTTCGGTGGAGTTGCCCGCTCAGCAGATTGCATATACTTACCCGTCAAAATTGGCTCCACACCCTTCATAGTATGGGTCGTGCTGTAGTACCGATGGGTTTGTCTCAGACTGCCCCGCTCCTGAATCGACTCATTGGCTATTTTTTTGCGTAGTTTGATGATGGCATCAATAATTGCCTCAGGGCGCGGTGGGCAACCTGGCAAATAAACATCTACCGGAATCAATTTATCAACGCCGCGCACCGCAGAAGGGGAATCCACGCTAAACATACCACCCGTAATGGTACAGGCACCCATTGCAATCACATATTTGGGATCGGGCATTTGCTCATACAACCGGACCAGAGCAGGAGCCATCTTCATAGTAATAGTTCCGGCTGTAATAATCAGGTCAGCCTGACGAGGGGTAGACCGGGGCACCAGACCAAATCGGTCAAAGTCAAAGCGGGAGCCAATCAAAGCAGCAAATTCAATGAAGCAGCAAGCCGTGCCATAAAGCAGGGGCCACAGGCTAGACAATCGCGCCCAGTTATAAAGATCATCCACAGTGGTCAGGATGACATTTTCTGAAAGTTCCTGAGTCACCCGCGGACGTTCGATTGGGTTCAGGACTCGCTCAGACGATTCAGCGGCATTCTTTGCTGCGGTATCTGAGTTCATGACCATTCCAAGGCTCCTTTACGCCAAGCGTAGACAAGACCAATTACCAGGATAGCGACAAAAATCAGAGCTTCGATGAACGCAAGCAACCCTAGCTGATTAAAGGCAACCGCCCAGGGATAGAGAAAAACCGTTTCAACGTCGAAGATGACAAAGATAAGCGCAAACATGTAATAGCGAATATTGAACTGAATCCAGGCACCGCCAATGGGTTCCATCCCAGACTCGTAAGTGGTTCGCCGCTCTGGACCTCGACGACTAGGTCGAACCAGCTTAGACGCGGTCAATGCCAGAAGCGGAACCAGGCTACAGACTAGAAGAAAGCCTAAAAGATATTCATAACCGCTGAGGACAAACACAACCAACACACCTCAGATGACGTGGACAATGACAAGGATTATAGGCAGGGCTAATGAATAAAACTCATTGTTACTTGCCCTTAATATTATAAGGATGTCGCTCCATAAGATGTATCGAAAAGTTCCGGTAAAGCCCATAGAAGAAACTGATGTCCGCCTGTGAGTACCAGGTGCCTCAACCCAACCTAAACAGGTCTTAACATCTATTTAATTTAGCCCCACCTGAACTTAGAGAATGTTTGACAAGTTTCCGGCGGTTAAAACCGCGACTACGATAAAATAAAGTCCGCCTGCATGGACTCAGACAAACAGAGATTTCCGTAACCTGGGAGGCAGGTTTTGTCCACACAGCCGCGCTCACTCTACAGGAACGCTTTGCGAATAGTCGCCTTGGCGACAGGCTTTAGCCCATTATTTATTGACCCCGAAATGCTTACGTGCAAGTTAAGCAGTCAAGACCATCAGTTTGGTGAAGCTGGTTCTACTTTTTCAGTCACCCTGCCAGAAAACGGGGATCCAAAAGTGGATGCCTACGAAAGTATATAGATATTTGGCTCCGAATCTGAACGTTTGCGATTCCCATCTATGTAATAATAATTCACAGAGTTTTCAGAATTGTTCGTTGAAATTCTCTCCTTTGGACTCAAAACAATGAGTACTCAAGCTACCGATTCTACTGAACCCAAAGCCTTAGACCGTTACGAATGCTTAACCTGTGGCTATGTTTATGAGCCTGTTAAGGGAGATGACAGACGCCAGGTTCCGCCTGGAACTCTTTTTGAGGATGTTCCTCAGGACTGGCGTTGCCCAGTTTGTGGTGCAGCTAAGAATCGATTTCGGAGCATCGGCATTAAAGGCGCACCATCTGGTTTTGAGGAGAACCTCAAGTATGGACTTGGTGTGAACACACTCACCCCAGGTCAGAAAAACCTTCTAATTTTTGGAGCATTAGGGTTGGCTGTTTTGTTTTTCCTTAGTCTCTATGGGCTTCAGTAGATTTGAGCAACAGGGAGATGCCCCTGTGAATATTTGACTTGTCAATATTTGAAGATTGCAGATTTTAGTTTGAGTTGAGATGCTGTTGTGATGAACTTAGCCGCAAAGTTTTTCAAGCGTGTGGTTGCACTGGTGGCGATCGCTGTACTCTGTGTAGGCTGTGGAAGCTATCTACCTGCCCTGAGTGACAATCCCTGGCAGGTGATTACGCTTTCAGAGAATGCCAGTCCTCTGGATATTGGGTTTACCGCTGATCCTCAGCATGGTTGGCTGGTCGGGAGTAGCTCAACCCTGATGGAAACCGTGGACGGAGGAAGCACATGGCAACCCCGCACTCTGGACCTGGATCAGACTTATCGGTTGAGCGCGATTAGCTTTTCGGGTGATGAAGGATGGATAGTTGGTCAGCCCTCGATTCTACTGCACACCACCGATGCGGGGAGTTCCTGGTCGCGAGTGCCACTGAGTGAGAAGCTTCCTGGCTCACCGAATACAGTAGTCGCTTTAGGTCCTCAGTCGGCAGAAATGACAACCAGTGTCGGTGCCATTTATCGAACTTCCGATGGAGGGCGATCCTGGAAGGCAATGGTTGAGGAAGCGGTGGGTGTAATCCGCAACATTTCACGGTCTGCGGATGGCCAGTATGTGGCAGTTTCCTCCCGCGGAAATTTTTACTCAACCTGGAAGCCGGGGCAGTCTGCTTGGGAACCCCACAATCGCAATAGCTCTCGTCGAGTTCAAAACATGGGTTACGCCGCTGATGGCCGGCTCTGGATGCTGGCACGGGGCGGGCAAATCCAGTTTACGAATTTAGAGCAACAGGATGTGTGGGAAGACCCGATTAAGCCAGAGTTTTCTACCAGTTGGGGGCTACTTGACCTGGCGTATCGGACACCAAACGAAGTTTGGGTCTCAGGCGGTAGCGGCAATTTGCTCCGTAGTGTGGATGGGGGACTGACCTGGGAAAAAGACCGGGCAGTTGAGGATGTGCCGTCTAACTTTTACAAGATTTTATTCTTTGGCTCCAATCAAGGTTTTGTGATTGGACAGGATGGGATTTTGTTGAAGTATGACGGAGAAGTGAGTTAGGCACTGTTGATCGGGGGAATGGATTGGAATGAAGTTTCAAGCATTTATAACTTTTTCATTCCCAGGATCAAGCAATGCCGTGAGTTGGATGGGGAAACAGAGGACGGCGAATGGGGAACACAGGAATTTTTGAACTCCTGATTTTCTATCCATCATCCTGTACCCTCTGTCCCGTATGATAGAAGTTGATTTCTGCTTATCGTTCAGTGGAGGAATCTGATGGCTGGTACTACTGGAGAGCGTCCATTTGGGGACATTATTACAAGCGTTCGTTATTGGGTAATTCATAGCATTACGATTCCGGCATTATTTATTGCTGGTTGGCTATTTGTAAGCACTGGTCTGGCTTATGATGCTTTTGGAACCCCCCGTCCAAACGAGTATTATCCAACCGGTCAGCAAGTAGCTCCCATTATTTCGGACCGCTACGAAGCCAAACAACAAATTGAAGACTTTCTTGCAAAGTAGTTTTAGTGATCATTTGACATCATGACCAGTAACTCTCAAAATCAACCTGTTTCGTATCCTATTTTTACGGTTCGATGGATGGCAGTTCATACGCTAGCTGTTCCTACCGTTTTCTTCCTTGGCGCGATCGCCGCAATGCAGTTTATTCAAAGGTAAGGGTAAGCAATGATTAGAGGCACTTCTAACCCCAATAAGCAGCCAGTTGAGTTGAACCGTACTTCTCTCTATCTGGGTTTGCTATTAATTTTTGTCCTCGGTATTCTCTTCTCCAGCTATTTCTTTAATTAGTTCAGATCTAGCAGGATTGTATTGAGTCGTATTTGTTTCATTGTCTGCTGATTGGAGGCAAATCGCGTGTTAAGTTCTGGAAGAATTCCTTTGTGGATTGTGGCAACTATTGCTGGAACCGGCGTACTCGTCGTTTTAGGGCTTTTCTTTTACGGTGCTTACGCTGGTCTGGGGTCCTCCATCTAGTAGAGTGATTTGAAAGTCCTGCAACGTAGGTTGGGTAGAGCAAACGTCAAACTCAACGCTTTCAAAGTCTTAATGTTGCAAACTTAATTCTCACTGTACTAGTTCAGGACCTCGTGGGTTAAGTCAGTCAGGTTTCCACAATATTCGTTGAACAAAAAAACCGCTTCCATTTGTAGCGGTTTTTTTGTTCTTTTACTACTTGCGATGTCAGTAAGCCTTTTCGGGAAATTGCCTGATGCAATCAACTATTCGAGCCAACAGGCGATCGCAAACACAATATATTCCAGGAAAAACAGCTTCCAAATGAACTGGTAGAAGCGGCTTATCGATACTTTATCGCTCAGGTCTATGGAATAGCTGCGGTACCATAGCACTCCAATCGCGATAGCATGGGTCACAATCAAAAACAGGATATTTACCCCCGGCAACCCTGCGATTCCCGCCAGAATCATCCCGCCATAGACAGCCGTCAACACCCAGCGGGATAGGTTGAACACACTTCGCTGTCCCAGTTGCAGGGTGAAGGTCGAGATGTTGTATTGGCGATCGCCCTCTGCATCGGGCATATCTTTGAAAATGGCGATCGCAAACGTGAATCCCAGAATAAACAGCGTCAGTGCCCAAACGCTGGGTGGAATAATAGCCCCCTGGCTAAAGTGAAGGAATAGCCCCAGATTCACAATGACTCCCCGGACTGTGAAAATGCAGAGGGAAGCCCAGAAAGGAAACCGTTTTAGACGCACCGGGGGTAGGGAGTAGGCAGTTCCAATCAGAAGGCTGATGCTGACCATTGTTAGAAGGTAGGGTGCCTGAACAACGGCAAGGGCGATCGCGAGAATACCCATGATCCCAACAATGAACTGCCCCTGACGCTGGGAAAACTCCCCGGATGCCAGCGGTAGGTGAGGCTTGTTAATCCGATCAATTGCCACATCTTCCAGTTGATTCAGACCCACAATGTAGATGTTTCCACAGAGGCAGGTCAGCAGTGTGGCGATCAGAGCGATAAAAGAGAGGTTACTGGAGTTTAGGATTAAGGGTTGGCTCTCAGCCAGGACGATAACGTAAAGTCCCAACACACTGAGGGTTGTCCCAATAATGGTGTGGGCACGAGAGAATTTCCAGAAGGCGTAAAACCAGGGGAAATGACGTTGGAACCGGGAGATTTCCGCTGATTTGGCTGGAAAAGTAGCGGGTTTAGAAGCAATCCGACTCATGGGCAAAATTTTTCAGACTCTAGCTCTGGACTTTACACCATCAGCGGACATTGGCATATCTTCCCAGAGAGGAAAGATTGTTTGCGTTGCTGAAAAGCGGGATGAATTGAAATGAAGTTTCAAGCATCCAGCCCCTTTTTCATGCCCAGATTCAGCGAGACCAGATTGTTAACGGGTGGCACAGAGTAAGCCAAATCGGATTAACCTGCGCTGATAGCCCCGGCGCATTAACCCCAGAGACAGTGCCGCTTGAATCGTCGTCCAGCCCGAACGGAGTAGCCCCACGAGAGCAGCAGGGGTGAGGGCAGAATCGATGACCCTATCCCAAAAGGGAGCTACAGCGGTAGACCAGTCAGCCGTGCGAATGTTTTGAAAGCCGCAGGATTGGGCGATCGCCTCATACTCTGGCAAAGCGATCACATGGGGTAGACAATACACCCGGTAAATATCCTCCAGGTGCCTGCGCTCATCTGCTGTCAGGGGTTGCTCATCGGTGGAACGGTGGCACCAGGTTACCAACAAAAAGGTGCCCCCCGGTTGCAGAACCCGATAGCATTCCTGGAGGAACTTGACCTTATCTGGCATATGTTCCCCGCTTTCCAAGGACCAAACAAAGTCAAAGGATTGATCGGGAAAGGGCATATTTAGGGCATCGGCAACCTGAAACTGAGCGCTGGGTGGATTGGATGTAGAGAGGGAATCATTGCTGCCTGCCGCCATGCCTGCTGCCTGTGCTCGTTCCGATGCTCGCTTTGCCTGAACGGGGCTGAGAGTAATTCCAGTCGCGTTCGCTCTAAACTTGTTTGCCAGGTACAGGGTACTGCCCCCAATGCCACAACCGACATCTAAGATTCGAGTTGCCTGCTGAAGATCTATCCAGCGCAGTAGTTCCTCAATCAAATCAATTTGCGCCTGTCGCCGGTCTTTCTGCTCAGTTCCACGGGTGCCATAAAATCCGTGGTGCATGTGCTCCCCCCAGATCTGCTCCCACAGACCAGAAGAGGCATCATAGAACTGCTGAATTTGTTGATTGAGGGTAGAGGTCATAGGAATGCTTAATGTCTTTGTCTACGGCACCTTAAAGCCAGGGGAGATTAATGATTGGGTCTGGGCTAAGGAGAGGGTAAGCGTCTGCCCAGCGATCGCCCCCGGTCAACTTTATGCGCTTCCCTTTGGCTACCCGGCAATGGTTCCTGGTTGTGCTGGGTCTGAATGGGTGCATGGTTTTCTCCTTTCCTTTACCAATCCAGAGAGCCTGACTCGATTGGATGAGTTTGAACAGCATGACCCAGAGGAGTTCCGTCATTATGCACCGGATCTAGCGTTGCACCAGCATCAGTACCAGCGCCAACCCATGGAAACCTTTGAACCAAATAGAAACCGCCTGATGACTGCCTGGGCATATCTGATGACAGCCGAACAAGTCAGGCGGCTCAGGGGAATTCCTTTACCAGATGGACTGTGGGGTACTGAAAAGCAAGCGTTTGACTTTAGCGCACGTTTTCGGCACTAGGGTTCGCGTCGGTTGCGCTTGTTTCATTGCTAATCGGTTGGGCAACCGGAGCCTTTGGAATAGTGACCAGAGGACGGTCCAGGGCAATCAGCAACGGTTCACTGGCAATAGTTTCCGGTCGGGGAGATTCTACTTGTTCTGGAGATTTGGCAATCTGGGGTAGGAACGGGTTTTCAGTAGAGAACATTGTTGCCATTGCACCCACAAACAGGGCAGCGATAGCGGCTCCACCCCAAATCAGGGACAACTTGGGACGACGCTCAACCCGGTTAAGTACCTGATCGACTGTTTCCTGAACGGAACATTCCGAAGTTGGCACGGGCATTGCTTGGAAAGCCTGCCGCAGGTTCAACAGTCGGGCATGGAGACGTTGAACATTGGTGTCATGCGCCAGCCACTCTTCGACCTGCTTACGCTCGGCGGCTGTGACCTCCCCGTCCAGGTAGGCGCTCAGCATTTCAAACCGATCGCGCTGAACCGTATTGAGTGATCCAGAGGAACTTGGCTGATTCATTGCAGAAGCCTGAAGATTTTCGTTGTGTGAGTTAAAATTATGAGTCATTTCAGTACTACTTCCACGTAAAAGGAATGCACCCAATCATTTCTATCAATACCCAGCAAACCAGATTCATGACGAAAGCAAAACCATTCTTATCGTAAGGCTACAAACCATGAAGCAACAAAAAAGCTCGAACTGTCAATCCATCTTTTGAATCAGTTCAAATGACGTAACCCAAATGGCATAGTCTATCAGGCATCCTCTAGATAGGTCTGTAGTTGGGACTGCAATCGAAAGCGTGCTCTGGCAATTCTAGATTTTACCGTACCCAGGGAAACCCCCGTCAGTTCAGCAATTTCTTCATAGGGCATGCCCTGAATCTCACGCATCACAATCGTTGTCCGAAAGACCTCTGGGAGATCTGCGATCGCCTCGCGTAACTGATCATAAAACTCTCGGGTAGCCATATCTTCAGCAGGTCCTGGAGTGGTTGAGGCAATCTCCCAATCCATTTCACCGTCTTCAACCGATAGAGGCGCATCCAACGACAGAGGCGGCGCGTTGCGCTTACGTTTACGGAGTTCGTCGTAAAACAGGTTGGTTGCAATTCGGCTCAACCACCCCCGAAACTTTTCTGGCTCATTTAGACGCCGAATGTTTCGATAGACACGAATCCAGACTTCCTGCACCAGGTCTGCACGATCAGACCAGTCGGGAGCCAGGTGGTAAAGAACCTTTTCGACGTGAGACTGATAGCGCCGCACCAGTTCTGCAAAAGCAGCTTTTTCTGGGCGATGAACAGCCTGACATCGCAACACAAGGTCGTAGTTAGAGAGCTTTTCGGCTTGCACGGGCACTTGGGCGACAGTTGCCTCAACCGTTGACCAGGATACAGGAAAGGACTGGGTCATGGATGGAATTATGCTCTAAAACACTCTTCTTCCCAGGACAGCCCTTATTAAATAAAAGTTCCCACCCTGATGAGGACAAATCGGGAAATCAGGTCAAAAAGTTGGCGGTCAAGCAACATGAAGGATGAAACAGCGAACTCCATCGTAGCGTGGATAGGTTGCTTGCCTAGCCGAGAGAGAGAGGAAAGAGAGAATATGTCCGGTGTCAAGGGGTAGAGAGTGGTGTGTCAGTTTTGCCCTGGCTGCTTGTCTTACCCCTATGGCGACGGTTCCAGAGGCAACCTTATCGCTTCTGAGGTTGCTACCATGACAGGGAAAGCAGGTATCTATGCATAGACAAAACAATCACAATTCCTCCAAACCAGAATACTAGGCTGCTATCTCTACTGAGAAGTCTTCTCACTATAAACATGAGAAGGCAAGATAGTACAAGAAAACTTACTAACCAAAACGCATAAGCCTTATCAGCATTTTCGTAGGTTACAACCCCAACATCTGCAAAGGATCTTCCTCCCGATTTCATTTGATCTGCTATCTGATATTGGGACTCTGCCAAATATGTAATTGAGTGGGAGAGCGCAATGTTAGCCAAAGAAAGCCTGAGGACTTTTGCTAGTACAAGTATCATTTGATCTAAAAGCAGGGATTGCTAATACCAATTTCATTTGAGGATGAGCAGAATTAGCCCTGGTAAGGCAAGGAGCTTAAGCCCCTTGTTCAGTGCAGTCTCATAAAGAGACTGGTATAACTGTTTTTCCCTCTACACTCTTAGCATCAAAAGCTTTGCTAGAAAAGGCGATCGCTCACAATGCCTGCTGTCTGGAGCAGAATATAAAACATGAGCTACCCAATCGCCCCTTGAGTAAATTAGTATTAGTGAAGTAGATTATTTTTTGTAGAGTTCATTGTCCAGCACCGATGGCGGCGACTGTTAAAGACGAAACCATTGCTCGTAGCATGATGTTCCTATTCTTGGGAGCCTCTGCCGTATTGGTAGCGGTCCAGTGGCGTGCCTGGGCAGTCAATTCCGGCAACCAGCCTGCTGATGAGACTACTCATCAAGAAGTCGCGGCAGTCAAGCCATCTCCCCAGCAGACAAAATCATTAAAGGCAACCCGCACCCAGGCAAAATCAGTCAATGCCCAGGCAAAACTGGCTAGCCCTCAAGTAGAAGGCAATGTAGCCCAGGCTATAACGAAACTGGCGACATCAGACCAGGTTGCTTCAGTCCAGGTTTCATCAGACCAGTCGCAAGCTATTTTAGAAGGGTTCCATCTGGTAGTGAATTTAAGCGATCGCCGGGTCTATGTCTACGCAGGCAACCAACTTGAAGTCAGCTACCCGTTAGCCGTAGGACAGGAAGGCTGGGAAACCCCGACCGGATCCTTTGATGTGATAGAGATGCAAAAGAATCCGAAATGGCTCCACCCCATTACCCGAGAAGTGGTGCCTCCTGGTCCTAGCAATCCTTTAGGAGAACGGTGGATTGGCTTTTGGGCAGATGAAAAAACTCATATTGGCTTTCACGGTACCAACCAGGAAGACTTGATTGGTCAGGCAGTTTCCCACGGTTGCCTGCGAATGCGAAACCGGGATGTAATCGCTCTATACGACAAGGTATCGGAGGGAACCCCCGTCATTGTGCGCAAATAGGGACATTATCACTATCCCCGGTTTTTCCTTGATGGACGCTGGTGGTTTGTCTGCCCTCATTAGAAACCGGGGATCCTAAGGAAGTTGCACGTTGTGCTATTTCGTGGGTTCTGCTTGAGCCTCAAAGCTGGGTGCATATGCCTGTAACAGCGTGCTGACCTGGGTCAGGATTTCGTCTCCAGAGTTTTTGCCAATTGCCTGCCGTTCGGGGAAAAATTCTGGGCGATCCAGATTGCGGGCGATCGCTTCGCCCACCTGCTGGGCAATCAATCCCTGCAACTCTTCCTTGGCACGCTGGCGCTGATAGGTTGCCCCTTCCTCTGTAGTGGCATAAAGGGGGGGAAGACGGTTGAGAGCGTAGGCTGCAATGTCACCCAGATCCAGGGTGCGATCGCTGGTGGCTTCAATTTCAGCGACGCGGGCGATCGCCTCAGTCAACACCAACTCTTCCATCACATTAATAAATTGCTTCCGGGGAACTGCTACCACCTCGCCCGTTAACAATGCTCCCATCAAGCGATCTAGAGCCATGTACTCTTCTATCGAAAGCTCTGAAGCTGTATCACAAATTCGCCCCACCTCGGCTTCCATCGCGGGAGTCAGGTAACCATCCTGCAAAGCCTGCTCCACGATTTTTTCAATACTCATAGTTCCTCCATACTCCACATCGCCATATTGATTGGATGGGTCGCCTTGAATAATGTTGCCCTAGATTCAACTCCCTAGAACACCTTAATCAAAAGCTTACACAAAACATTAGGTAGTCATGAATAGAAATGATTTCCAGGAATCGAAGTAAGGGCACCCTATACCCTAACTTGCTCTCTAACTTAACCTCTGTTCAAGCATATCTGGTTAGTCAAATCCTTTTGTGCGCCAGGAAGCAGGGTCTACCGAAAGCCCATGCACATATAACCCCCAATGCAGGTGAGGACCTGTGGATGCCCCGGTTGACCCAACCGCCCCAATTACCTGGCCCGCCTTCACAAAATCTCCCTGTTTAACCGTGATACGGCTCAAATGAAGGTAAGCGCTGGTCACTCCCTGACCGTGATCCAATCCCACAATATTTCCGTTGACTCGAAAGCCATCCTTTTCCCAGCCAACCAGAACCACCCGCCCTGCCGCTGGGGCAATGACGGGTGAACCCTGGGCACCCGCATAGTCCACACCACGGTGGTAATAATCCTTGGCAAAGACCCCATTATAATAACGGCGAATTCCATACGTGCCGGTAATGGGTCCCTGGTTGGGTTGCAGAAAGGGTCCATTCCAGAATTTTTCAGGCGTGACCAATTGCTTAAAGGCATTCACCCGATTGTATTCTTCATCGGAGATATCTCCATCTTTACCGGGCGGCAGCCAGATGGACTGGGTTGGAAAGCTGCGCCCTTTGATCTGCACTTTCATGTTGCTGACTTGACCGCCTCCTTCGGTCCGAACAAGCCAGACTCCTGCCTTGTCCAGGGGGGTAGTGGGGATTAACGCCCGAAATTGATTGGGACCAATGAGGAAGGTTTGATAGGTGCGATCGCCCACCCTGACGACTGGAGTTGCACTAATCTCCGGGTTGTCGTACTGGGCAACGATGGAAAGAGTATCTCCCAGACGGGGAGAGGGGGGGATAATTTTGACCTGTAATGCCTCCCCAGAAGCAGCCAGAGCCAGCACCCAGGTGATCGACTGCACCAGTCCGGTTATGCTGCGGATTGCCGCGACACTCATCCAGCGGTTAGGAGAAGGTTCAGGTCCGGCTGGTAAGGTTTGTGGAGTTTGCTGCTTGCCAGCGTTATTTGTCATCATCTTGTTGATTAGCGCCCGATTCATCAGTTTTTGCAGATTTTGGCTGGGTTAAGTCGGGGTAAACATATCAACTGGCACTTTAACCATTGAGAACTTAACCTAACTCTGGCAAGGATAGTACCAGATTGATGCAGTTTTCATTTTTTTGGCGATCGATTTCCTAGAAGGTCGTTAGAAGGCGGCTGAAAAATCTAGCCGAAAGTGCCCCGGAAGCTCTGAAAAGTTTGTATTCTGAAGTTTATAGAGAGCAATCCTTTTTTAAAAATTAAATTCTGTGCAAGAAGATTTCCGCCTCATTGTTGATTTAGTATCTGTACTTGCCGCCGCCGCCGCCGGAGGACTTCTGGCAGCTTTGTTGCGGCAACCGATCCTATTGGGATACCTGCTGGCGGGGATGATTGTGGGTCCAGCGGGGTTGGGGCTAATTAAGGAATTAATTCAGGTCGAGACACTGGCACAGTTTGGGGTGGCGTTTCTGCTGTTTGCTCTGGGCGTTGAGTTCTCATTTTCTGAACTGAAGAAAGTGAAGGGGATTAGTCTGGGTGGGGGCGTGTTACAAATTGCCCTGACGATCCTGATAACAGCCCTGGTATCCCTGGGTATGGGTTGGGTCACGTCTCCTTCTCAAGGCGTGTTTCTGGGAGCGATTCTGTCCCTGTCATCTACGGCAGTGGTGCTCAAGTGTCTGATGGAGCGCAACGAGATGAGTACGCCCCAGGGGCAGGTGATGCTGGGGATTCTCGTTGTGCAAGACCTGGCACTGGGAGTGATGTTGGCAGTGCTGCCAGCCCTGGACAAGCCAGCGGAAGAAGTTGGGCTGGCAGTGGGTTGGGCACTGTTGCAAACAGGGCTATTTGCCCTGGGAGCGGTAGTCGCTGGAATCTGGGTTATTCCACCGCTGTTGCGCTTGTTGGCACGAACGGAGAGCCGGGAACTGTTCCTGCTGGGAGTGGTGGCATTGTGTCTGGGCATTGCCCTGCTGACGGAGTACATGGGGCTGTCGATTGAGATGGGGGCGTTTGTCGCGGGTTTGATGATCTCAGAGGTTGAGTACTCTGACCAGACCTTGACCTACGTTGAGCCTTTGCGGGACATTTTTGCCTCATTGTTTTTTGCGGCGATCGGAATGCTGATTGACCCGATCTTTCTCTGGAACAATCTGGAGTTGATTCTTGGTCTGGTGGCACTGGTCTTTGTGGGCAAGTTTTTGATTGTCACGCCTTTGGTCATGTTATTCCGCTATCCGTTGAAGACGGCATTGATTACAGGGCTGGGGCTGGCACAAATTGGGGAATTTTCTTTCGTCCTTGCCAGTGAGGGGCAATCCTTGGGGCTGGTTTCTCGACGGGTTTATTTGTTGATTCTGGGCACCACAGCCGTAACATTGGTATTGACTCCTTTTGTGTTGCGACTGATACCGCAATTGTTTGCTTGGGCAGAGGAACTGCCGTGGTTGAAGTATTACCTCGATAGAAGTGAGCAGCCTTTAGAAATTGCGGAAGATTTACCTTCTCAAAACCATGTAGTCGTATGCGGTTACGGGCGGGTTGGGCAAAATATTGTACGCCTGCTGCAAGACCACAGTTACCCGGTGATTGTGATTGACCTGTCAGAACGACGCATTCAGGAGTTGCGGGAGAAAGGCATTCCCTACATTTATGGAAATGCGGCAAGTCTGCATGTGTTGGAGAAGGCAGGGGTGAAAACAGCCCAGGGTATGGCGATCGCCCTACCTGACCCGATGAGTAGCCGCCTCTCTCTGAAGCGATCGCTGGAACTAACACCCGATCTGGATGTGGTCGTGCGGGCAACCCAGGACAAAGACATTGAATTGCTTTACCAGTTGGGGGCGCGGGAGGTTGTACAACCCGAATTTGAAGCCAGCCTGGAGCTTTCCTCCCATCTATTGACGGGGATTGGGCTACCCCTGCCAGTCATTCAGCGAGAGGTGCAGCAGATCCGCAACTCCCACTACGCCGAACTACGGGCCGAACGACCTTCTTATCAGGTGTCGCGGGAATTGAAGGAAGCGACCCAGGAGATGAACAGTCAGTGGTATCCCTTGCCAGACATCTCACCCATTGTGGGGATGACTCTGGAAGAGACAAATCTCCGCCGTCTAACTGGGGTTAGCCTGATGGCAATTAAGCGAGCAAATGGGGAAGAGGTCGATTACCCGGATGGCAAAACCGTATTGGAGGTTGGCGATCGCCTGCTGTTGATTGGTGCATCGGATGAACTAATCGCCTTTGATGAACTGGCAAAGGGAGAAGCTGCCGTCCCTACAGAAAATGCCTCCTGTCAGTGGCTTCTGGTACCAGAGGATAGCCCAGTCGTGGGTAAAACTCTGGCTGAACTCCACATCCGGCGACAGTTTGGTGTGCTGGTACAGGCAATTCGGCGAGAAGGCAAGTTCATCAGCTACCCGGATGGCGATAGTGAACTTCAGGCAGGCGATCGCTTGTTGCTCTGTGGCGGGTTCTACTCACTCAGTCAGGCAAGCCGCTGGATCATGCCCAACCCAGAGATCCCAGAAATCCTCCCGCTCTCCGTCGCCTCGGTGGCAGTTAGTGAGGCTTTACGAGAGTACATGCCAGAGGATGAGCAGGTAGAGCTTTTGGGAGAGTGAATGGGTGGGTGAGTGGATTGACACCTGCCAAACCTCTCTACATCCTGGGTTTCAAGTAAACGATTGCTTGCCGCCAAACAATAGTGGGTTGATCGTACTGATCTGTGAGGGAAATACAATGCTGGTCTTGCCAGCTAATCTTGCCAGCTAATAGGTCTCCTGTCGTGAGTTTCAGCTCAACCTCTTTTTCTTCGCGAATCAGGGTTTGAATCTGGCGAACACTGGGTAATCCGGTTTCAAGTTCTACAGTCATTGCTTGCGTCCCCAAAAAACTACTAAGCTCGACATTATTCACTTCACATCCCCTATTGCAACACATCTATGGCAATTGAGTTCACCAAGTATCACGGATTGGGAAATGACTTTATCTTGATTGACAACCGCTCATCATCAGAGCCGCTCTTAACACCAGAACAGGCAATACAGTGGTGCGATCGCCATTTTGGGATTGGTGCCGATGGAGTCATCTTTGCCCTGCCAGGACAGGATGGCTGCGATTACACCATGCGGATTTTTAACTCGGATGGCTCAGAACCGGAAATGTGCGGTAATGGGATTCGCTGCTTCGCCCGGTTTGTTACCGATCTGGAAGGAACTCACGAAATCCGTTCTTACCAAGTTCACACGCTGGCTGGGGTCATGACCCCCAAACTGGAGGCAAATGGGTTCGTGACAGTTGATATGGGTGAACCCCGATTACTGGCAGCCGAAATTCCGACGACCCTGGGCAGCCCCGATCAAACAGTGGTAGATTTTCCCCTGGAAGTGGCAGGAAAAACCTGGCAGGTAACCTGTGTCAGCATGGGCAACCCCCACTGCATCACTTTTGTAGAGGATGTTGCAGCCATTCCCTTAGAAGTTCTTGGACCCCAGTTTGAGTGCCATCCGGTGTTTCCCAAGAAAACCAATACTGAATTTATTCAGGTTATTCGTCCTGATTATCTAAAGATGCGAGTTTGGGAGCGAGGGGCAGGAGTAACCCTGGCATGTGGAACGGGAGCCTGTGCATCCCTGGTTGCAGCCGTCCTGGTCAGTCAGCAGGTGGAGAAAAACTATCCTCTGGTTAATCGCCACGCTACAGTGGAACTTCCCGGTGGTCGTTTGCAGATTGAATGGTCTGAAACAAACAACCACCTCTACATGACAGGTCCAGCCGAGAAGGTTTTTTCAGGCAAAGCGTGATATTGAAATCTGTGCAAAAAATAGGAGGGTGTGTTGTCTGAACGCACTCTCCTATTTTGTCGTGAACATTGGAGCATACTAACCGGGCATATTTGAAGGCTGAGGAAACTAACTGAGATAATTGGCTTCTGCTTCCAGCAACCGAATGAGATGCTCGTCACCTTTTGCTCTGGCGGCTTCTAGGCGGCGTTGCAGATTTTTTTGAAGGTTTGCCCGATGAGTTTCTGCAATTCTTGTGCGGGTTTCTTGACGATTTTTGTTCATGGTGGACAATAATCTCGTTTTACTCGTGGTATCTGATTATTCCCATCATAGCAATCCGGGTGCAAGGTGTAGTTTTAGATACTAAATTTTACGGTCATGTGGTCAGAAACTTTAAGATTTGGCTAATGCAGACCTCGGAGGTTTTGACCAAAGCGGTATACACAGTGAGCATAGCGGCTGAAACCTCCGAGGTCTTGACCGGATACAAGCCGGGTGTAGGGTAGGGGAAGGTTAATGAAAGCTGTGGCAGAAAAAGCAAATGATGCAAAGTGGCTGTCTGGCACTTCTGAGTGATTTTGGTTTGAGCGATCCTTACGTGGGAATGCTGAAAGGGGTAATCGCCCAGATCAATCTTCATCTGACGGTCATTGATCTGACGCATCAGATCCCACCACAGAATGTGGCGTTTGCCCGGTTTGCGCTAATGACTGCGTACCCATACTTGCCGCCGGGGACGGTTTATGTCGCTGTCGTTGATCCAGGCGTGGGTAGCCATCGGCGCGCGATCGCAATATCAGTGGGCACTAACCCTAGCCAACCTTCCGGCTTTTTGGTTGGACCGGATAATGGGTTGTTCAGTGGGGTTTTGAGCCAGAACCCGGTTATAGCCGCCGTGGAGCTGACAACTCCCCTATACTGGCGCACCCCTGAACCCAGCCAAACGTTTCATGGGCGAGATATTTTTGCACCCGTGGGGGCACACCTTGCCAGTGGCAGGGGGCTGACTGACGTGGGGCAGGCGATCGCTCCAGAAACCCTGGTTAGCCTTAATCCACCTCCCATTCGCGTGGAGGAGTTAGATGATGGCGCAACCAGAATCACTGGCACTATTCAGGCAACGGATCACTTTGGCAACTTGATTACCAATATTCCTGCGGCGCAGGTGCTTGCAAAAGAATGGGGTGTAACAGTCAATAATTTTGAGATTCCTGGACAACAGACCTACAGCGACTCTTCACCGGGAGACTTGCTGGCACTAGTGGGAAGCCACGGCTGGGTTGAGATTGCAGTCAATCGAGGAAATGCCCAGGAAAGGCTTAGACTGGAGGAGGGAAATGGGGTAAGGGTGATAGGAAGGGTGAAGGATGAAGGATAAGGATAAGGATAAAGGGCTTGTTTCCCAAGGGTAGGAGAAAGGCAATCCAAAATCTAAAATCCAAAATCGGATGAAGAATGAAGGAGGGAGTATGCAGGCTGAGCCAATGGTTTACCAGGGACAGTTTGGTGAGTTTACAATCAACGATGAGGATCGCCGGGGAGTGGTGATCTATCGGGGTGGATTGATGGTGGCAGCGCTCTGTTTTGCGATCGGTGCGGGGTTGGTGCTATGGCAGGGGGATAACCCGGCAATTTTGTTCTGGTTGACGTTCCTCTACACAGGGTTTTGTGCAGCGTTAGGGGTGAGTTTGCTAACGATTCACATCTACATGGAACCCTTACATCGAGCATTACAGGCGTTTTGGCTGGTTGGCTGTTTAGCATCCCTGGCGATCGCTCACTTCAGTCCGGAGCCATTTGCTCTGACGGTATACCGTTACCCACTTTCGCTGCTGGGTATTGGCTTTACCTTTGTGGCGCTAACGGGTATCTTCTTTAAGGAAGCATTTTGCTTTGATCGGGTAGAAACCAAGCTATTAACCCCTCTGGTTCCGGTATTGTTGTTGGGACATCTGGTAGGCTTATTACCATTACCGTTGGAACGGGTGCTACTACTGCTTTGGGCTATTCTTTTTCTAGTCTTTGCTTTACGGAAGGTGATTCAACCAATTCCGCCAGACATTGGCGATAAGAGTGTTTTTGATTATCTAAACCAGCAACGACTGACCAGGACTGACGTTTCCCGTTAGTAGCAATCACCGTTTAACATGACAGAACCGAAAATTCCTGATCTAATCAAGCGCTATCTTTGGGTTGTACTGCCACTGTTAGGAGGGTTGACTTTGGGAGCGGTTCTCCTGAACCAGCCGGAAAAACAGGCATCCTCCTCCCAAAAGGAAGTTGAGGTTGTGCCACCTGCACCCAGGGAGACTGTTGCCACCCCTATCCCCTCTCCCTCTGCAAAACCATCCCCAAGTCCGCCAAAGTCGCCACTGGCAAAAGCCTCTCCACAAGCGATTAACCCGTCTAATTACACTGAGCAAGAAAAAGCCATTAACAAAGAAGCCAAGGCAAGGTTTCTGGCTTCAGCCGCCACGGTTGATTCTTTGATTGAGATTCGAGTCGCGATCGCAGAAGGCATTCCCTCGACTAAGATCGGTGCCTCCAGTGATGCGGTGCTAATGGATAAAGATGGACGACATTTACAAAAACTTTCGTCCAGTAACACTTACACGGTTCAGCCTAGCGGAGATTCCATTAGCTTTGGCTCCTGGCAACTGCCGCCAATTGTGCTGGTTGATCCAGGGGTGGGACAGTCGTTTCAGTTGGGCGATCGCGTCTACCGGGGGCGGTTACTGCTAGTTGCAGAACGGGGCAATCTCTTGGGCATCAACTATATCAACCTGAGGCAGTATTTGCACAGCGTTGTGGCAAGCGAAGTGTCTCCAAACTGGCACACAGAGGCGTTGAAAGCACAGGCAGTGGCTGCCCGCTCCTACGCCCTGACCTACTATTTCAAACCTGCTCACTCCCTGTATAACTTGGGGGCAACGGAGTATTACCAGGTCTATAGTGGCATTGAACGAGAGGCAGATACCACCCGTAAAGCAGTGGATAACACGGCTGGAGAGTTCGTCAGCTACCGGGGCGGCATTGTGGAGTCTCTATATGCTGCTTCGGACGACATTGTGGCTGAGGCGTTTCGTGGGCGCGGCATGAGCCAACTGGGTGCCCTTGACCTGGCAGAGAAGGGGTTCAGCTATAAGCAAATCTTGAGTAATTACTACCCTGGCACGGGCGTTGGTCGAGTCGAGGAAGATTACTACTAGTACAGTGAGTAATTAATTTTGCAACCTATGACTGTTGAAAATGTTGGGGTTTCGCTGGCGCTCTAACCAACCTACGTTGCAGAACTTTTAGATTACTCTACTAGTACGCTCCTTTGCCAAACAGAACAATTTTGACGGTTTCCAGAAGAATTTCCAAATCCAGGTTGAGTGACCAGTTATCAATGTAGTAAAGATCAAGGCGGGCGGCTTCGTTAAAGGCATCGATTTCGGAGCGTCCGGAGATTTGCCATAGTCCAGTAATACCGGGAAGGACCTGATGCCGAGTATGATGCCAGGGATCGAAGCGCTCTACATCCCTCAGAGGCAGAGGGCGGGGACCAACCAGGCTCATTTGACCAAGCAGGACGTTAATTAGTTGAGGAAGCTCGTCAATACTGGTGCGACGGAGAAAGTACCCGATGCGGGTGATGCGGGGGTCATTTTTGATTTTGAACATTACCCCATCGCCCGTTTCATTCTGCTGTTCCAGAGCGGTTTGCATGGCAACAGCATCCAAAACCATCGTGCGAAACTTCCACATTTGGAATACCTTACCGTGAAGCCCTGTCCGTTCCTGGCAGAAGAAAATTGGACCAGGGGAAGCGAGTTTAATAGCGATCGCCACCCCCAGAAACAGGGGCGACAGCACTACTAACCCAACCAATGCCCCAGCCAGATCAATCACACGCTTGAGTCGATAGTCCCATCCGCTGAGTAAATCGGCTTCCATCCTTAGGGTAGGCACTCCGGCAAACACTTCCGGCACTCCCCGTCGGTGCAGCATTTCCAGGCTAGAAGGAATCAGCCGCAACGTAATCCCTGCCCTCCGTAGCTGCCAGTAAAGTCCGGAAGCCAGTTCGCTTTGGGGTAAACCTTCTGCCAGCACTTCACGCGCACCAGAGGACAGAATCGCCTGAATCGTGGTTGTGCTGCTGGCTGTGGCAGCGAGTGCGGCTCCAACCAATTTGCAGCGAGAGCGCCGTTTCAGTACCCGTGATAGTTGAGATAACCGTTCCGCCGGAGCCAGGATAAAAACGGGTGTCTGGGTTTGCTCAAACCGCCTCAGGACCAGACTGGTGAATAATCGAAACCCAATCACCAGGGCAACACTACCAAACCAGGCGGTGAAAAAGAGCGATCGCGGTAAGTCCAGCTTGGGGTCATAAAAGTAGCTGATGACCAGAGAAGAGAGATAAACCACACTCACCATTTGACCAGAGCGAATGTAATTCTTCCACTGGGTCGAGGAGCTATACAGTCCACTACGGGCAAACAGCACTAGAGTGACGACTGCAAACAGCCAGAACAGGATCGGTAAACCTAGCCAAACTCCCCAGGATAGCTGAGGTGGCAAAGGCGAGTAAAAGCGGTTCAACCGGACCGCTATTTGCCATGCGATCGCCAATGCCGCCGTATCGCACAGCAACAACACCAAACTCCTTTGCCATCGCCAGCTCAAAATTTGCTGAAACTCAAGCCGATGGGGGGCACGAATATCGGTTGCTTTCTTGTAAGGAACGCTATCCATTGCAGAAGTTCCGGGGAGATGCATCTAGCCAACAGTTTTGGCGCTGCTAACTATACCTGCGGGGCAATGGGTTTAGTATTCCGCAAATGTAGGGGAAATATATCGTTGGGTTGGGAAATAGGAGTGAGGAGTGGGTTGGTGGTCAGTGGTCAGTGGTCAGTGGTCAGTGGTCATTAGTCTTCTGCCATTACCTATCAACTGCAAAACTTTAACTCCGAACTCCGAACTCTTAACTCTCAACTTTTAACTCTCAACTCTCAACTTTCAACTCTCAACTCCTCCCCTCCGCCTCAGCAATTGCCACCCGAACAAGACAACAAATGCTGGGTTGTGGAGCAAATAGCGTTTCCACAATCTTCCGGGTTCCATTGCCAGTCGATAAAGCCACTCTAATCCCCATGCCATCATCCATCGCGGTGCCTGGGAAACCTCGTCACTGTGAAAGCTGAAGGCGGCACCAACTCCGACCATAACGGCTGAGAGCTTGCCCTGTTGCCGAGCCATCCATTTTTCCTGCTTGGGGCAGCCCAAACCTACAAATACAACGGGGGCATCGGAAGCTTGAATGCGGGCAATGTCGGCAGCTTCTTCATCAGGACTGAGGGGACGAAACGGGGGAGCATGACTACCGGCGATCGCTAACCCTGGGAACCGTTGCTCCAGGTTATACCGTAGCTTTTCGAGGGTCTGTTCAGTCCCACCATAGAGATAGATTGGAATCTGTAGCTGGGCTGCGCGATCGCACCACGCCAGCATCAAATCGGGACCATATACCCGTGATTGTTCTTTATTTCCCAATAAACGCAATCCCAGTACCAGAGGCATCCCGTCAGGGGTGACCAGAGCGGCTGCGTTCACAATCTTCTGAAACGAGCGGTTCCAGTAGGCAGACATCACAACATGGACATTAGCTGCCACGACATAGCAAGAAGTTCGGGCTGCCGCCCAGGTCTGAATGCGATCGCAGGCATCCTGGTAACTGGTCGCATCCACACGGGTCTTCAAAATGTAGGGGTGTAGTTTAGCCTTCATAGAAGTCAGGCTGCGCAATGGGAATGAGTACTGTATTATTCCCCATTCTCCATTCTCTATTTCCTATTCCCTATTTCCTATTCCCTATTAACCCACT
Source organism: Kovacikia sp. CALU 1929 (assembly GCF_056784235.1). Taxonomy (NCBI): domain Bacteria; kingdom Bacillati; phylum Cyanobacteriota; class Cyanophyceae; order Leptolyngbyales; family Leptolyngbyaceae; genus Kovacikia; species Kovacikia sp. CALU 1929. The sequence goes on from NZ_JBXBCF010000061.1 coordinate 63,929, forward strand.
CCTTAACACTCAATCCCTCAACACCCTACTGATTGAACTCATCCTGATTCTTAAAGGTCTTGCGGAGAATCCATTGGGTTAAATCGGGCAAAAACTGGTTAGAAGCGGCTGAGAGGTTTGCGGAGCCAACAATGACCTCAGGACGTTGGTATTGCACCGCATCCCAGATGGCTTCAGCAACCTGTTCTGGTTTTTCGACCAGTGGGACCTCTAAAATCTGTTGAACTTGATGTTTGCGTGCCCGCAGGTCTTCGATATCTTTTCCTCGGAAAATTGCCCGTTCCAAAAGGTGGGTCTTGATCAGGTTGGGATAGATGCCACAAACATGAATTCCCTTGGGAGATAGTTCAGTACGGAGTGCTTCGGTTAATCCAGTAACGGCAAATTTGCTGGTGGTATAAGGAAGCAGATAGGGGAGAGGAACTTTACCGCCAATCGAACTGACGTTGACGATCGTCCCTTTTCCCTGCTCTAAAAGGTGGGGCAGAATGGCATGAATCGTGTGAATGTAGCCCCAGAGGTTAGTATCAATTGCCTGGTGCCAGTCTTCTAGGGTAAATTCTTCGACGGGTCCAGAGATATAGATACCGGCGTTGTTTACCAGAACATCAATGGAGCCAAAGTAAACAATTGTCTTTTCCACCAGCGTCTTGACCTGTTCCGGGTCTTTGACATCTGTAGAAATTGCCCGGGCTGAATGGTTAGCTGCCCGCAACTCTTTAGCAAATGTCTCCAGACGCTCTGAGTTACGGGCAGCAAGCGCCAGGTTATAACCATTGCGGGCAAACAGAAGGGCGGTTTCTCTGCCAATTCCCTGGGAAGCCCCTGTAATCAGAACGGTGGGAGCCATAGTTTGATTTTAGAAACAACTGACTCTCAGTGTGTGAAACCTGGAGCCGGATGCCTTCTAACCAGCGTAGGAGATTTAATAAGGGTGTCAGGTGTCAGGTAATAGGGAGAATTTAAAGGGAAGAGTTGTAAATGGATCGCAAACTGATTAGGGATCAACCCAGCGCCCATCTGCCTTGATCAGGTTAATCAATTCTTCTACTCCCCGATCTTCCGGGACTTTTTTGATTTCTTCCCGTCCCCGGTACAGAGAAATATATCCCGCTTGCTTTCCGACGTAGCCATAATCTGCGTCTGCCATTTCTCCGGGACCGTTGACAATGCAGCCCATAACGGCAATATCCAGCCCGGTCAGGTGGTTTGTGGCTTCCCGAACCTTGTGCAGGACCTCTTCCAGATTAAACAGGGTACGACCACAGGAAGGGCAGGCAACATATTCCACCATCGTCTTCCGCAAACCGAGGGCTTGCAGGATGCTGTAGCAAACCGGGATCTCCTTCTCCGGTGCTTCCGTTAGAGAGACACGGATGGTGTCACCAATTCCTTCGGCTAGCAGGGAAGCAATTCCAGCGGTGGACTTGATTCGCCCATACTCGCCATCGCCCGCTTCAGTCACACCCAGGTGCAGCGGGTAGTCCATTCCCAGTTCATCCATGCGCAATACCATTAAGCGATAAGCTGCCAGCATCACAGGGGCACGGGACGCTTTGAGAGAAATAACCAGGTTATGAAAATCCAGGGATTCACAGATGCGAATGCACTCCAGGGCAGATTCGACCATGCCTTCAGGGGTATCACCGTAGGTGAACAGCATCCGCTCTGCCAGCGAACCGTGATTCACCCCAATCCGCATTGCCTTACCTTGATCACGCAGGGAGATAACCAGGGGTGCCAGGGTGTTGCGAATTTTGTCGCCAATCTCATCAAATTCCGCCTGGGTGTATTCGGTTCGGTCTGCCTTGGGTTTCTCAAACACATATAGCCCTGGGTTGATCCGCACCTTATCGACATGTTTGGCAACTTCGAGGGCAATTTTCATCCCGTTGTGGTGTACGTCAGCAACCAGGGGCACTGGTTGATAGATGGCATGGAGCTTTTGCTGAATGTCTGCCAGGGCATGGGCATGAGCCATACTGGGAACCGTAACGCGCACAATTTCACAACCAATCTCATGCAGGCGGCGAATGGCAGCGACCGATCCCTCAACGTCCAGGGTGTCTTCGTTAATCATGGACTGGACGACGACGGGATGACCACCGCCAATTGTGATATTGCCAACCCTGACCGGACGGGTCTTACGACGGTGAATTGTAGAGTCGGTAGAAAAGTACCGGGAAAGGTCAGGAGACTTAGTAGAAGCGACGGGATTGGGCAGGGTTTGCATACGTTTCTGGTGGAATCCGACAGCAGTATGGAGACTTAATCTTTTGCAAGGATAATTTATGAGGGTCCATAATCAAAATCCTTGCAAAAGATTTCACAGGTCTCTGTCTTTACAGATTGCCACAGATGATTCCCTTTTTGTGGTTAAGAGGAGGGAAAAATTCTAAACCAGCCCTAAATTTGTCTGACTAAAGCTGACGATTCTCGTAGCGACCAAACTTCTGCCAATGTTCATAAGCGCTGCGAATCTTTTTCCGTCTAATTGCATCGGCAACATCTGGGTTTTTCGCCAGATAGCTGGCTTCGTTGAATCTGGGAAATCGTCCTTCGTAACGTCCAAATCTTTGATAGTGATCACAGGCACTCTTAATCTTCCCTCGTCTGACGGCATCGGCAACGTCCGGGTAAGCAGCCAGGTAAAACTTCTCGTCAAAGTTATCGCAGCGACTGCTGCGGTCATTGCGGTTGTCGCGATCGAATTGATCATTGCGATCGCTATTGACTCTGCGACCGCAAACGATTCTGCCATCCCGCTCAGACTCGACGCAGATTCGTTGTTGGGCGATCGCGGGCATGACAAACCCAGCGACGGTCAATGCAGTGGCTACCGTTAACAAACCAACGGGTTCAAAGACTCTCATATTTAATTCCCTTTGCTGCTCAAAAATTTGCTTGTCTGGAAAACTGGGTGATGGGAAGGGGCACTTTGCTAACGTAAGTGGGCGGGACGATAGATGCCTTGTTGAGCGGGGGACTGAAGCGGGGCTGTCGGGTTATCTGTCCGAATAGCATTCATTTTCTGGTTCAGTTCACGAATACGACGCGAGAGCAACCGGATGATGTTGACGGCAATGCCAGGGGTTTCATCTATTGCTTCATATAACTGCTGCTGCGTCAGCATTAGGCACTCACAGGGTTCGAGTGTAGTCACGGAAGCCGAGCGAGGTTCGGCATCAAACAGGGACATTTCGCCAAAGCAGGTACCCCGTTCGAGTTGGACGAGTTCCTGATTGTTACTATGGACCCGCACCCGACCGGACACCACAATGTAGAGCGATCGCCCCTCCTGCCCCTCCGTAAAAATGGTGTGGCTTGCCGGGAATGAAAGCTCATCCATAATGGAAGCCAATCGCACCAGAAAGTCATCCCGCAACTCTTTGAAGATGGGGACTCCCCGCACAAATATCAATCGATCAACGCTAGTTAACATAAACTGATTTCGGACATCCTGAGCAACTACCCAGGTTAGTTAAACAATGCACCACTGACTGAACCCAGAATTTCCAGAATTCCTTTTTAGAATTCCCACAATATGCCAGCCTAAATCGTTTCTAGTCCAGGAGTATTTGAAAAGTTAACCCTATTATTGCCTGGGTTCGTGGGATGATTTGCATTGATTGAGGAATTTGTCGCAAAATCTTTTATAATCTGTTTCACTTGATCGGCGACTAACCGATCCGGGTCGTCCTTTAACATGGGCAACAGTTTTACCATTGCACGGGGAGAAGCCATCCTCAAGTAGGAAACAACAGCTTCTCGCACAAACCCTCGTGGATGCCGCATACAGGCAAGCGTGTGGTCAGCCGTTAAGCCCCAGCGTGCCTGACGTGCCAGATGGAAACAACAGGCTAACCCCCAGTCAGAGATAAAGTGGCGCAGATCCAGCAAGCGACGCAGGCGATCGCTGGGTGCCATTGGCTCGTAACTGACCAACTCAGACAGGCTTTCCAGCTTATCTTGATCGGAGCGACGATCCAGTAGACTCAGCAGGGCACGCTTGCTGGGAATATCCAGTGTATTGTCGAGGATTTCTAAGCCCCGCGCCATGTTGCTAAGGGAATGGGACTGGAGGTTAAACGCAGCGGCTTTAATGGCACCAATGGGGTAAAGAAACTTCATCAGCAGAAATAGGCGCTCTTCGGCATCAACCTGCATATCGCGCAGAGATCGCCGCAGCAAATCGGCTTCCAGTCCCAATACTCGCTGGGGTAACAGGTCGAGTAAGGCAGCATACACCTGACCGATGAACATGATTTCCTGATCAATCATGCGCTCAATTCCACTTCTGCCCAGGCGATCGAGGACACTTTCAATGCCAATGTCATTGGGCATTTCTAATAAAATTCGCAGAATGTTACGGCGATTGGTGCCCCAGGCAGTCATTAAATGAGAAATCAAGGCATCCAGCGCTTCTATGGTGCCAATCTGCCCAACCGCTTTCCATGCCTGCATCCTGACTAAATCAGGTTTATGGGCATCCTCTGCCAACTCCACTAGCATCGGAATCGCTTCATTCTCTAACCTGACCAACGCTTTCATCGCAGAACCACGGGTGGATTTGTAGTACAAACCACGCAACAAAGAGGGATAAAATTCTTCCAGATGGGTGGCGGCGATCGCCTCCAGCAAAGCACACCGCACCCGCAGGGACTCATCTTGCAACAGATTTGGGATATAGAGCCGGAGTGCCTGTAAGTAGAGGGCTTCTCCCAGAGCACGACAGCCCATGACACGCTCCCGCTCTTGCTTATGGGTCAGCATCAAACGCAGGGTATTGGTTGCCTCAGCCTTTTGGGTTGGGCTACCCCGACGTAACATCAGGGATGCTGCCGTTCCCCGCACAATCGGATCGACCTCTGACCGCAGGTATGGACGCAGTTGGCGAATATCAGGATGGGAATCGGTCAACCAGATGTATCGTAAGGCAACTGCCAGCACATCGGGTGGCGGTGCCTGGTCAATCAAAGCCCGAACATTGCCCAGACAAGCCAGATTAGGAAACGCCAACATTTCTTCCAGGCTTTTGCGCTGAAGTATTGGCGATAGTTTCCCCAGCATCGGTGCCAGCACTTCACCCACATTTTTGGGATCCAGTTGACTCAACAGCTCAACACAGGCACCTTTATGGGCATCAGTTCCAGGTTGCTCTAAGGCTTCCACCACTGCCCGCTTTAGTTCCCGCAGGTCTACGTCAGCACTCAGTTGCCCCCGTTCGGCGCTCATGACCAGCAGCCCAACATACTTGGCCCGCAGGAACAGGATGGTAATCCCCCAGACAACCGCCAGGAAAAAGATCATCGGCAGGATAAGATCCAATTTGCCGAGTCCTACCAGGCTTAATAGAACCAGTCCAGTTGCCCCGGTAGACAGAGGTTCTGCTACGCCCCGTACTGTTGATTGAATCCCACTCCGCAGCGCATCTGGGATCGGTTGAAACAGAACTGGACCGACGCTGGCAAACAGGGTGTAGTGCAGCAATTCATCCAAAAATTTGAGCAGTACCAGGCTGGCAAACAGCAAGGATGGCTGGGCGAAACCAGTCATGGCAATTAATAGTGCCCCCATGATGCTGATCATTCCAGGTAAGACGATCGCCGCCGAAAATACCCCTGCCCGTTCAATCACCCGACTAGATGCCAGCCATTGCATTGCCAGTTCAAAAATACCCAGAATGCCGTTGAATAAGCCCAGAAACCCGGCGATCGCTTCCTCAGAGCGCCCCTGCTGCAAGTCACTCAAAAACCGAAAATCGATCAACAGGAACAACACCTGTGCCAGGATGAAAAATGTGAATAGCAACACCACATAGCGCCCTAGCGGTCCCTGTAAGCGGCGGTTCAGATAATCTGGCTGGCGCTCTTCTGTGCGGCGGCGTAAAAGATCGGGAAAAGCCTGTTGGTATGCCCGACTCAGGTAAAACAAAATGACCGCCCCAACGGTCATCATCAAAAATGCCAGGAGCACAATGTTTCTTAGCCCAAACAAAGCAATTAGCGGTCTCAGCGAGAATCCACTAATCACATCCGCCACTAAAATACCGCTGCTAATCAGAGGATAGGTGCGCTTAATTTCTCGGATATTGAATAGCTGGTTGGCGGTAATTGATGTGTTCAGATCATTGAGGACGTAGATAGCTTCCAGCCACAACCGCATCAGGAAAGTGGTCACTCCAATCACAGTAACTCGCCAATCCCCCAGCCAGATAGGATTGTCACTGCCTAAACCAACCCAAAACAGCAACAGCGGGGTTGCCATCAACAGTGCTGTGACCACAATTACCCGGCGCAGAGGCAGTATCCGCTGAAGCTGTGAGTAGAGGAACCCCAGCCCTGAGCCAATCCCTGCACTAGCAATATAAATCCAGGGCAAGCCCTCTTCTGCACCATAGGCTTCCAGAAACAGGGCGATCGCAACTGCCTCAAGCCAAACCAGCCCGATGGACGTGGTTGCATAGAAGGCAAACATCATGAAAGTGCGTTCACTTTCTTCAGGGCGAAGATTGACTCCCCGCAGAAGCTTTTGCCCTATTTTGCTGGTAAGAAACCGCTGGTCTTTGAGTTCCATTCAGACCCATCACAATCTTGTGAAGCCAATAGAATAACATCTAGGATGCCCCAAACGGCTTCCATTGTAGATATGGGTCAAGAAATCAACTCAATGGCTGTCTGTCTCTTCTTTTCAGTCTCACTTCTTGGGAGCCAGTAGCATCATCATATTGCGCCCTTCTCTTTTGGGAGCTTGCTGCACTTCAGCCACTTCTTGCAAATCCTCTGCCATCTTCTTCAGCAGGTCTTCGGCAATATCACTGTGCTGAATCTCCCGCCCTCGAAACATGATGGTCGCCTTAACCTTATCACCATCCCTTAAAAAACGCTTAGCCTGATTGATCCGCACATTATAGTCATGCTCCTCAATCTTATAGCGCATCTTAACTTCTTTGACATCAACCGTATGCTGCTTTTTCTTGGCTTCCCGCGCCTTCTTTTCCTGTTCAAACTTGAACTTGCCGTAGTCCATTACCCGGCAAACAGGTGGATCCGCCTTGTCACTAACCAGAACCAGATCCAGTTCTCGTTCGTCTGCAATTTGCATTGCTTCCCTGGGAGTCATGATCCCTAGTTGTCCGCCATCGGCATCAATAACTCGAATTTTGGGAAACCGAATGCGTTCGTTGATTGTGGGTAAATCCCGATTAGGTCTTCGTTCAGTTCTGTCAATTGGAGGCATTGGCAAAGTTGAAGGATATTAATAGATTGACAACTCAGATGATTGTGTATCAGGGCTAGCACAGGAATTAAACTATTGCCAGCAAGGTTGGATTTGGGTGTCGTCAAACTTCAAACTAACGATAGAAAACGATAGAAACAGACATCTAAGTAGGTGGGACTAATTAAATACGAAAGACCGTTGTATTTAGACATTCTACTCAGTCTGCTGAGTTTTCTACCGGATGTTTACCTAAATTACGGTTTTGTCCCTGGAAAGGAAAGATAGAGGACAGAACAGCAGTTAAAAGTTGAGAGTTTTGAAGTTTCTCATCACCTACCCGCTAATACTTTCGCTCCTGGGGTTGGAACATTGCGATCGCAACCGGCTTATAGCTAATGTCAATCCCAGCGGCGGAGTAGTACGCCAGGGTATGTTTCAGAAAGTTGGTGTCGTCCCGGCTAGGATAGTCTTCACGAGCATGGGAACCTCGACTTTCCTGCCGATTAAGGGCGGAGGTCAGGATCAGTTCACCCACAATCATTAAGCTGCGGAGTTCAAGTGCTTCAATAATTTCAGTATTCCAGCAAGACCCTTTATCGTCTAAGCGAATTTGGCTGTACTGCTGCTGAAGCTCCTTCAGTTTAGTGATCCCTTCCTGCATCACCGTTTCAGTACGGAAAACACCGCAATATTCTGTCATGCAATCCTGATATGCCTGACGCAATTGGGCAATACGATAGGTTCCAGATTGGTCGAGCAGGGATTGAATCTGGTTTCGGACTTCTGTGAGATGCTGGGCTTCGTTCACTTCAGGTAGCTTGCGGTTCTGAACGTAGCGAGCGATCGCCGCCCCCGTCCGCCGTCCATAAACCACACATTCCAGCAGAGAGTTGCTACCGAGGCGATTTGCCCCATGCACAGAAACACAGGCAGCCTCTCCAGCAGCAAAAAATCCCTCCACTAAATCATCGGCACTATTCCGTACCTGTCCATCCGTATTGACCGGGATGCCGCCCATTGAGTAATGCACCGTGGGACGCACCGGGATCGGTTCATGCACTGCGTCGATTCCCACCAGGCGATGAGCCTCTTCCCAACAGAAAGGCACCCGACTCATAATCTTTTCCTTGCCCATATGGCGCAGATCCAGATGGACAAAAGGACCACCGGCAGTGCCATTGGTATGAATGCCACGACCTGCCCGAATTTCGCGGGTAATCGCACGGGAAGTAATATCACGGGGAGCCAGTTCCATGCGGCTAGGTGCATAGTCCTCCATAAACCGCCTGCCCTCGCTGTTGATCAGGTAGGCTCCCTCACCCCTGACGGCTTCGGAAATTAGCACCCCAGCAGGATAAAGCCCGGTTGGATGAAACTGGACAAATTCCATGTCTTCCAGGGGTAGCCCTGCCAGTGCGGTCATGGAAAGCCCATCTCCTGTCGAAGCATAGTCATTCGATGTCGTGTTGTACACCCGCCCATAACCACCGGTTGCAAACATGACAACTTTGGCGCACATCACCGCCAGTTGACCATCCAGGATGCGGTACAGCACCACTCCTTTTGCCTGCCCTTCTTCCAGGATTAGTTTCAACGCATACCATTCGTCATAAACAGTGACCCCATAGCGCATCAGGTTACTAATCAGTTCATGCAAAATGGCATGTCCCGTTTTGTCTGCGGCATAACAGGTGCGGTTGTGGGAATGCCCACCAAAAGCGCGTTGAGCAATCCGTCCATCGGGTAAACGAGAGAATAAAACACCCATATGTTCCAGGTCAATGACCACATCGGGTGCCTCGCGAGTCAGGATCTCAACGGCATCCTGATCCGCCAAATAGTCAGACCCTTTTACCGTATCGAAAGCATGGGCTTTCCAGGAGTCTTCCGGATCGATGTTTTTGAGAGTGGCAGCAATGCCACCTTGGGCAGCAACCGAGTGGGAACGAATGGGATGCGTTTTAGCAACCAAAGCGATACTAAGACTGGGATCCGTGCGAGCGATTTCCAGGGCGGCGCGGGATCCTGCCAGTCCACCGCCAATAATGATTACGTCGTGATTATTCACAGGTTTTACTAGCTTGCGGCCTGAGCGGGTCGCTGGGAAGATACGCCAGTTGAGGAGGAAGCGTTAGATTTGCTCGATGCAGAGTCTACGGCTGTCAGTTCAATGTGATTGAGCAACGTAGTCACAAAGGCAAACAGCAGAAAGGGCAAGGTTAGGACTAGAATTAACCCAACGGTTGCCAGGGCGTAGATGGGACGGCTGGCACCCATTAATGCCATTGAGGAAGCCAAGCTTAAGAAAATAACAATTAGCCAAACAATAATTTGACCGTAGATATCCCCGAAGGTGAGGGTGCAGACTAACCGATATCTCGATATGTTGCTCATAATCTGCCTCTAATGGTTCGCTGTAAATTTGTAATGTAAGGCTTTAAGTGTCAGGTTAGCGATTTCTAAATCTTTTTGAAACCTTTGTTACTCTGCTTTACAATCGACTTTTTAATCTGGACAGAGGGTGCATTGTGTTTGATCTAGTCGTGTTTGATCCAATTGTGCTTGATCGAAGTGCTGAAGCGAAGTCCCTTTCATATTCACAGTTCCTATGGCAGCTTTACCTCCTTTTTTATTAGTCCTGGATGTCAGTGCGCTGATGTCGGGGAGCAGACGAGAATGGCAGGAGTTCTCGCGGATTGGCAATTGTTTTGTTCCTGAAGCAGTGTTGGACGAGATGCGGTTTCTGTGCGATCGCGCCTCTGATGCAGCCCATGAACAGACGGCTAGAGAGTTTTTCCGGTTTTTTCCCGACAGTGGGTGGCGAACGACTGCCCTGGTCGAAACCCACCCTTTGCTACAACCGGCAGAAGGTCATGCTTTGAGTAAAAAGGCACGTCTTGCTCTGACGGTCGCTCAAACGGCGTATGGGTTGGCTCGCCATCGGGCGGACGGTTTGACGATTTTAGTCGCCAATGATCTGGGATTAATGCAGCGACTGCGATCGCTCGATGTTCACAACCTGTGTGCCATTCCATTAATGGCGCTGGTGCAATGGAGCCGGACTGAACGCAAACCCCCCGTGGTCACCCACCAACTGCAAGCCATGCGATCGCCCGTAGGAGCTACTGCTTCGGCACCATCTAACAAATCTGTGAGAGCGCCATCTTCAGCTCAAACCACTCCTACCGCACCCAAAGCATCAACGATTCACCATTCTCCTAAAAAACCATTTCGGATTCCGCTGACCAAAATCTTTTTTAACTTGTTAACCCTGGGAATTGTAGCAGTAGCAGTTTTGGCGATTTGGCGGGTCGTTCATCCCCCCAGCTTTGCCCAATTCTGGCAACTATTGCCGCTGCAAAATCTCACATCTCCGCAGAAACCGGCACCGACCAGGAAATAGCCCATCGCAAGGGCGCAGTAAAACACCATCTCAAGAGGTTCTATGACGAAACAAGTATTGTGTTTCCCCCATTTCTCTAAGCAGCAATTCAGGACTGTAGTGCCTGGACTCAAACGATTACCTCAAAGGTGTTCTGCACTTTTTCTAGTGAGTGTTCTGGCGCTCAGTTTAGGGTCGGTTCTATCGTCTCCTGCGATCGCTGCAACTTTAGAACCCCTAACCGTAGGTAAGAACGCAATCGAGCTAGCAAGCGACTCCGGAAATGGTGCAACCCAGCTTCCTCCTTCCCTCGCCAGTAAACTGCGGCAAGATCTCAGCCAACAAACGGGCATTCCCCCAGGCAAATTCCGGGTGGTTGAAGCAACTCGCAGAACCTGGGGTGATGGCTGTCTAGGGCTTGCTCAACCAGGTGAGAACTGCTCGTTTGCAATGGTTGAAGGATGGCGTGTGGTCCTGTCGGATGGAAACCGTCGATGGGTTTATCGGACGGATACGCGAGGACTATCCATGCGATTGGAAACGGATTGATCGCTTTAGCCGCACCCAACTCACTCAACTTCACCGCCAACGCATCGTCTCCAATTTTTAAGTCGTGAAACTTTTAGTTAAAATCAGTAGCAGAAATCCCAATTAATCCCTTGAGACAGTGTTTTGCAGTAGTCCCCAGGGTTGAATAGCTCATACAATTCAAAACTTATATTTATTCTACGGTTATTCTATCGGGGTATGGTACTTTATAAAAAGATTCAGTGCCGTTGTCATTTCTGATTGCTGCCATGACTGCTTGCTCCGGAGATCACCAGCCGCTAAAGGTAGAACCTAGTAATGCTTTCAATCTGTGTCCATCCATGCACCCGTCCAATCCGACTGAGTATTTTTACTACTTCGCCTACGGCTCTTGCATGTGCCCAGTTGATCTGAAACGGACGCTGGGTGAAATTACAAATGCCTATGTTATAGGACCTGCCACTCTTAAGGGCTATCGTCTGGGGTTCTACCGCCGATCGCAACGGCGTAACTGTGGTGTGCTGGATGTGGTAAGGGACCCTCACTCGACGGTAGAAGGGGTTCTGTATCAACTACCGTGGCGGTTGAGCGATCGCCTCGACGAGCGAGAAGAAGTTCCGAATGGGGGTTATCGCCATGAAACCGTTGAGGTTCATTGTCAGAATTTGCATTACTCCAATGTGCGAACCTATGTCGTTGTAGACAAATTGTCAGAAGAACTGGCTCCCAACGACTGGTATTTTAATGTGGTGCTGCGGGGTGCCGTGACCTGTGGACTTTCAGAACACTATTGCTGGAACCTGTTTCATCACATGCATCAGCTTCAGCAACGGGAGTGGGGGCAGGGCATGCTTCGTTCTGCTTAAAATCACTTGATGACTCAGATCCCCGGTTTCGCGTAGAACCTGGTGTAGTTCAGTCAACCAGGGTGCTAAAAACCGGGGATCTAGCAAAATATCGCCCTGCCTGTACTGGGGGGCGTTGCTGATTTTGGGTGTGAATTGAGAGTTGTATGAATTGAAACTTCGTTCCATTCATACTGCTATTCAGCACCACTATTAGGGTGAACCTTTCAGAAATTTATCTAAATGCTACGGCTGCTTGTTTGGTGATTTCTTCGGGAGATAGCTCTTCAACCGGGCAAGAAATGGACTAATGATAACCAAAGGGATCGACCAGTTTACCGTAGCGATCGCCCCAGAACATTTTGTCCAGGTGCATTTCCACGGTAGCACCCGCGTTTACTGCCCGTTCAAACCAGGCATCGGCATCATCGACATTCGGGTGAAGGGTTACAGGGGAACCTTGAAGTGCCAGAGGTGACAGACTTCCGTAATCAGGAAATTCGTCATTCAGATAGATAATCGACTCCCCTATCTTCAACTCCGCGTGCATGATGGAGTTGGCTCCAGGGGTTGGCATCCGATAGATTTCTTCTGCATTAAACGCCCGCTGATAGAAATCAATTGCCGATTTGCATCATTTACCGTCAGATGGGGAGCGATCGTGGCTTTAGTTGGGGTTATTGGTTTCGCTGAAGCAGTCATCGCATTTCTCCTTGCAGAATAAGCAATGTTTACAGAACGAACCATCCTCGATTATACAAAATCAGCATTAGTAGATTGCGGCGTAAGTTAGGCACTTGGTGTGGGTGTGAAGTATTGAACGATGGTGAAGCCCAGCAAGAAGTGGGCATATTAATTAGTATCGGATTACACCATGATCCGTTTTTCGATTTTCAGTAGTTTCAGAAGAGAACACCGATGAAATTGACTCATAAAGCCTTGCTTGTGCTATGGGCTACAACTTTGGGTTTGGCACACAGTCCTGCTTCTGCATCCGCAGAGCAGTGGTACTTTTGGGTAGAAAATGATTCTAATACCGCTATCAAGAGCCTATTGGTATCAGAAGATGGAAAGAAGTGGGGCTACTTTGATATTGGCTCAGGCATTGCCCCAGGAGGCAAGGAAAAAATGTTGTGGAACGAGTCAACGAATGACGAAAGTTGTACTCAGTGGATTAAAGCAGAATTTAGTGACGGGCAAGAGAGCGAAGCGGCACAAATTAACTTTTGCCAGAAAGTAGATGATCCTATTGTCTTCAGCAATTAGGAGTGAGAGTACGCTGATCGGGGGGATAGTTGCTTGTAGAGGTAAGCTTACGTGCCTAGTACAGCAAAACTTTCGTTTTGCTGTACTAGCCTTGCCACTGGTTGAAGACAATCTAGTAGGTTCCACCTATGATGAACGTGACCCTTGCCTCAAGTGATTCCATGCCTAAGTCCAAGATGAGTGCTCAAATTCAGAAAATCTTTGTGATTGTCCTGCTTGTTGGGTTTGCCATTGGTGGGGTTATGGGGGTTGGGATTGTTTGGTTCCTGGGGCAATGGAACTTAAATGCACCGCCAAGTCAACAACGGTAAATGGCTGAGTCGCGGTTGGCGTTGCCTGCTAATGGCTACCTACAGAACCTTGCACTGAGGATTTCATGAACTCCTTCTGTCAACCACCGGTTCATACTGACCCTGATCCATAAGTGTTACAGAAACCTGCTTGATAAGTTCTTCTAACTTTGTAAGTTCTTCATAATTACGGGGAACATTAAAGCTGTTCAGTGTTGGGAGTGCTTCTATGATTCCGCTAACAATTCTAACCGGGTTGACTTTATGGTCAATTTTCATCGTCGGTTGGCACAAACCCTACAATTAAGGGAAAAAGTAAAAGGGACTTGATGCCAAGCCCCTTTTACTTTTTCGAATGATTTTTGGTTATCTTTTGAATATCCTTAGAATCTAACGCCCACCCCGCCTTGAAGGGAAGCGGCAGTGCCGCCACCAACACGATAGGCGTTAAACGCAATCACCGCATTGCCGAACAGCACGAAATTACTATTGGGCAATACGTAATCAACCCCTGGCTGGACAACAAAGGCTGTCTGGTTACCAACAGGGGTAGTTGTATCGCCTGTTAAGGGAACGGAAGCCCCAACCCCAAGATAAACGTCCGTTCGCCAGTTGACGGGGAGGTCATAGGAAACCGTAGGTACAATAGCGGCACCATTCCCTAACATCGCTTGCGCCCTTAAAGAAACAGGCACCCTCAGAAACTTATAACGAAAAGCGACTAAACCAGCGGTTTTGTTAGGCTCTATGTTGTCCACTTCACCATTTGGCAAAAGGATGGACGCACCATCCGTTAAACCGAAGGATACACCTGTACCCAGGTAACTCCCATAGGCTGCCTGGGCAGTTGCTGACGATGGAGTGGAGAGGGTGAATCCGGTTGCGATCGCCACACTCCCTAATGCAACCAACCCGCCTTGCCAGAGATATTTTATTTGCTGATTAAAAACCAAACTTTTGAGATAGCTCATTCTTTTTCTCCTTACCACCCACGCAGCAAAAGCTCCATTTAAGATTTAATTTAGCCCAATTCTTAAAGATTGATCTACTTTTTTATTCAAAACAGACCATCTGAATGGTGAATACTTATTTTATTGGTAGTGCCACTGGAATATTGAGAACGATTCCCTTAATTTCCCCAGTTTGATTTCTCTTAAAGCGACGATGGCTTAAGTTATTAACTTTGATCAATGGCTCCTCATTATGACTGAAATAGCTCAGCTTGTTAAAAAAAATTGCGGAGCCTGCGGACTGATCCGTTCCAGTAGGTTGGGGGAAAGTGGTTTTGGTTATATTTAATACATGTATCACAGAATTTTGTCCCCCTTTTTGGATGATTTTGCCAGCTCACCCAACTGGGGGATACAGCTAGCCATCAGGCTAAGGGACACTTGAGAAACAGGAACAAGCCTCTCAAACACTGGTTTGTAGCCAGAGATACTGGATATAGGTAAAAGCTTCAGGTGACGAGTGAGGTGAGATCAATGAAAGTGATGCGTTGGCTGACAGTTCCTATTACTCTCGCGATCGCGGTTGGAGCCACCAGGGTGGCTTTTAGCCAGAGTGTTGTTGCGATCACCGCCACTTCCCAGACGGTTGAGTTGAGAGGCACCACTGGTGGTAATCAGAAGGTGGGTGGATGTGCAGGCTATATTTCATCGACCCCTAATCACGTCGTCCAGGTTGCTGAAGATGCCAATCTACGGATTTCTCTACAGGCAGGCGGTCAACCCTCTTTAATGATTCGCAACCCATCTGGGCAAGAGTTTTGTGTCCCAGCCGATAGTTACTCTGGCGGTAAAATCGATATTCCTGGTCGTTGGACTCAGGGAAATTATTCAGTTTTTGTGGGCGATCGCGCCAACGGGCAGTACCCCTACACTCTGTCCATTTCCCACAATTAAACCTCTGCTGGCACCCACTGTCCTGGAAGAAACCGTCACCCGCACAGTTGCCTTTCCCTCTCCCCTCCCTATCGTTTTCCTACTTCTCGACCTTCACCCCTTTCCAAAAAGCAACATACCCCGCGATCTTCTTTGCAGCATCCTTGGGTTCCGGGTAGTACCAGGCAGCATCCTGATTGACCTGACCATCCACTTCAATGCTGTAATAACTCGCAACGCCTTTCCAGCCACAGGTGGTATGGGTATTGCTATCCTTGAAATACTCGCGCTTAATGGCATTAGGAGGGAAATAATAGTTCCCTTCAACAACTTCGTACTGCTCACTCTCGGCAAGAACGGCATCATTCCAAACTGCTTTTGGCATATTCTGTCTCTACTCAATCAATACTCCAAGAAAAGCCTAACGAAGTCGAGGGTCAATTGGCAACGAAAATGGGCAAGGGCGCGTTTACCGCTATCATCCCCCCGTGGATGATTGAACCGTTGAACTCACCCGTACAGTGCGTGGGATGATTCAAACCAGCATCCAAAGCGTGGACAGACTGTTTCTGGAGGCATCAAGTTTTAGAGACATCAGGACACTATTTCTTCTGCCCTTGGAAAAATTTTAAGGATCCTTTGCAGAAGGTGGGGTTGGATTGTAAGGTGAGCCTTTGTAGGAGTTTGTTGTAGGAATTTGGAGTTTACTGATATGAATAGCCCCCTCTCATATCCCATGTCAGAGCGAGAGCGTCAGAACATGGAACACCTGGTGGACTACAGCCATGTACAGTCTCTGCCAGAAATTTGGGAGATCGCAGCCCAACGGTTTGGCGACCATACAGCCCTCCATGACCCCCACTCCAAGCCAGAAGCCAAACTGACCTACACCCAACTTGAGGAGCAGATCCGCCAGTTTGCAGCGGGATTGCAAGCCTTAGGCATCCTAGCGGGTGAACGAATTTCCCTGTTCTCAGATAACAGTCCCCGCTGGTTCATTGCTGACCAGGGTATGATGACCGCCGGAGCCGCCAATGCGGTGCGTAGCTCTAAAGCAGACCGGGAGGAACTATTTTATATCCTGGAAAACAGTGGATCGACAGGACTGGTCGTCGAAGATCAGGAAACCCTCAAAAAACTGGAAGACCGCCTGCCAAATTTTTCCTTAAAGTTCATTATCCTACTCTCTGACGAAACCCCTGGCGAAATCGCCGGACTGAAAATTTTGAACTTTTCCCAATTGATGCAGCTAGGCAACAGCCAGACGCTTCAACCCGTGAGTCAGAGCCGGGATACCTTAGCAACCCTGATTTATACCTCCGGTACAACGGGTAGACCCAAAGGCGTTATGTTGAGCCACAGCAACCTCCTGCACCAGGTCAACACCTTTGGGGCGATTGTGCAGCCACACCCCGGTAGCCGTGCCCTCAGCATTTTGCCCACCTGGCACTCCTACGAGCGCAGCGTAGAATACTACTTGCTATCCCAGGGATGTGCCCAGATCTACACCAGCATTCGCACGATTAAGAAGGATTTGAAACAGTTCAAGCCCCACTACATGGTCAGTGTTCCTCGTATTTGGGAATCTGTCTATGAAGGGATTCAAAAGCAATTTAAGGAACAACCCGCCAACAAGCAAAAGCTAATCCATTTCTTTCTGGGCATCAGCCAGCGTTACCTTGAAGCCTGCCGCCTGTGGCAAAATTTGGACCTGCTCCACCTTGAGCCATCTCCCCTTCAACGTCTGGTGGCTGGAATTCAAATCATTGCTCTTTACCCGCTTCATGCGTTGGGAGAGCGAATCGTTTATAAAAAAGTCCGTGACGCTGTCACCGGTGGGAATTTTAAGCATGCCATTAGCGGCGGGGGTTCCCTTGCCAAGCACCTGGATGACTTCTTTGAGACTGTCGGAGTCGATGTGCTGGTTGGTTATGGGTTAACGGAGACGTCGCCAGTGACCAATGTGCGTCGCCCCTGGCGCAACTTACGGGGGTCATCGGGTCCACCGATGCCTGCAACAGAGATTCGCATTGTTGACCCCGATAGCCGTAAATCCCTTGCCCAGGGTCAAAAAGGGCTGGTATTGATTCGTGGACCCCAGGTGATGCAGGGCTACTACCAGAACCCGGAGGCAACCAGAAAGGCGATCGATACAGATGGCTGGTTTGATAGTGGTGATTTGGGTTGGATCACCCGCCAAAATGACCTGGTCCTGACCGGGCGTGCCAAAGACACAATCGTATTGACCAACGGCGAAAATATTGAACCGCAACCGATTGAAGATGCCTGTCTGCGGAGTCCTTACATTGACCAGATGATGCTGGTCGGGCAGGACCAAAAAGCACTGGGTGCGCTGATTGTCCCCAATGGGGATGCCCTTAAGGAATGGGCGATTTCCCAGAATTTACTAAATGCCTCTGACATGTTGTCCTTACCGCCGGAAGTTTTAAGCAGTAAACCCGTTCAAGATCTATTTCGTCAGGAATTAAATCGGGAAGTGCAGAACCGACCGGGATACCGAATTGACGATCGCATCGGTCCCTTCCGCCTGATCCAGGAACCCTTCACAATCGAAAATGGGTTGCTGACCCAAACCCTAAAAATCCGTCGAAATGTCGTTATGGATCGCTACCAGGGTATGATTGACGAGATGTTTGTTTAGTACGGATGCTGATTAAGCTGCACGGTTTCGTCGGTCGTGTGCTTCCCTACTGACGGTACTTGCGATCGTCTGTGGGCGAGTTTCCCGACGAGCGTGTATCTACCGTTCCCTCACACCCTTTTCCTGACGAAACGTTTATGGATGTATCTCAGTCCCATCTGCTTTTACGGCGAGCCGTTAACGTAAAAGCTATTGTGACTCCCCGCTGGAAGGAGGAGGCACAGCAGCAATTGCAAGCCCAAATTAATCAACTCGATAACCAACTACAACAGTTGGAAATGCAGGGGCAGCGGATGATCGCTGAAATCGAGAAACAAACCCTTAAACCAATGCCACCTGAAGTCAAACAGCAGATTGAAAACATTCAGGTGCAGGTCAATCAGAAGAAGAGCGAACTGCTAGAGCAAAAAAATCAAATTTTGCAGCAGCTTCAGCAAGTGCAAATGTTGGAAATTGACCAGGAAGTCAACCAGGGTCAAATTGATAGCATTTTCCGAGTTGAAATCGGTGATAATCTCATTGAAAAGATGCAGGTTGAAGTGCTTCTGCGCGACGGTGTCGTTGAGGCAATTCGTGGTTCGCTGTAGATAGCCGAATACTACAGCGATCGCAGCTAAATTTAAGCAACTCTGCACCTGTTGATCGCAGACGCAGAGTTTTTTTGCTGCAATTCCGATAGAATTATTGAGTTTGTATTTCAATACAGTAGTTTTGACCTGAGATTGACTCCATGATCCACGAAGTTTTCATGCCAGCGCTGAGTTCCACCATGACTGAGGGGAAGATCGTTTCCTGGGTAAAGTCGCCCGGTGACAAGGTGGAAAAGGGCGAAACCATCGTCGTGGTTGAGTCTGACAAAGCCGATATGGATGTGGAGTCTTTCTATGAAGGTTACGTGGGAGCAATTGTCGTTCCAGCGGGAGAAAACGCTCCCGTGGGAGAAGCGATCGCCCTGATTGCCGAAACCGAAGCCGAAATTGAAACTGCCCAGCAGCAGGCACAGTCTAAAGGCTCTGCTACTGCTGCTCCCACTGCCGCCACGACAGCAGAAGCCGCCGCCGTCAGTACCGTAGCTTCGTCGTCAGCGGAACCCGGCCAGAATGGTAGTCATGCGGGCAATGGCAGTGGACGGGTTGTGGTTTCGCCCCGTGCCCGTAAGCTTGCCAAAGAACTCAAAGTAGACCTCAACACCCTGAAGGGAAGCGGTCCCCACGGGCGGATTGTGGCAGAGGATGTAGAAGCTGCCGTGGGCAAACCCGCCGCTAAAGCCCCCAGCGCCAAAGCCCCCGTAGCCCCCACGGGGCAAGCCCCAGCGACTGCTCCAACCACTCCCCGAAGTACCCCTGCCGCCTCACCCGCCCCTGCTGTTCCGGGTCAAAAGGTGCCCCTAACTACCTTACAGAACGCCATCGTGCGAAACATGGTCGCCAGTCTGGACGTGCCTACCTACCACGTTGGCTACACCATCACGACGGATAACCTGGATAAGCTCTACAAGCAGATTAAATCTAAGGGTGTGACTATGACCGTGCTGCTGGCAAAGGCAGTTGCCGTCGCCTTGCAAAAGCACCCACTGCTCAACGCCAGCTACGCTGACCAGAGCATTTCCTACCCAGGCTCAATCAATATTGCGCTGGCAGTGGCAATGGAAGACGGTGGACTGATCACTCCCGTCCTGCAAAACGCCGACAAAGTTGATATATACTCTCTCTCTCGCACATGGAAGGATCTGGTAGAGCGGGCAAGGGCAAAACAGCTTCAACCAGAGGAGTACAATTCCGGCACCTTTACGGTGTCAAACCTGGGTATGTTTGGGGTTGACCGCTTCGATGCCATCCTACCCCCTGGAACAGGTTCTATTCTGGCGATCGGTGCCTCGATCCCCACGGTGGTTGCCACAGCGGATGGAATGCTCGGTGTTCGGCGACAAATGCAGGTCAACATTACCTGCGACCACCGGGTCATTTATGGTGCCCATGCTGCCGCGTTCTTAAAGGATCTGGCAAAGCTGATTGAGAATGATCCGCAGTCGTTGACTTTGTAGACCAATGGCACAACTTCCTGACTCACTCGATGAAGCGATCGCCCAGGCGCGAGGGGCAACTCAGGCGGCGATCGCCGCTGGGTATAACCGTCTACAGGTCGAACTGTTGCTGCCTGAATTGAAGCCCATGCCAACGGCACTGCAATACCTGCCAGTGTTTTCTGACCTGGGTGCCGACTTAAAAATATTCTTTTCGGATGCAGGAGCCGCAGCCCTGGCAAAGCGAGACTGGAAAGATGTCCCATGTCGGATTGGCAGTCTAGATGTGGCAGGTTCTCGCCAGACATCGACCGTGGAAGAGTTGGTCGAGCCAGACGATAAGGGGTTTCTGTTTGTCGCTCCCACTTCGGTAGAGATTACTCCCGTGGAGCAGGTGTGCAATGCTGCCGGAGAGCACCCTGCCATTTTGTTTAACCCGCGTCTAGAAGATGTCGGCGTCGTGGGAATTGGGTTTACTGCCCGTAAGATTCGGGAGCGGTTTTTGAATACCTTTGAACCCTGCTATTACCTGCGTCCAATGGAGCAGGCGGTTCTGCTCCGCTGCTACCCCTCGCCCTGGCAAGTCTGGCTTGAGGCAGACGGAAGCTATACGTTAATTGCTGAGGAACATTTAAAACCCGATTCAGAGAAACTGGATCAAATTCTGTCCCAGGCAAGCAGTCCTCAAGCGCCAGTCAAACGGGGTGGCTTACTCTCAGATCTCCAGCGGATGTTGAGAGCTTTGGGGCAATAATCCTCAAACTCCCACACAGTAAAGACTTAGTGAACTTCCAGAGTGGAAGTGTGATGTTTAATACACGCGGTGGGAGCACCGGAAAGAATCAGGGCATAATGAATGTAGTAGGCTGAGACGTAAGTTTGAACACCATTGCCAGTCTCAGGCAAGAGTCTCAAGCAAGGGGTATGCAACCTTACGCCCTAAACTAGTGGTTCAGTCCACTGTCCTCAGGCAGATTTGATGATTCCATCGCGTTTAGACTGGTTCGTATATTTCTCCAAAATTTATTTAAGAAGGCGATCGCATGACTGAAGCTCTCCATCGTCGCATCATCATTGGTGATGTTCATGGTCACTACGAAGGGTTGATGACCTTACTGGAGGCGATCGCACCTGGAACAAACGATCAGGTTTATTTTCTGGGGGATCTGATTGATCGGGGTCCTGATAGCTCTCAGGTCGTTAGTTTTGTGCAGCAGAGCCGCTACGAATGCTTATTGGGTAACCACGAACAGTTAATGCTGGATGCCTTTCCCGGTGGTCGTGCGTTTACGCCTGCCCTCCAGGCATGGCTTTATAGCGGCGGAAAATCGACGATCTCCAGCTATGCAGATGCCGGATTGCTCTTGGAGCATGTGGAATGGTTTAAGACCCTACCCACCTATCTCGATTTGGGCGATCTGTGGCTTGTCCATGCCGGTGTGCATCCCCGCCTCCCGCTTGAAGCACAAACCCCACAGGAGTTTTGCTGGATTCGGGATGAGTTTCACAGCATAGCCAAGCCCTACTTTCCCGACAAACTGATTATTACAGGACACACCATAACCTTCACCTTACCCAAGGTTGCCCCCGGTGAACTGGCTCAAGGCTCTGGCTGGTTAGACATTGACACAGGTGCATACCATCCCAAGAGCGGCTGGTTAACCGGCTTAGATATGACCAATCGCCGGGTTTACCAAGCCAACGTCTTTAAGCGCTGTGTGCGAATTTTGCCCCTTGATGAAGCTGTGACCCAAATTGAACCGAAACAGGTCATGGTCAATCGCCAGGCATTGCGGCTGTAGTGGGGGATGGATCAAGCACCTTCTCATAAATCCGATAAGTCTTATGAATCTTTCCACCGGAGGCTTCGATCAGCTTACGGGAAGGCAAGTTGTCTTCGTAAACCCAGGAAAGCTCTGCCCGCTTATAGGGTTTACCTTTCTGGATGCCACCCATCATGCCCAGATAGATTAATGCTAGTGGCACCATTTTGCGGCGATATTCGGGCAGTGAGCAGATGGCAATGACTCGCCCCTGGTCGATCTGACGGCGAAACCAGAGAAACTTCAAAATTCCCCACATATCGAGCTTGCCATTGACATGCTTCAAGGGAATGTTGTAATCCGGTAATCCCATAAAAAAGCCGATCATCTCACCGTTATATTCCGCGATCGGAAACACATCTGGATCTACCAGAGATTGTAGTGATTTCGCTTCTTCCAAAAATTCTTCCTGGGTGCGGGGTGTGGAACTCCAGTTATTGGCAAACGCTTTAGTAAACAGGTGATAAAGGCTAATGCAGTCCTGCTGGAAGCCTTCGCCCTTGGTTTGGAGGGGGCGGAAGGTTACCCCTGATTTACAGGCGATTCGGTATGCCTTTTCAAATTCACCGGGCAGGGGTTGATCGAGGCGAAAGTCGTAGGCGTAGGCATCTTTTGCCTTTTGCCAACCATCCTGTTCTAGAAATTGGGGATAGTAAGGCGGGTTGTAGGGCATCATCACAATCGGCGGTGAGTCAAAACCATCCACCAGAAGCAAGCAGTTGTTATGAGTCGAAAGGTCAATTGGTCCTCGTGCGATCGCCATTCCTTCCTTTAGCAACCATTCAGAAGCCGCATGGATCAATGCCTGGGCAACCGCAAAATCGTCAATACATTCAAAGAAACCAAATAGCCCAACCTTTTGACCCTCTTTTTCAATTAAACGGTGATTCACCGCAGCCACAATCCGACCAATGGCAATACTCGATTGAGCACCTCTCTTACCATCTGCTGCCTGCTGCCCGTTGCCTGCCACTGCAATAAACGGCTGCAACTTGCCATATTTCAAAAAAGGATTGGTAGGCGCTAATTGTTTAGCAACGTCGCTGCGGAGAGGCGCAACCCAATTCGAGTCATTGGCATAAACCACTGCTGGAACATCCAAAAACATCTCCTGTTCAGCAGCCGTTGTTACAGGAATAATTTGAAACTCAGTTGACCGTTCAAGCTGAAGATGAGTGGAAGGATTCACAGGCAGGTGCTTACTCCATAACGCGCATCACTGCGGCAGTTTCTAGGAGAACTATATCAGCATTTAGGACAGGAAAGGGGTTGGGGGAGAGGAATTGAGGGTTTTGAGTTTTGAGTGTTAGTCCGCTAACACCTGACACCGTTTGGCTGAGCGCTCACGTCGAAGCCTGACACCTAACACCTAACACCTCTCTTCACCTACCTACCACCTCCTCATTCGGAGCAGATGCTCTCAGACAGGAGAGATCTGGACAAAGTTTTGCCAGGGATACACTTGCCAACAGATGAACAATGACAGCAGATATAGATGCCAGCACAAGGAACCATAGCGTTTTTAGGGGCAAGGTTTTAGCAGGTTCTTTTGTTGCCTCCATGGGTGCAAGTGCCAGGGTTATTGACTGGAAGGCATCCTCGGATGGATTGGGTATTGTTGCCTGGGATGGCAAACAAGGATCGGATGGCGCTTCCAGGACAACGGGTTCGATATAGATCGGGATTTTTAGCACAATTGAAATCACGATTTCGCAATGGGGAGAGGGGCGATCGCGAATAATGGGGGTAGTCATGTCAGTTTCAATTTTCTGGAAAGCGGCAAACAGCAAGGGGCTAAAAGCCCCTTGTCTGTTCAAGTTATTTCTAAACGATCTGCTTAAAGCCTGTCCGAAAATTTCTGGGTTTATAGCAATTCCCCTTTGTGTGTACGGTCAAACTGCTGATTCAGTAAGGGTTTTTGGCATTATTTTGTACCGTACTCATCTGAGAATCGCTATAGTTCCAGTCTTTAACGGTTAAGGCTTTATTAGATAGGTTTTAATACCCGTTTTTCTCTACGCACTTAGGCTCTTTCTCAATCACGATAGGAGCAACGTAGACAGGCACTTTCAGAACGATGGGAACACACACTTCGCAAGCACGTTTGTAGTACTTGTCATAAGCTTCATAGCTGTATTCTTCTTTGTTGTAGGTTTGAGTTTCAGACATGGGATGTTACTGGAAAGACGACACCTTCATCTTGCCAAGGCAAAAAAGGGATCACCATTCCCCACGAGGGTAATTTAGTTGTTAGTTGTTAATTGTTAGAAGGTGGCCATTGGTCATTGGTAAACTGCGCCCCTCTGCGCCTCCGCTCGTCTGCCTTCTGCCTTCTGCCATCACCCATTAACTACCTGCTCCGGTAAAGTAAGTGGCAATTCAAGGATGAAGCGCACCTCACCTGAGTTGCTTTCAACTTGAATGGTTCCACCGAGATAGCGAACTAGCTTTTTTACGAGTGCTAACCCAAGTCCAGTCCCGCCCTGTTTCCGCACATCCGCATTTGGAACGCGATAGAACTCTTCAAAGATGCGGGGAAGTTCTGGTGACGGAATTTCGGCACCTGTGTTCGTAATGGTAATGACAATTTTTGAGGCAGGAGGTTGGGCTGTAGATTCGGGAGGGGCTGTATCGACGGGGTTACGTGTCCTATCTTCTTCCCTATTTGCCTCAACAAATCTTGCAGACACTAGAATTTGTTCATTCTCAGGAGTGTATTTGCAGGCATTGTTTAGCAACTCAGAGACAATCCGAAATAGGCTAGGCTCATCAGAAAGTAAAGTTGGTAGATCGGGAGGTACATCAACAACTAACTCTTGTTGATGACTTTGAACACGCTCTAAAAAGCCTTCGGCTAAGACTGGAATCCAATTGTGCAGCGGAATATTAACGGGCACCAAAGCATAGGTATTGGTATTGAGATGTTGCAGGTTAAGCAAGTTATTAACCAGGTTTAACTCTTGACCGCACTGGTTGCGAAGAATTTCAAGGTATCGGGTGATGCGACTGGTTTCTGGTTTCTCTTCAGCGGACAAAACACCCTGTTGATCCAGAAAAATTTCTAGCATCTGGATGGACATTTTCATGTTTGCCAGAGGGGTGCGTAGCTCATGGGAAACGGTGCTTAAAAAGTCTTCTCTGAGCTGGTCTAACCGTTGGAGTTCTAGCATTTGCTGTTCTAGCTGTCTGGCTCGCTGCAAGGCAAGATCACGCTCTTCTGCCAATCGCCGTTGGGTAATATCACGAAAGACTAATACAGCTCCGGTAATTTCTCCATGGTTATCTCGAATCGGCGCGGTACTGTCAATGATGGGAACAGCCGTGCCGTCTTTAGAAAGCAACAAAATGTGTTCTGCCAGGTAAAGCATTTTGCCGCTCTGGATGGCAGCGATCGCCGGATTCTCGATGGGAGTGCGCGTCTGTTCATGGATCAGGTGAAAGACTTCAGAAAGATTTTTATCCAGAGCTTCTGCCTGCGTCCAGCCAGTTAATTCTGCCGCCACCAGATTGAGAAACTTAATCTGTCCCTGCTGATTGACCACAATGACACCATCCCCAATTGCCCGCAGGATAGTAGATAGCCATTGCTCGCGGTTCTTAACTTCCTGACTTGCCTGGTACTGGTGTAAAGCCGTTTCGATCGCAACATAGAGTTCCCGTTCTTCAACAGGTTTGAGAATGTAGCCAAAGGGACGGGTAATTTTTGCCCGTTCTAACGTGTTTTTATCTGAAAATCCGGTGACATAAATAATTGGAATTTGAAGCGTTGTCCAGATTTGTTCAGCCGCCTGCACCCCATCCATTTCACCTTGTAACCGAATATCCATCAACACCAAATTAGGATGTAATTCGGATGCTTTTGCGATCGCCTCTTCCCCGGAGGGCACAATGGCTGCAACATCATATCCCAGATTTTCCAGACAATCCTCAATGTCTCTGGCAATCACCACTTCATCTTCAACAACCAAGATTTGAGTATTTCGGGGCTGGGATAGCTGCACCATTGTTTCAGTCATCGAGGTTTGCTCCGGGGAAACATAACTTTAAATAAGGTTCCCTCCTGACCATTTATTTCAAGCGTTCCTTTAAGTTGATTGACTAAATCTCGAACCAAACTTAGTCCCAACTTTTCTTTTTTTGTGGAATTAGGAACGTCAGGCATACCAATTCCGTTGTCGCTAATCATCAGTGTAATTTGGTTATCTTCCCCTGAGCAAAGTTCCAGTCGAATTTCCCCTTCTTTATCTTCAGGAAAAGCATATTTCAGGGAATTAGAAATGAGTTCATTGATAATTAATCCACAGGGAACCGCCCTATCCATATCAAGGCAAACGTCATCTATTTGGGTCAGAAGCTTGATGGTATTTGTATTGGTTCTGTAGGAACTAAACAGGCTGGCGACTAGATTGGGAATATAATGCTTCAAATCAATTTCTGATAGGTCTTCAGAACGGTACAGCTTTTCATGGATGAGGGCGATCGACTTGACTCGATTCTGGCAGTCCAGCATGATTTCTGCTGCCTGGGGATCATTAATATTCTTACCCTGTAACCGAAACAAGCTGTAAATAATTTGCAGGTTATTTTTCACCCGATGGTGAATTTCTTTCAGCAGCACCTCCTTTTCTTTTACCGCTGCTTGCAGTTGTTGCGTTTGCTGAAGCTCAGTAATATCGCGCCCCACTGCTTGAACTTCAATCAAATGTCCTTCTGGATCAAAAATCGCTCGATTAATCCATTCATTGGTGCGGATTTCGCCACCCGGATGAATGATACGATTTGCAATTGTCATGACTGGATTTTCGGCACTGAGCGTGTTCAGTTGATTGTTAACCTGTTTCAAATCCTCTGGAAGGATAACAGGAGCATAGCTGTGTCCGATTAGTTCTTCCTGGGTGCGTCCAAAGTAACGGCAGTAAGCCTGATTTACAAAGGTCAGCGTACCATTGGGCAGAAACCGACAAATCATTTCGGTCTGGTCTTCCACCACTGCCCGGTAGCGGGTTTCACTTTCTCGTAACGTCTTTTCAATTTGTTTGCGTTCACTAATCTCACGCTCTAGCTCCTGGTTGGCAGTTTCTAGTTGGACTGGAGAAGGGAGGGACAAAGCTTTGGGTACCAGGGGCACCAGTGCGGCAGCGGTGTAAAGTGAAACAGAAGCCGTCACCACTTTCAGCCCACCCGATAGCCAGTAAACCGGATGCCAGAGGGTCAAAACATCCATCAGGTGGTTAGTGCCACAGGCGATGATGAAGGCGCTAAACAGCAAGAAAATCCAGTCAAAGGGCAGGTCTTTCCGTTCACGGACGAAGTAAAGCAAGGTGAGCGGAATGGAGTAGTAGGCGATCGCAATCAGCGCATCCGATATGGCATGCAGCCATACCAGTTCTGGCTTCCAGAGGTAGCAGTGCCCGTGGGGAATAAAGCCGCCAGAATTAAGTAATTGGTTTAAAGCCTCTAGCATAGAGGGAAGTAGGAGTAGGTGTTAGAGAATCAGGATTCAGCAAAGCAGAACAATTGAGTCAATAGGCAAAAAGCTGCCCCTGCTTTTAAGGTACAAATAGAAACTAATAACACCAAAAGAATAACCTTATGATATCCTACAAGCCCTGTTTACCCAACGAGGATTTTACTTTAGGGAAAAGCTTTATCATTCTGCCAGTACTCACACGCAGAAACCTGGGTACCCTTCCCTACTCCACACTCCGCATTCAGTAGTCTGTACTATCTGAACAAGGGGGGTAGCTGATTCTGGGTATGAATTGGGAGTTGTACGAATTGAAACTTCGTTCCCATTCATCCTGCTATTCAGCACCACCGAACAAGGAGTGTCGAACTTACGCCGCAGTCTACTAGTGGTCAGTCAATCAATGATTGATGGGTAACCAAAATCCAGGTTATTGATTGGGGTTAAATTTTGCGGGTCATCGACCCGTCAAAATTTTCCTGACGGAACACTAGTGCTCTGACGTAATCTTAATATGAAAGCAAACCCCCTTCCAAAACTGGAAGGGGGCATATAGGAGCACTCATCAAGACTGAAAATGATTAAAGCAGCTTTACAGTTGTACTACGGTTGGTCTGTGGGGTAAGTTACCGCTCCGTAAACAATGAAAGTAATACAACCGAATGCAAGTACGAGTAATCCTAGAAACACTCCAATGGCGGTGGGGGTGAACTGGTTACTGATAGAGGGTGGAGTATCGGCAGAGGCGATCGCGCTGTTTAAGCCGGACCAATCAACATCAATTCCTTCAAGCAAAATTGAGGCATTGAAGAGTTGCAAAATGATTAGTAGGAACAGGAAAAACAGCACGATTAAGACTGCCATCAATGGCGTAGTACCCCAACCGGGAACCACCATACCAGCATCAGAGTTTAACTTTTTGAGAATGTATTGGATCGGTGCAATTTTCTTAGGCTGAAAATTTTGAATCTGCATAAATGGCTCCGAATCATTTGCTAACAAGAAAAGGCAAACCACACGATGGATGAGAACCTCCAGATCCCCGGTGTCCAGGAGAATTGTTCCGTTGGTTGAATTAATCTCAAAAGACACCGGGAACCCTGGCTAACAGGTTTCAGATCGGGTCAATCTCAAGCTTCCACACTTTCTTGCGATGCTGACTGTTCTTTAGCGATAGCCTGAACCACCTCCGGGAGTGGCTTTACCCCCCCCCGATCAGGTGGCAGCAAAGGAAGGGTTGGTTCTGGAGCGGGCGCGGCAGATTGCAGGGCTGGTCTCAACCGGGTGGTTCTATCTCCCACCTTCTGGAAGATACCCCACTCCACCTGCTCAATATCGAGTTCAGGGTCAATGCCCGCAAAGACATCGCGGAATAGAGCACGAGAGCCATGCCAGAGATGCCCGAAGAACCAGACCAGAGCAAAGCAACAATGGAAGAAGGCAAACCACCCCCGGTTACTAGTACGGAAGACCCCATCCGAATTATGGATGGTGCTATCGAAATCAAAAGGTTCTCCCAGTTGAGCCTGACGGGCATACTTCTTCACCTTGGTCGGATCGCTGAAGGTTTGACCACCCAGTTGCCCCCCAAAGAAACTAACGGTGACTCCCGTTTGCTCAACGCTATATTTTGCCTCTGATTTGAAAAAGGGAATATCAGCGCGGACAACCCCCTCTTTATCAGTTAAAACCACTGGAAAGTTTTCAAAGAAATTAGGCATCCGGCGCACGGTCAGATCCCGTCCTTCCCGATCCTTGAAAATTGGATGCCCCAACCATGCCTGGGCAACACCATCTCCATCAACCATGCGACCGTACCGGAACAAGCCACCCTTTGCCGGACTGTTACCGACATAGTTGTAGAAAGCTAATTTCTCTGGGATCGCTGACCAGGCTGCCGGTAAACTTTTACCCTCCGCCAGACTGGTTTGCACGCGCCGTTCAATTTCCTTGCCAAAGTAGTTGGAGTCCCACTGGTAGCGGGTGGGTCCCCACAGTTCGATCGGGGTGGTAGCGGTGCCATACCACATTGTGCCGCTGGCAATAAAACCAGCAAAGAAGAAGGTCGCCAGGGCACTGGCAAGAACCGTTTCAATATTCCCCATGCGTAAACCACGGTACACCTTTTCTGATGGGCGCACGTTGATATGGAATAAACCCCCAATGATGCCGACAATACCCGCCGCTATGTGGTGTGCCACAACCCCGCCCGGATTGTAGGGATTAAACCCGGCGGGACCCCATTCTGGGGCAACGGGCTGCATGTGTCCGGTCAAGCCATAGGGGTCAGAAACCCACATACCCGGACCAAAAATACCGGTGAGATGAAAGGCACCAAAACCAAAACAGACCAACCCTGCCAATAACAGGTGAATCCCAAAAATCTTGGGCAGGTCTAAAACGGGTTCACCTGATTTGGAGTCAAAAAAGGTTGCCAGATCCCAGTATTTCCAGTGCCAAACGGATGCTAGAAATTGCAACCCGGAAAAAAGAATGTGGGCGATCGCAACCGTTTCAAATGTCCAAAATCCTGGATCTGAGACAGTTTCGCCCGTAATGCTCCATCCCTGCCAGGAATTGGTTACTCCTAAACGAGCCACAAAGGGCATTAAAAAACAGCCCTGTCGCCACATGGGGTTTAACACAGGGTCACTTGGATCAAACAAAGCCAGTTCAAACAAAAGCATAGAACCGGCAAAACCAGCACAAAGCGCGTTGTGCATTAAATGCACCGCAATTAACCGTCCTGGATCGTTCAGAACTGAGGTGTGAACTCGATACCAAGGGAGTCCCATTGACTAATGCTCCTTTTTCTAAACAAGTGATTAATAAAAGAAAACTTGATTCAGAGGGCGATCAACTTAAAGCTGAAAACTATCTCCAAGTCAGAATTCAGGAGTCAGAATTCAGGAGTCAGACCACTCTTGGCTTCTAGCTTCTGAATTCTGCTCATAGCCTCCCCTCTTACACCCTTCGCATCGTTTTACTTCTGCTACTCTTCTGTCTCCAATGCGGCGTTTGAGTAGTATCCAATGAGGATGCGGTGTATGGATTCGTTACCGCTTCAAAATCGGGACAACCGATCGCGGCTTCAGACATTGCCTTGGACGGATGAACCGTACATTTGAGGGAATAGTTGCGTGTAAAGAACTGGCATTTAGCACAGGGAATTTGATGTAACTGTGCAGCTTGATCTACCGTGTCTTTGATCACTGTCCACGTACTCCAGAAGATCAGCAGAATCAGAACCCAGGCAAAGAAGAAGCAAAAAGTAACAACCAATGACTGATTGGAATTGGTTTGCAAAACCATCAGGTAAGACATATCGCAGGGAGTAGAAATGGAGAATAGGATAGCGAGAAGTGGGCACTGCCCACCAACCTTAATTCAGCATCACTCAGGGGTAAGGCAATGATTGGTGGGAGAGGGAAAGATGAATGATGAATGTTGATCCCCCATTCATCATTCATCGGCAAACCGCTGTCGAGGGTTAATCTAAATCAGGCATAGACAGAACCGGTTCATCTTCGCGGTTAATACCTCGAACGAAGCCAGCTTCTGCCGCCCGAGCACGCCCTGCATGCCAGAGGTGACCAACCAGGAAGAGAAATGCCACAATAAAGTGAAAGGCAGCAAGCCAGGCACGGGGACCGACAAAGTTGAAGGAGTTAATTTCGGTCGCCAAACCGCCCACTGAATTTATCGAGCCAACGGGGGCATGGGTCATGTACTGCGCGGCTGTACGCAATTGCCAGGGCTGCACGTCATTTCTCAGTTTGTCGAGGTCAAGCCCGTTGGAACCCCGCAAAGGCTCCAACCAGGGGGCGCGGCAATCCCAAAAGCGCATCGTTTCACCACCAAAGATAATTTCGCCAGTGGGCGATCGCTGCAAATATTTCCCCAACCCAGTCGGTCCCTGTGCCGATGCCACATTCGCCCCCAGGTTTTGGTCGCGCACTAGAAACACCAGTGCTTGAGATTGCGAGGCTTCCGAGATCGTGGGTCCATAAAATTCACTGGGGTAAGCGGTGTTATTAAACCAGATGAAGAAGGTTGCAATGAATGCCTGACCACAAATATTACCCAGACTTTGGGCAAGGTACGCCTCTCCTGACCAGGTAAACACACCGTGGGTCCATTTCCAGGGTTTGGTTAGAATGTGCCAGATACCGCCTGCAATCAGGATGGTGCCCATCCAGATGTGTCCGCCAATGATGTCTTCCAGGTTATTAACACCAATAATCCATCCAGCCTCGCCGTAGGGCGAACGAAACAGGTAGCCAAAGATCCGGAGTGGATTCAGTGTGGGATGGGCAATGAGGCGTACATCTCCACCACCCGGTGCCCAGGTGTCATATAAGCCTCCCCAAAACATGGCTTTAGCAACCAGCAACCAGGCTCCAATGCCCAGGAAAATCAGGTTAGTTCCCAAAATGGTTGTGATTTTATCCCTATCATCCCAGTCAAAGTCGAAGAAGCCAGACAGCTTTTCGGGTCCACGAATCGCGTGATAAATACCCCCAAAGCCTAAAACAGCAGAGCCAATTAAATGGAGCACTGCGATCGCAAAAAAGGGCGTAATATCAATAACTTCGCCCCCATGCCCGACCCCAAACCCTAAGGTGGCAACGTGGGGCATCAAAATTGCGCCCTGTTCATAGATGGGTTTTTCAGGCACATAGTGCGCCACTTCATACAACAGCATAGCGCCTGCCCAGAAGGCAATCAGCCCAGCGTGGGCAACATGGGCACCCAGGAAACGACCAGATAGATTGATGAAACGGGCATTGCCTGCCCACCACGCATAGCCTGTGGATGCTTCATCCCGTCCTTCTCTGGCAGTGGTAATTTTAAGCCCCTTAGCAGTCTTTTCAGTTTTGACGACTGCCCGGTCAAAAAGTGTTGTCATAGCTTGTCAAAGGTTTCCTTTGTTAAGAGGGGTTGAGAGGGATCTCTAGAAGGTTGAAATGTCCGCTAGAATTTTAGGAAGGACAGGTTATGGACTTTGAGCTGTGAGTTGGAATTGAATCGCAATCGAAAACTCGCAACCCATAACCCATCACTGTTAGAGCAACTTTATCCCGCACGTTATTCCGCAAGGTACGGCTGATTTTAGCGATGAAAAGGTGGCAGGATGGTTGAGACTTGGTTTCAATTCATCCTGCTTTCCAGTAACGCTTTATCCCGCCGCATTACCTCGCGGTAGAACCTCGTCAGGAAAGACAAAACGCTCATGGGGCTGGTCTTCTTCTGCCATCCAGATCCGCAGACCTTCATTCAGTAAAACGTTTTTGGTGTAAAAGGTTTCAAACTCTGGGTCTTCGGCTGCCCGAATTTCTTGCGATATAAAGTCATAAGCCCGCAGGTTAAATGCCAGCCCAATCATGCCGATCGCACTCATCCATAAGCCAGTGACCGGGACAAACAACATGAAAAAGTGCAGCCAGCGCTTGTTAGAAAAGGCAATCCCAAAAATCTGTGACCAGAAACGGTTTGCCGTCACAAAGGAGTAGGTTTCTTCTCCCTGGGTCGGGCTAAATCCGCCAAAGGTGTTATAGCTGCGGCTATCTTCGTAGAGGGTGTTTTGTACAGTCGCGCCATGAATGGCACAGAGTAACGCGCCTCCCAACACCCCTGCCACCCCCATCATGTGAAATGGGTTGAGGGTGAAGTTGTGAAAGCCCTGAACAAACAAAATAAATCGAAAGATGCCAGCCACTCCAAAACTGGGTCCAAAAAACCAGCTAGATTGCCCTAAGGGATAGATGAGAAAGGTAGCAACAAAGGTTGCGATCGGTGCCGAAAAAGCAAGCGCATTATAGGGGCGTAGACCTACCAGGCGAGCAATTTCGATTTGGCGCAGGGCAAACCCCATTAATCCAAGAGCACCATGTAATGCGGTGAAGGTCCACAGTCCACCGATCTGACACCAGCGGGTAAAGTCACCCTGGGCTTCCGGTCCCCATAGGGTTAAGAGGGAATGCCCCAGGCTATCTGCCGGAGTGGAAACGGCGGCAGTGAGGAAGTTACAGCCTTCCAGATAGGAGCTGGCGAGTCCATGGGTGTACCAGGAAGTGACAAAGGTGGTGCCTGTAAACCAACTTCCAAACGCCAGATAAGCGCAGGGAAAGAGCAGTAAACCGGACCAACCAATGAACACGAAGCGATCGCGCTTCAGCCAGTCGTCCAGAGTATTCAACCAATCCACCCAGGTTGGGGGGCGTTGAATGGCAATGGTCATTGAAATTTCCTCCTGTGATTGAGTGGATAGTTGTTTGTTAGTTGGTTGTTTGTTAGTTGTTGGTTGTTGGTTGTTGCTAATGTGAAGTGCGACAACCCCAGATCCCCGGTGTCTGGGCAGGCTAGTCAATTAATTCGATTAGAGTCAGCGAGACACCGGGGATCTTAGCTTCCCGTAGTTAGCTTTCATCCTTCATCCTTCAGCTTTCATCCTTCAACTTTCAGCCTTTCTCCTCCCCTCCCTCAGTACTCCAACTTGCCGTTGTGGACGAAGTAAGGAGCACCGGGTGTAGCAAGGGTTTGAATAATGTGGTCGAAATAGGGAATGACCTCAACCGCATCTTCTTCGCCCAGGAGTGCGATCGCTTCGTCTTTCAGGCAGCGCACGGCTTCAACCCAATTTGCCAGGGGAATTCCGAGGGAGGTATACATTTCCTTCATGCCAAGCGTGCCGATGTCTAGCAGGGGTTTCTCATTACCGGCTAAAACACAGTAAGCAATGAGACGGATATACCAGCCCTGATCTCGCTGGCAGGAGGCGGTCTTACGAGGATTTCCACTCCGGCTGGGAGTCACGGGGCAGCGTTTCCAGAACTTGACACAGCCCTTTTCCACCAGTTCCTTTTCATGGTCTGCCAGGTTTTGAGCGATCCGAATACGGCGATCGCCCGTTTTACAAAAGCTCTGGAGCATTTGGATTTCACCCGGCGTCGGATAACGCAACTCCTCATCCGCATTCAAAATGACTTGTTCAACAAGACTCATCGCTTTCCTCCTGAGACAATGCGGACACCTCCAAACCAACCAATGTGGAGTTCTGGGAAATGGGTGATCCGGCGAATCCACCGTCTCCAAATGCGAGGATTTAGCATGGCGGTAACTCCTTGAATAAAAGAGTGTTCCAGCGGATTTGCCAGGGACTTTCGATAAAAGTGTTTGATAAACACTGAATCAGCTCGATCAAGTTTTGCCATAGGGTTGCAAACTCCTGAAATTAACACATTGGTTAGCTTTGCCCGCTGGGAGACGTTTGTGGCTGTTGCACAGATGCCACTTCTGCTTTTTGAGAATTGGGTGTTTCTGTTGCTTCAGGCTCTGTATCTGAATCAAACTGAAGTTGCTGAACGGCATCCAGTACTTCCAGACTGAGTGGTTTTTGCTCTGCCGGGGTAGTTCTCCGTTGGGCGCGTTGATGAGCAGCATCACCACCTTCCAACGCCGCCTTAATCCAACCACTAAAGTTTTCGGCTACCCGTGGTCCTGGCATGGTGCTGCCCAGGCGTTCATGATGCAGACGCAAGTTTCCCGTGCTACTGCGAGATCGCAACTCATATCCCCTGGGGGTGACAAACCGCTCGTAGGGAACTGTATCCTCTCCAAAGGCAGCAGTGTATTCGGGACTATCCACCAGTTCATCAATCAGGGCATAGAAGCCTTTGCGGGCACAGATATCGTAGTAACGTCCTATTTCCTGTCGTCCATAGGTTGGGCGACCCAGCAAGCGACGATGGATGTATTCGATCGCCTTTGTGACATAGAGCGAATCCCAGGACACCCGACGGAATGGACGCGACTTTGCCACCTGGCGGATAAATTCTCTCACCGTAATTTCATTGCTTTTTAGCTTCAGTTCGGCTGGAGTTAGCCGCTGCTCCGGGTAAACTTCCCGTCCAAATAATTGCTGATATGCCCCGTTGATAATGGCATCGGGTGAGTTTTTTGCCAGATTGATACTGGGTCCCTGCTGGGAGGGTTTACCAGAATTACCATTCAAATGAGTCACCTGATTTAGCTTCAGGGGTTGACGATTCGGGTTGCCTGGAACCAGTCCCCAGTTGACGGTGTGGTTTCCATGACCATTGCCCGTTTCGCAACTAATCAAAATGCGGCGATGATCTTTGTTGAACGAAGCGGGATGGTTATTCCCTTTCCAGGCTGGCTGTGGGAAGATCGCGCCAAATCGGATTTCCAGGGGATCATTGCCAACTCCATAGGAGTGCTGATTGGGCAGTGGTTTCTGGTAATCCCCAAATTGGGTAATAAACTGAGGTGTTTTGTGGGCAGGGGCAGAAAACCGGAAAAGATTCAGTTGCGGACCCCAGTTACGGCATTCCTGTGCCTCTACGCCGTAGCCTCGTAAATAGGGGACGGTTTCTTCTCCAAAGTAATCGGCATATTCCTGGGAATCTACGAGCGTGTCAACCAGCGTAGCCCATCCCCGCTGCGAAACAATCTCAAAATACTGTTGAAATTCCTCTGGAGAACTCACACCACGACCGAGGAAGTGACGCACCGCTAGTTCAATAAACCGACTGATGACAAAGGGTTCATAAAATTCTTTCCGGTAGAGACGGGACTTACCCATCCGGCGAATGAACTCTTTGGTTGAAATTTCCAGGCTCCGGAACTTTGATTCCAGATCCGTCAGGCTAACGCCATATTCACGGGTGATATCCCGCTCAAATACCTGCCTATAGGCTGCTTTAATGACTTCCTGTTTCGCTGTTTCTGTCAGGTGGGGCTTCATCACAAACCGATGGCGTGGAATCCCTGACAGGGCATAATTTGCAGGGAGTTCTAAACCCTGTTGATCGGTGGAAATCCCTTGTCGCAATCTATTTGAAGGTTTTTCAGCAAGATAATCGGTGATCATGACATCGAAGTATTCTCGGATCAGATCAGTCGCTTCAGCATCCTGCTTGAAATAGCCCAGCGATCGCCAGCGCATTTCTCGCATGGCAACAACGGTTGCCTCGGTCACATCTTCAGGAATGACCCCGCGTAGCCCCCGCACGTTTACTGTCAATATGCTGGCATCCCCCGCCACAATGGCATAGGTGACATATCGCAAAAACCAGGCAAGGTCTCGCATCGAGTTCTTCATGCGGCGAGGTCCATAGCGTTTCACATGGATCAG
This sequence comes from Kovacikia sp. CALU 1929, assembly GCF_056784235.1. Classification (NCBI taxonomy): domain Bacteria; kingdom Bacillati; phylum Cyanobacteriota; class Cyanophyceae; order Leptolyngbyales; family Leptolyngbyaceae; genus Kovacikia; species Kovacikia sp. CALU 1929. The sequence continues at coordinate 100,476 of NZ_JBXBCF010000061.1, forward strand.
TCGGAAGCCACCTGGGAGGGGATCGCGATCGCCGCCGAACTGGGTCTGCATGAATTCCGAAATGCCCCGCAGCGGATTCCCATAACTGGGGGTCTCAATTTTCAGTCTTTCTTTCGGCGGTGCATTTCTTTCTCGCAGGGGCAGGTTGTATCCCGGCAGATTTTCACGGTTTGGCGGTGCTTCCAGATATGCCATCGGTGAACCACCATAAAAGATCCGATTGGCGGCTGCCGCGACGATGTCATTGGCATATTCTGTGAGAATGGCTGCCACCTCTAGCCGCTTTGCACCAGAGCGGAAAAAGGTGGTCAATTCCTGCAATTCACTTTGCTTAAAACAACGATCTTGTTGTTCGGCTTGTGAAATGACTGCGATTGGTAAGGTGCGGTATTGCTGGGGGAATATGGCAGGACTGCCGCCGCTTGCATGAGGACTCATGAGACTTCAATTGCTCCCTAAAAAAACAGGTTTGAATAACAGATTCTTCTGTACGCATCCACTCATCTACCCATTCACTGACTGTGATTGAGATGGGGTTTGACTTACGCCAGACTCTACTAAGACGATTTCGGCGAAATAAAATACCAACGCAGGATGGGCAAAGCCAAGCGTGACCATCTGCGACGCTTCTTGGGTGGTGCTGAATAGCAGTACGAATTGGAACGAAGTTTCAATTCATACAACTTCTAATTCATACCCAAAATCAGCAATGCCCGCTTCTTGCGATGGGCACGGGCGAAACCCTTTGCTCATCCTACGGTGATGGGTATACTGTTTTTGAGAAATTGCCTAAGGGGTGAGTCCCTGAATGATGCAGTCAAAGTAAGGGGCAACGACTGCGGCATCTTCCAGACTCAACAGTTCCAGTGCCACTTCCTTAACACAAGACATGCATTCAACAACATTTCTGATGGGCACGCCGAGTGAGTTATACATTTCTTTGCCGCCTTTTACCCCAATTTTTTCGATGGGGGCAACATCACCCACAATCACCGCATAGGAAACGAGGCGCACATACCAGGACTGATCCCGCTGACAGGATGCCCGGTAGGTGGAATTGCCGCTGTTGCTAGGTGTTACCGGGCAGCGTTGCCAAAAGCGCTGGCTCCCATGTTCAACGATGTAGCGTTCGTTGGCGACCAGAATTGTGGCAATCCGCAAGCGATCGCGCCCCTGTTCAAAATATTCGCTGATCGCGTGAAGTTCTCCTGGGTTCAAATAGCGAACTTCCCGATCTGCGATCGCAATTGATCGTGTAACAATACTCATGCCAGTAACCTACAGATTCAACGATTTCAAATTTCAGCAGTTGGTGAGGAAATCAGCAGCGGATTTCATCGCGAACTAAGGCGTGTTGCTAAATAGCAGGATGACCTGGAACGCCAGTAACCTACAGATTCAACGATTTCAAATTTCAGCAGTTGGTGAGGAAATCAGCAGCGGATTTCATCGCGAACTAAGGCGTGTTGCTAAATAGCAGGATGACCTGGAACAAAGTTTCAATTCGTTTACCCCTAAATCCATCACTGGAATCAGCAACACTAACTGAGATGATGAATGGGTGGAGGACAGACACCCTTCCTTCCTTCAGTCCATCCGCGATGGCTCCGCTGCCAATCCACTCCATCTAGCAAGAGTCCTAGCTTAATCCAGAGCAGATATAGTCAAAGTAGACACCCATTTCCTTCCCAGCATCAGCACCGACCAGATCGGCAGTCACATCTTTCATGGCTTGAACAGCTCGAATAGTTCCACCGATGGGAACACCCAATGAGTTATAGGTTTCTCTCAAGCCATTCAAGATGCGCTCATCCAAAATAGAAGAATCGCCTGCCAGCATGGCGTAGGTTGCATAACGCAAAAAGTAGTCCAGGTCTCGAATGCAGGCAGCATAACGACGGCAGGTATACATATTGCCACCAGGAGCGGTGATGTCGGTATACATCAAAGATTTGGCAACTGCCTGGGTGACAATGGAGGAGGAGTTGGCGCTGATAGTGGTGGCTGCCCGCGATCGCAATTCCCCACTTTGAAAGTAAGCCCGCAATTTCTCAACACCTGCATTGTCGAGATAACGACCCTGAACATCTGAGGAATTAATCAGTGATGTAATCGCATCTTGCATGTTGATATCTCCCATGAATCAAGTTAATAGAACAGTAGGAAAAGAAAGAGAGTAGAGACGAAAACTGTAGAGTGCAAAACCTTGGATATTGCTCATTTCTGGAGTGAAAAGTAGTGGGTTGAATACTTGCAAGTGGGTTGCAAATCAACCTGTCTTTCAGCAATACCTCGTTTAAGACAGCGATCGAATAATCAGATCAAAGTAGGGGGCAACTTCAGTGGCATCTTCAGGACTCATCAAAGAGAGCGTCTCTTCTTTGACACAACGCATACATTCCACAATATTTTTAAGCGGAATTTCCAAAGAGTTGTACATTTCCTTGATGCCAACGGTGCCAATCTCAACCAGGGGTTGTTCACTGCCTGCCAAAATCGAATAAGCAATCAGGCGAATGTACCAGCCCACATCTCGCTGACAGGAAGCCGTTTTGCGAGGATTGCCGCTGTTGCTAGGTGTTACAGGAACCCGTTCCCAAAACTTAGCAAAGCCATTTTGGATAATTCGTTGTTCGTTTTCTGCCAGTATTCCGGCAATGCGAATCCGCTGGTCACCTGTTTTCACAAAGTCCTGGAAAATGCGCAGTTCCTTAGGAGCGGGGTAGCGGGATTCACTGTCAGCACTGAGGACTAGTTCTGTAACAAGACTCATTGATTTCTCCTTGAATGGGGAAGGTTGAACATTGAAAACTTAAGATGGAAAGTTGTTAGCTCTCACTCCATTGGTGTTTGCCGCCTAGTGTTCCGTCAGGAAAATTTTGATGGGTCGCAGATCCTCAAAATTTAACCCTCATTAACTTCCCAGGAGTTCGCTAACCGTCAAATTTAATTTGACAACGCACCAGGGGGGCAAAGCAGTTGAAGCGATCGCAGTAACCACAAGGATTAGGAATTCCCCATCACAACGTTTGCTAATTCAGATGCAATGGGGAAACAACCAGACTCAACCGATCGCTGGAGCTTTCATGGCAATTGGAATCGCTTCACCACCCGCCAGGTCAAGCGGAAAGTTATGAGCATTCCGTTCATGCATCACTTCAAACCCCAAATTTGCCCGATTGATGACATCCGCCCAGGTGTTAATCACCCGTCCTTGAGAGTCAAGCACCGACTGGTTGAAGTTAAATCCATTCAGGTTGAAAGCCATCGTGCAGATACCCAGAGCCGTTGCCCAGATGCAGACGACTGGAAACACCCCCAGGAAGAAATGCAAAGAACGGCTGTTGTTAAAGCTGGCGTATTGGAAGATCAAACGCCCAAAGTAACCGTGGGCAGCCACAATGTTATAGGTTTCGTCTTCTTGCCCAAACTTGTAGCCTAGATTCTGAGATTCACTTTCAGTCGTTTCCCGCACCAGGCTAGAGGTGACTAAACTACCGTGCATGGCACAGAACAGAGAGCCTCCAAAGACCCCAGCAACTCCCAGCATGTGGAAAGGATGCATCAGAATATTGTGTTCTGCCTGGAAGACAAACATGAAATTGAACGTACCGCTAATACCCATCGGCAAACCATCGGAGAAGCTTCCCTGCCCAATCGGGTAAATCCAGAATACGGACGTGGTAGCTGCCAGGGGTGCAGAATAGGCGACAGCAATCCAGGGGCGCATTCCCAGACGATAGCTTAATTCCCACTCCCGCCCCATATAGCAACACAGGGCTGGAATGTAGTGGGCACCAATCATCTGGTAGGGTCCGCCGTTATAGAGCCATTCATCGATACTGGCAGCTTCCCAAATGGGGTAAAAGTGCAAACCGATCGCATTGGAAGACGGCACAACCGCTGCCGTAATGATGTTGTTGCCATAGAGCAGAGAACCGGCGACTGGCTCCCGGATACCATCAATATCAACCGGAGGAGCGGCAATGAATGCAATTGTAAAAACGCAGGCAGAAACGCCTAACAGGGGAATCATTAAAACACCGAACCAGCCAATGTACAGCCGATTCTCAGTGCTAGTAATCCAGTCGCAAAATCGATCCCACAGATCGGGAACTCTGCGTTGTTGGATAGTTGTAGTCATAGGTCTTGACCGGAATTGAGGATGATTGCAGATCAATTCAGAAATGGATTACAGAATTGATTTTTGAAGTAACTAGAAACGAAAAATGAACGCGATCGCACCAAAGTTAAGCATCGGCAATTGCCTTTGGCTAACTATCAATGCCCTATTACTGATGTCAGATATAGCGTTTTTGAATCCAGTGAGGTACATGGATAGCCGTAAAGCCCTTGAGTCAAACAGATGAGATGTACCTCACCCAGAAAGGAAACGCTATAGAGCAATGATTAGAGTTCTTTTAGAGCTTGATTTCTTGCGATGAAACTGATAATTCAAACCGGATTCAGGCAGGGACAGCCATTTTGAATCCGTGAACCTGCACAGCGCAAGCTAAGACAAAGCCGCAACGCACATTTTCGGTAGCCCAAATCTGCGCATTACCGATTGCCAACACACCTCACAACTGTGCTCTGAATGATTAGTGATTCGAAAGTGCTGTGTGAGTGAGGTTTGGTGATGTGTCAAAAGAATAGTGAAAAAACCTAAAGAACCTCTAAAGGCAACCCTTATATTTACGAAACTTCACATTCGGGGTTGCACTGACACATTCACCCCTTTTCAATTCATCCTGCTTTCCGCAATACCGCTCACCGTTCTGAAATCCATCGCATACCCACAACTGCCTGGTGCCCATTGCTGATCACCTCTTGCCCATTGCCCGTTTGAGCTTTTGGCTTGCCCATGACATCTCTCAACGTTGCCAGTAACCCTGCTAAGTGAAGCGCTTTCTTCTGGTTTAAAGCTCCTCCAGCCCGGAAAATTTCTTCTACTTCTTTCGCAACCTGCGAGGCTTCCACAAAACCAAAAATCCCTAACGCTCCTGTCAATTTGTGCGCTGCCTCCTGAGCCTTCTGGCATTGATCTTTTTTGAGTCTATTTTCTAGCCACTCGGCGGCAGCCTGCTCCAAAGTCAATAGGCGATCTCGGCTTAGCCCTTGATAGGTTTCCCAAACGGTAGTCAGTTGTTCTTTCGTTTGCTGGTGGATGGTTGGTTGGGGTTGACTTGTCTTGGTAGAAGTTTTCGATGCATTAGCAGGAGACTGTTTCAGCCGATAACCCTGACCATAGACCGTCTCAATTAAATTAGAAGGTGCCCCTGCTTTCTTCAGCTTTTGGCGTAAATCTTTAATGTGAACAGTGACCGCTTCTTCGCTGGGGGCTTCTTCACTCGACCAGAGGTGGTCTAAAATGGCGCTGCGGCTAAACACCCGATGCTGGTTGCGCAGAAACAGCTCTAGCAACCGATATTCCTTAGGTGTCAGATGCAAGACGCGATCGCCATAGGTGACTTCACAAATGCCAGGATCTAGCTTCAAATTCAGCCATTTCAATGTAACCGGTTGACAGGCTCTTCCTCGTCGCAATAGCACGCGAATTCGAGCTAACAGTTCCGACAGTTCAAACGGTTTGACCACATAATCATCAGCTCCCGCATCTAAGCCCAAAACCTTGTCAGTACTAGAGCTGCGGGCAGTGAGCAATAACACAGGAGTCTCATTGTGATTAGCGCGCAGTTGCTGGCAGAATTGGATGCCATCCAGACCCGGCAAATTGACATCCAGCAGAATCAGGTCGTAGGTAAATGTTTTAACAAGCTCCCACCCAATTAGCCCATCGGCAGCAACCTCCACCACATAGTGCTGCTCGCACAGATTTTTTTCCAAGGCTTTTGAGGTAATTGGATCATCTTCAACTAGCAGAATTCTCATGGCGTGTCAGACCATTCACTCTTAGCTGATTGGGCAACAGAAATATCTATGATGATGTAGAAAGATTGTGATCTTTTAGGAAAATGAGAGAAGTTATTATTTTTTCTTCAGGATGAAGAAGTGACTGCTCGCCATCAGGACGCTTTTGTTTCCTTCCTCAAACGGCATTTCAGGCAAATAAACCTGAGAAATTTCTGAAACCTGTTACCGATACAATTTATATTTCTTTAGCTGAGAACGGGTTTTACTTTAAATAAATTTACATTTGCTGACGATAGATGTTTTTCTTAGCCTGTTTTGCCCTGTCTGCCAGATTTTCAAATGAGTTCCAGTAGTCACAAGGAACGATGCACTCCCGCATCCCTAAAACTGACCGCAACTTGCCAACCCGCGTGTACTATCCTGGGAAAACGTAAAGAAAAATAGACAACTTTAACAAAAGCTGAAGAATCACAGATTCCCAAATCTGATTGTTGATAATACCTGTAAAAGTTGGCGGCTCTTAAATTTTCTCAATCTACCTTTTCTAAATTTAATTAAGATTCGGGTTTAAACCTCATCCAAATGAAGAACTGGAGATTTTTCCCAGGAAAAACTAGGGATTTCTAAGTCGGTGAGGTTTAGTAAGCAGATTAAGGATTGCCGTGCATGAGAATTCTGCTGATTGAGGATGACGAGTGTGTTGCAAGAACCCTTGAAACAATCCTCACAAAAGAAAATTACGCGGTTGATATAGCCTTTGATGGTGAGGTTGCTTGGCGATTGATTGAAACCTCCGCCTACGACCTGATTTTGCTGGATGTGCTGTTGCCCAAGTTAGATGGGCTAACACTCTGTCAACGGTTGCGATCGCACAACTACAAGACTCCGGTTTTGCTGGTCACAACTCAGGCGACCATTACAGATCGGGTCGCTGGTTTAGATGCTGGAGCGGACGATTACCTCACCAAGCCATTTGAAGTGCCTGAATTACTGGCACGCATCCGAGTTCTTCTAAGACGCCGCAGTTCACCTGTACTGTCAGTCTTAGAATGGAACCAATTGCAGCTTGACCCTGACTCACGGGAAGTTCGGTATAGCGATCGCCTCCTGTATTTGACACCCAAGGAATATCGATTGCTGGAGTTGTTTCTGCGCAATCCTCACCATGTCTTTAGCCGCAGCCGCATCCTGGAACATTTGTGGACGCTAGAAGAAGCGCCTGGTGAAGATACGGTAACTGCTCACATCAAAGGACTACGGCAAAAGCTGAAAAAAGTTGGGGCACCTTCCGACTTGATTGAAACCGTGTACGGGATTGGCTATCGGCTGAAACGAAATGGGAACCATCGTTCTGACCCAGATCCAGCCCACTTCACCTCAGCCCAGAAACCGTTGCGGGAAAAAGCCTCAGAAGGGGGAGCAGTGAATGTCGAGCCAGATGTTGAGCCATCCTGGCAGGTGCACCAAACCAAAACCGCCCTTGCCAAAATTTGGGAAAAGTTTAAGCAACGGAACTACGATCGCCTGCGGGTATTGGAACAGGCGATCTCCCTCTGGCAACAGGGCAACTTAGATCAAAACCAGCTTGAACAGGGACGGTTGGCAGCCCATAAGCTTGCCGGGGCATTGGGTATTTGGGGCTTAACCCAAGGCTCCCAAATTGCCGCTGCATTAGAACCCTATTTCAAAAATGGTGAGCGTCCGACACCGCCGGTATTCCAACACCTGATCCAGCAGTTGGCAGATCTGAAAGCTGAACTGCACCGCGGTCCCAATCATTCCCCTCAGCCTGTCTGGCAGATGAGTTGCCCCCTACTACTGGTGGATGATGACCTCCGCCTGGTTGAGCAAATCGTGCAGTCCTCAGTGTCAACGCAGATGCAAATCAAACAAATCTTTGACTTGCAAGCGGTACAAGCAGTGATGAACGCTGACAAGTCAAAGGCAGCCTTCGATACCCTGGTAATGAACTTTCCCCTCGCTTCTGTCACGGAAACAGATCTGGAGTTGCTAGAAAGCTTAACTCACCAGCTTCCACCAATTCCTTTCCTGCTTCTCACTGATCAATGCAATCTGGATCAACGCATCTGGTTAGCTAGGTCAGGGATTTATACCGTAGTCTCTAAGGCTTTAGCTGGGCAAGTGCTGGAGATGATTAAGCGCCTCCAGATCCCTGCCGGAAGGCTGATGAATCAAGCGATATCGCCCAACCTAAAGCAGGCACGAGTCATGGTCGTTGACGACGATCCACAGGTTTTGATGGTGATGCGGGCACTCCTGGAACCCTGGGGGTTACAACTGACCACCCTAGAGCATCCTCCTCAGTTCTGGTGCGCCCTGGAAACCTGTGCTCCTGATTTGCTGATCCTGGATATTGAAATGCCCCACTTTAACGGTATTGAGCTTTGCCGGGTGGTGCGCAATGCTCCCCAATGGAGCCAGATCCCGGTTTTGTTTCTCACAGTGCATACTGATGCTGCAACGCTTCAGCAAGCACTCATGGCTGGAGCCAATGATCTGATTAGTAAACCGATTAAAGATTCGGAAGTGGTGAGCCGCATCCTCAACCAACTGAAGCGGATCCAGCTATTGCGAAGTATGGCGGAGCTAGAAGTGTAATGCAGTCTGAATTTCAACCGTTCAATTCATCTACTTTTGTCCCATCTTCCAGGCAGGTTGATGGATGTGAGGGATTATTACACCGAATGACGAACCGCATTCGCCAGTCCCTGGAGTTGTCAGAAATTCTGAATGCAACGGTGGCAGAGGTTCAGGCGTTTTTGGGAACAGATCGGGTTAAAGTTTACCGCTTTTATGATGATGAAAGCGGTGAAGTTGTTGCAGAAGCCATCCAGGAGCAGCATTTGCCCTCATTGATTGGACACAGTTTCCCAGCAGAAGATATTCCACCAGAAGCGCGGGAACTATTTCTCAAAGCTCGCCAGCGCTCGATTGTGAATGTCGAAATGGGGCAGATTGGACTCAGTCCCTTAGGGGAAGATTCCAAAGAATTGAATGGCGACATCCGATTTCGTCCGGTAGACCCGTGCCATGTGGAATACCTGACGGCTATGGGCGTGCGATCTTCCCTCGTTGTACCGATTTTGGACCGCGATCGCCTCTGGGGGCTGCTCGTTGCCCACCACAGCAAACCCCGCTGCATTACGGAGCAGGAACTTCAGGTGGTGCAATTGGTTGCCGACCAGGTTTCAGTTGCGATCGCCCAATCTAACCTGCTCAGTCAAGAACGGCTGAGAGCCTCCCAGGAAGCCACCATCAACCAGATCACCACCCTGCTTCACGCAACGCCCGATATGCATTTGCCAGAGGTATTACAGCAGGCGATCTTGGCATTGAAAGGGTGTGGCGGCAGAATTTACCTGGCACCGCCCACGACCCAGCAGCCACCACAGATCTTCACCTGTGGCAGCCAGCCCACCATGCCTGCAACCTGGAAACTGCGAGATGCCAATGGCAACCGTCGGAAACCCATCCAGAGTCCACCGCTTCTCTTCCCGATTGAGCAACATCCCTACTGGCAGACCTGGCTAGAAATGGAAGACGCCGTGAACCCAGAATCTAGCATCTGGGCAATCTCCGATCTATACCAGGCTGTCATGCCTTCCGATCTGGCAGTTGCCTTCCTATCTACGGAGGTACGGGGCTTACTAATTGTGAGCCTCCAATATCGGCAGGAAATTCTAGGTTACCTCACCGTTTTCCGCAGTGAAATCGACATTGAGCGTGTTTGGGCAGGGCGTTGCGATCGTGACGACCCCCGTCACCTCCGCCCCCGCCAGTCCTTTGAAACCTGGCGTGAATTAAAACACAACCAGGCTCAACCCTGGACAAGCGCAGATATTGATCTGTTGCAGGCACTCAGCAACCACATTGCCGTTGCCATTCATCAGATTGGTCTTTATCAACAAGTCCAAGCACTCAACAGCGACCTGAGACGAGATATCCAGAAACGCAGGCAAGCAGAAATCAAAATCTCCACCCTCAATGCTCAGCTAGAGCAGCGTGTGCTGGAGCGTACAGCCGAACTACAACGGATCAATGCCGAGCTAATGCGAGAAATTGCCGAACGGGAACGTGCCTTGCTAGAACGACAGCAGGCAGAAGCGTCCCTGGCACGCCTCAGCCATCAAAACGAACTCATCCTGAACTCTGCCGGAGAAGGAATTTACGGACTCGATCTCCAGGGCAAAATCACCTTTGCTAACCCAGCCGCCGCCAGAATGCTGGGCTATGAAGTCCCTGAACTCATCGGCCAATGGATGCACGCGCTCCTGAACCATGCTCGCTTCAACGGCATCCCCTATTTACTGTCCGAAAGCCCGATCTATGCCACGCTCCGTGATGGAATCCTCCAATCCAGAGCGGAGGATCTGTTTCAGCGACGAGACGGCTCTCGCTTTGCAGTTGAATATGTCAGCACACCGATTCACGAGCAGAACAACATCGTTGGAGCCGTCGTCATTTTCAAAGACATCACGGATCGCCAGATCGTTGAGCAAATGAAAGATGAATTCATTTCCATCGTCAGCCATGAACTGCGCACCCCCCTCACCTCCATTCGCAGCACCCTGGGCTTACTGGCAAGCGGTTGGCTCAGCAGCTACCCCGACAAAAGCCAGCGAATGCTTGAAATTGCTTTCTCCAACACCAACCGTCTGGTACGCCTGATCAGCGACATTCTGGATGTTGAGCGCATCAAGTTTGGCAAAGTCACAATGGAGAAAAAAACGTGCAATGCCGCCGACCTAATGGTGCAGTCTGTCGATGCGATGAGAGCAATGGCAGACAAAGCAGGAATTGTGCTCTCCGTCACTCCCTGCGCTGCCGCCCTCTGGGCAGATCCGGATCGCATCATCCAAACCTTTACTAACCTCCTCAGTAATGCCATAAAGTTTTCACCCGCTGGTTCTACCGTATGGCTGACCGCAGAAATCCGGTGCCAGGAGGCAACGCTTTTAGCTCCACAGACAAAGCAGGAATTAGAAGCGTTAAAAGAAGCCAGAAACCAGCAGGAGAGGACTCAGGCTGGAGATAGCCAGCGATCACAACCAGACAACTCAAAACATCCTTTGGGAAACCCATCCCACAAAACACAAAACATCCTCCAGAAACCGCAGGAGGACTCAAGACTCAAAATTCAAACCTCAAAACTCCCTCCTGAACCCTGCTACCTAGTACCCTGCATTCTCTTCTGCGTCAAAGATCAAGGCATTGGCATTCCAGAAGATAAACTGGAGACTATCTTTGATCGTTTCCAGCAAATTGATACCTCAAACTCCCGCAGTCGAAGCGGCAGCGGCTTAGGGTTAACCATCTGTCGCGGTATTGTGCAGCAGCACAACGGAAAAATTTGGGTGGAGAGTCAATTGGGAGAAGGGAGTAGTTTCTACTTCACGTTACCGCTCGGTGAACACAATGAAAACGATTCCTAGAAATAGGGATGAAATCGGTTTTGGTGTTCTAGAGGCTGGCTTAGATTGTGAATTCAATTTGTGATTCAAATTGTGGGTTCAATCATTTCATAAACTGTATGGGCGGGTTTACCAATGTCGAAACACGTTCTCATCATTGACGATGAACCGGATATCCGTGAGGCAACCCAGGTTTGCCTGGAGATTGCCAGGGGCTGGCACGTGACTACCGCTAGCTCCAGTAGCGAAGGCTTAAAAAAGGCTGCATCTGAGCAACCAGATGTGGTTCTGCTGGATGTAATGATGCCCGATATGGATGGATTGGCAACCTTTGAACGATTACGAACGAACCCAACCACCTGCCATATTCCAGTCATTTTGCTAACTGCCAAAGCCCAACCTGCCGATCGCCGCCACTTCACCCAACTAGAGGTGGCGGGTGTCATCACAAAACCCTATGACCCAATTACTCTGGCAGACCAGATTTCCGAATTTTTGGAATAATTCCTGTTTTACTTACGCTTTACGGATGGAATTATTCGCCCTCACCCTAGCCCTCTCCCAAGGGGCGAGGGAACAGGATGTCTGGCTCCCTTCTCCTTGGAGAGAAGAGTTGGGGATGCTGCATGCTTCCCGCAGAGTGGACAATTCATACTTTAGTTCCACAACGCCCCATTTCTCATTGGTTTCGTAACTTTTTTTGAACAAACTCCTCATCTTCATCAGTTCTTCTTTTTTTTTTCCTAATCTCTCTACTAGCGTTTTGGTTTCCCTTCAGAAGCAGGAAGAACTGGTGAAACCACACCTCATTGGTTTTTCCTGACCTTCTCTCAAGGAATGCTGAAACGAAACTGCTTAATTTCAATATTGGGTTTCCTGTATTGAAAAGCGTTTGATAGTAACCGTCAGGATCGTTAGGATCGGCGATAGCGCCCAACCCGTTATGCAAAGCCCTTGTGATTCCTGGAAACCTGACATCGTTGGGCTGAAGCTTACGGCGAAACCTGGCACCTGGCAACTGCTATAACAAAGCTGCTGACATTATCTGAAACCGGCATTGCTGATTTTGGGTATGAATTAAAAGTTGTATGAATTGAAACGTCGTTCCAATTCATACTGCTATTCAGCATCACCTTATCTGAAACCAAATCGTGCAGCCATCAGTAACGTTTTTTCAGTGATCTGTCGCTGCAACCTTTCAAATCAAACCATAAACCCGTCGCAACTGGACTAGGAAACCTTCTGCGACGGGTAACTCCCAACTATCAAAGAAAGGAGCTTATACCCTCATGATGACACAATTTGGTCGGGCGATCGCAACAGATAGCGATCGCCCTGACCAAATCATTGCGCCCGTTCATCCAACCCAACACAAACAAAGAACCCTCTCTTGGGAACAGTTTTGTCGATGGGTTACCAGCACCGAAAACCGAATCTATATCGGTTGGTTCGGTGTAATCATGATTCCCACCCTATTAACCGCTGCCATTACTTTTCTCATTGCTTTCATTGCAGCCCCACCGGTTGATGTCGAGGGTACCGGTGAAATGCTTTCAGGCTCGCTCTGGAGTGGAAATAACATCATCACCGCAGCGGTGGTTCCTACGTCTGCAACCATTGGGCTGCACTTTTACCCGATCTGGGAAGCCGCTTCTATGAATGAGTGGCTTTATAATGGGGGACCCTATCAGCTCATCGTGTTCCATTTCCTGATTGGCATCATCTGCTATCAGGATCGGGAATGGGAGTTGAGCTATCGCCTGGGAATGCGCCCCTGGATCTCCCTTGCATTTACTGCCCCGGTTGCCGCCACAGTATCAGTTTTACTGGTCTACCCCGTTGCCCAGGGCAGTTTTTCCTCGGGAATGCCGTTGGGGATTTCCGGCACATTCAACTTCATGTTTCTGTTCCAGGCAGACCACAACATTCTGATGAATCCTCTCCACCAAATGGGAGTGATTGGGGTGTTTGGGGGTGCTTTTCTCAGCTCGGTGCATGGGTCTCTTGTGACCTCAACCCTGGTACGGAAAACCAACCTGAATGAGTCCATCAATGCCGGATACACTTTTGGACAGCGGGAAACTACCTACAGCTTTGAGGCTGCTCAAAGGTATCAGCAACGGTTATTTTGGCGGGGAATCAGTTTCCCAACTTCCCAGTCAGTTCATTTTCTTCTGGCAGCGCTACCGGTTGCAGGAATCTGGTCGGCAGCGCTAGGTGTTGATATCGCTGCATTTAATTTCGACAAGCTCACGTTCAATGAACCTCCGGCGATCTATTCCCAGGGGCATCGCATTCCAACGTGGCTTGACTCAATTCAGCAGAGCAACCTGGGAATTGCAGCGATGAGTGAGCGCGCGACTCACAATTTCCCCCCTGAAATTGCTCTGCCTGATGAGCTTTTGATTGATGAAGGTTGAGTCAGTAGTCGGCAGTCAGTAGTCAGTAGTCAGTGGTCAGCATTGTCTATAAGCAAAAGGTGACCAATGGCGAATGACCATTGACATCGCTTCACTCATGACATCACTTCACTCATCAATCAAATCTCCTCACTCTCTAATTTTCCATCTAGCAAAAGGAGAGTCTTGAATGGTTCCACGCACTCCTGAGCAAAAGCAACGCGTCAGGGTTGTGGTAGATAGGAACCCGGTGCCCACGTCTTTCGAGAAATGGGCGCAACCAGGTCACTTCGATCGCACCCTCCAGCGAGGTCCCAAAACTACTACCTGGATTTGGAATCTCCATGCCAATGCTCACGACTTTGATAGCCATACCAGTGATTTGCAGGACGTTTCTCGCAAAATCTTTTCTGCTCACTTTGGGCATCTTGCAGTCATTTTCATCTGGCTTAGTGGCATGTATTTTCATGGTGCTAAGTTCTCTAACTTCTCTGCCTGGATGGCAGATCCCCTCCACGTTAAGCCCAGTGCCCAGGTGGTTTGGCCCATTGTAGGTCAAGAAATTTTGAATGCCGATGTGGGTGGTGGTTTCCACGGAATTCAAATCACCTCTGGACTGTTCCAGCTATGGCGGGCGTCTGGATTTACCAACGAATTCCAGCTTTATTGCACTGCCATCGGGGGACTGGTAATGGCAGCTCTGATGTTATTTGCAGGTTGGTTCCATTACCACATCAGTGCTCCCAAACTGGAATGGTTTCAGAACATGGAATCTTACATGAACCACCACCTGGCAGGGTTGCTGGGTTGCGGTTCCCTGGGTTGGGCAGGTCACCAGATCCATGTCGCTCTGCCTACGAATGAACTGTTGGATCGGGGGGTTCCGATTAAAGATATTCCCCTGCCTCATGAGTTCATCCTCAACTCGACCCTGATGACCGATATTTATCCCAGTTTTGCCCGCGGATTGACTCCCTTCTTTACGCTTAACTGGGCAGCCTATTCGGATTTCCTTACCTTTAAGGGTGGGTTGAATCCAGTGACTGGCGGGTTGTGGCTGACGGATACCGCCCATCACCATCTGGCGATCGCGGTTCTGTTCATCATTGCTGGGCACTTCTATCGCACCAACTGGGGTATTGGTCACAGTTTCAAAGAACTGATGGATGATGCCAAGACCCCAAAAATGCTGCCCTTCCTGAGCTTTATTGGTCCTCGTGGGCACGAAGGGTTGAATGAAGTCTTTGAGACTTCCTGGCACGCGAACCTCTCCATCCACCTGGTGCAGATGGGCACTGCCAGTTTGTTAGTGGCTCATCACATGTATGCGATGCCCCCCTATCCTTACCTGGCAACCGACTATGCCACGGTATTATCTCTCTTTACCCATCATGTCTGGATTGCTGGCTTTCTGATTGTGGGTGGGGCTGCCCATGCGGGTATCTTTATGGTGCGAGACTATGATCCGGCACAGCACATTAACAACGTGCTCGATCGGGTCATCCGCCACCGGGATGCGATCGTGTCTCACCTCGCCTGGGTCTGCCAGTTCCTGGGCTTCCATAGCTTTGCCATGTACTGTCATAACGACACCATGCGGGCATTTGGTCGTCCCCAGGATATGTTCTCAGACACCGGGATTCAGCTTCAGCCCATCTTTGCCCAATGGATTCAACACATCCATACGGCAGCGGTTGGGGCAAACAGCGTTGCTCAACCCCTGGGCAATGTGTTTGGTGGATTGCGGAATATTGAACTGGGCGGTCTAGGTGTGACGGCTCCCAATATTATGGGTCCGGTCAGTCATGCCTGGGGCGGCGGAGTTGTGGCAGTCGGTGGCAAAGTAGCGATGATGCCTATTCCCCTTGGTACGGCTGATTTCCTGATCCACCACATCCATGCCTTTACGATCCATGTCACAGTCCTGGTCTTGCTCAAGGGAGTGTTGTTTGCTCGTAGTTCTCGCCTGATTCCCGATAAGGGAAACCTCGGTTTCCGGTTCCCCTGCGATGGTCCGGGACGGGGTGGTACCTGCCAGGTTTCCGGATGGGATCATGTCTTCATCGGCTTATTCTGGATGTATAACTCCCTGTCGATTGTGATTTTCCACTTCTTCTGGAAGATGCAGTCAGATGTATGGGGAACGGTGAATCCAGATGGCACGATTACCCACATTACGGCTGGAAACTTTGCCACTTCATCGATTACCAACAATGGTTGGCTGCGAGATTTCCTCTGGGCACAGTCTACTCAGGTGATTACCTCCTACGGTTCAGCCCTGTCTGCCTACGGCATTGTCTTCCTGGCTGCCCACTTTATCTTTGGCTTCAGCCTCATGTTCCTGTTTAGTGGTCGCGGCTACTGGCAAGAACTGATCGAGTCAATTGTCTGGGCTCATAACAAGCTCAAGATCACACCTGCCATTCAACCCCGTGCCCTTAGCATCATTCATGGACGGGCAGTCGGTGTGTCTCACTACCTGTTGGGAGGAATAGCCACCACCTGGGCGTTTTTTCTGGCACGAATGGCAGCAATTGGGTAGGGAGGTAGAGGGTGAAAGGACTCGGGCAAACGGATGAAAGAGATACGGCTCTGCCGCTCCCGAAGGGTAGGATAAAAAGTTTTGAGTCATCTGACTCCTGGCTCCTACATTCCCAACCCCTGAAACTTTTTCCCCAACTTCTTCCAAGCCATTAACTTTATCGGCTGATCCTTCAAATCAAGCCATTCCAAATTCCAAATTCCAAAATCGAAAATCCAAAATTGGCTTATGGCGACTAAATTTCCAAAATTTAGCCAGGATCTCCAGAGAGACCCGACAACTCGGCGGATCTTCTATGCGATCGCCACTGCCCACGATTTTGAAAGCCACGATGGCATGACCGAGGAGAATCTCTACCAGAAGATTTTCGCTTCCCACTTTGGTCATCTGGCAATCATCTTCCTGTGGACATCCGGCGTTCTATTTCACGTAGCCTGGCAAGGTAACTTCGAGCAATGGATCCAGGATCCGGTTCACATCAAACCCATTGCCCACGCTGTTTGGGATGCCCAGTTGGGACCGGCGGCGATCGAGGCATTCACCCGCGCAGGGGCACGTAACCCGGTAGATATCTGCTACTCCGGCGTTTACCACTGGTGGTATACCCAGGGAATGCGCAGCAATGCCGAACTGTTTACCGGATCGCTTTTCTTACTTCTATTAGCTGCAATTTTTCTGTATGCTGGCTGGCTTCATCTTCAGCCCAAGTACCGCCCCAGTCTCGCCTGGTTTAAGAATGCGGAATCCCGGCTCAACCACCACCTGGCAGGTTTGTTTGGGGTTAGCTCATTAGCATGGGCGGGGCACCTGATCCACGTCGCTATTCCCGAATCCCGTGGTCAACATGTGGGCTGGGATAACTTCCTGACGACACCACCTCATCCAGCGGGCTTGGGTGCCTTTTTCACCGGCAACTGGGGTGTCTATGCCGAAAATCCAGATACGGCAAACCATATCTTTGGCACCGCTGAGGGAGCCGGAACGGCAATTCTCACCTTCCTGGGTGGCTTCCATCCCCAAACCGAGTCTCTCTGGTTGACGGATATGGCGCATCACCACCTGGCGATCGCCGTCCTGTTCATTGTTGCAGGACACATGTACCGCACTAACTGGGGGATTGGGCATAACATCAAGGAAATGCTGGATGCCCTCCAGGGACCAGGTTGGAAGGGATTCTTCATTGCCCCCAGAACTGGACGGGGACACCAGGGCATTTATGAAACCTACAACAATTCCCTCCACTTCCAATTGGGCTGGCACCTGGCTTGCCTGGGGGTAATCACCTCTCTGGTGGCACAGCACATGTACTCGATGCCACCCTACGCTTTTATTGCCAAGGACTTCACCACCACGTCGGCACTCTATACCCATCACCAGTACATTGCAGGCTTCCTGATGGTAGGTGCCTTTGCCCACGGAGCCATTTTCATGGTGCGGGACTACGACCCCGAACTGAATCGGGACAACGTACTGGCAAGGGTGCTGGCGCATAAGGAAGCGATTATCTCTCACCTGAGTTGGGTGTCCCTTTTCCTGGGTTTCCATACCCTGGGGTTATACGTCCACAATGACTGTGAGGTTGCATTTGGCGCACCGGAAAAGCAAATCCTGATTGAACCTGTGTTTGCTCAATGGATTCAGGCAGTCCACGGGAAAGCCCTTTACGGGGTCAGCACCTTGCTCTCCAATCCAGACAGCATCGCCTCTACGGCATGGCCCAATTACGGTAACGTCTGGCTACCCAATTGGCTAGAAGCCATTAACAACGGCACCAATTCGCTGTTCCTGACCATTGGACCGGGGGACTTTTACGTGCATCACGCGATCGCCCTCGGTCTGCACGTCACGACCCTGATCCTGGTCAAGAGCGCCCTCGATGCTCGCGGTTCTAAGCTGATGCCCGACAAAAAAGACTTTGGCTACAGCTTCCCCTGCGACGGTCCCGGTCGCGGCGGCACCTGCGACATCTCCGCCTGGGATGGCTTCTATCTCGCCATGTTCTGGATGCTCAACACTCTTGGCTGGATCACCTTCTACTTCCACTGGAAACATCTGGCAATCTGGGGCGGCAACGTTGCCCAATTCAACGAAAGCTCAACCTACCTGATGGGCTGGCTGCGCGACTACCTGTGGTTGTATTCTGGTCCCCTGGTCAACGGCTATAACCCCTACGGAACCAGCGCCCTAGCAGTATGGGCATGGATGTTCCTGTTCGGGCATTTAGTTTGGGCAATTAGCTTCATGTTCCTGATCACCTGGCGCGGCTACTGGCAAGAGTTAATCGAAACCCTCATGTGGGCACACGAAAATACTCCCCTGTCCTTCGGCTATCCCAAGGACAAACCTGTAGCTCTCTCCATTGTGCAGGCTCGGTTGGTCGGCTTAACCCACTTCACGGTTGGGTACATCGTCACCTATGGAGCCTTTTTGATCGGGGCAACGGCTTCTAAGTTTGGTTAGCCCTCCAAAAATAAGATAGGGGCGTGTCATGAACGCCCCTGTCTAAAAGCGTGAGACTCTCCTCGTCTCATTGAGTCCTGGTCAACGGCTATTTACGATCAGGACTTTTCTCTCAATCACCTAAGAGTGTATCAGAAGGGGGACCTAGACCCCAAATTGTGGATCGTTTGGGCGATCGCCCCCTTTTTTCCTCTAATTGACCGATAGCCATCACTTTTTTCCCAGAAAACCCTAAGTGAACACACTTTTTTGGTTCAAAAAGGTAAAGAAACATGACTTCAACCAATCAGACAGATTTGTCTTCTGTCTATGAAGGAATTGACCCGGTTAAGCCCTATAAGGGGGATCCATTTCGAGGCAATCTATCCACCCCATTCAACGATTCCCCCATTGTCAGGGCTTATATTCAAAACCTTCCAGCTTACCGTCCTGGGTTGACCCCCTTCATACGCGGGCTAGAAATTGGAATGGCACACGGTTTTTTCCTCGTCGGTCCCCAGGTTGTCGTTGGACCGTTGCGAGAAACTGCTCACGGTGCCAATTTAAGTGGATTAATTACGGCAATTTACATTACAGCATCCGCTTGCCTGGGAATTTCCATTTTTGCCCTTGCAACTTTCCAGGGAAACCCCCGAGGAACCTACAATTCCCATTCAAAAGATGAGCTAAGACCGCTCAAGAAAAAAGAAGACTGGTTCCAACTGGGTAGCGGGATCTTTCTAGGTTCTATGGGAGGCGCAGTATTTGCCTACCTACTACTAGAAAACTTTACGGATCTCGATGCCATTCTCCGAGGAGCCGTCAATGTCAGCCAGAATCTACTTCCCTGGTTTTTTGGATAATTATCATTTGGCATGGGGTCTGATCGAGCATCCAACTGAATGGGTAAGTAGGTGGGACTAATTAAATATAAGACCTACCGTAGGTTTGGTTGAGGTAAGAACCCAACACATGCATGGGTTACGCTATCGCTCTAGCGCAGCCATGCCGTAAGGCTAATGCCAAAGGCATACCCATTCTACAGTTGATTCCACCTACCTACTTAACCAATGACCAATGACCAACAATAAATAGGAGCCATCATCATGGTTACAGACATAACCCAGCTAACCGGTGACTATGCCGCTTCATGGTTACCCTGGATTATGATTCCATTAATTTTTTACATTCTACCGTTCCCAGTTGTTGCGCTTGTTTTTCTTTGGATTGAAAGAGAGTCTGGTGAAGAAGAAAAGTAAATATGGCGGTCCTATTGGGATTGTTTTTATCTGCGATTCAGCCCCTCCAACCCAAAACAACAGCTTGAAGTCAAACACTCACAGGAGACCATTTCATGCGTAGATTTTTGGTCTGTTTGCTAGTACCAATTTCTGTACTGTTCATTTACCTGAGCAATGTCCCTTCTGCATCTGCTGATAATTTTCTGGTGCCTTGCAATCAATCCTCCACCTTTCAACAGCGCAAAAGCCAAGCCCCTGATACCTACTACTTCAACAAACCATTTGAAGTCTATGGTTCTGAACTTGCTTGCGGTGAAGATGGACTTCCCCATCTTCCAATCCGACTCGATCGCTTTATTGATGTATTAATTCCATTTTCGATTTTTCTGTACACTGCCGGATTCATTGGCTGGTCAGGTCGTTCTTATTTACAGGCAGCTAACAAATCCAGCAATCCTGAGGAAAAGGAAATTTTCATTGACCTTCCTCTGGCAATCCCATCCTTGATTAAAGGACTCCTCTGGCCCCTCCTATTTCTTCAAGAGCTAGTTAGTGGACAGTTGACAGCAAGCGATAGTGAAATCCCAATTTCACCGCGATAGATTCTTGTCTAAAAAACACTTATAGCGGTTTCTTTCTCGGTGAGGTACATCTCATCGTTTTGGTTCTAGGGTTCTACGGCTATCCATGTACCTCACTGGATTCAAAAACGCTATAAACCCATTCAAATAGTCCAGGAGCTTCATCCATGAAATACTTTTTCAAATATCTGACTAGTGCCCCCATTATGGCAACCCTTGCCATAGTCATCTTCTCTGGGATTTTGATTGAACTGAACCGCTTTTTCCCTGGCTTACAGTACGGAACCTATTTCCATTCAGTTCCTTAATCTTGACCATCCTGTTCTATAGCGATCCTAATCTAGAGCGTACAAAAGGGTTCCAGTGGAACCCTTTTTCGCATAGCCTTTTAATTTCGCAAATGATTTAAACCTGCTATGGGTGCTTCCCTCTTCCCTCCTCTGAGTGCCCCGTCTTCTCGCCTCATCGCTTCCGCATATACGTTGCTGATTCTTGGGATGGAAAAAGGTGTTGGATGCTTGAACCTGAGTTTCAATTTATCTCACTTTTCAGCAACGTCTCCGCATGATGCCGAATGTGGTCTTCTATGAATGTAGCGATGAAGTAGTAGCTATGATCGTAACCGTTTTGCATACGGAGAATGAGGGGCTGACCAGCTTTGGTGCAGGCTTGCTCAAACACCTCTGGCATCAGTTGATTTGCCAGAAACTGATCGGTGGTTCCCTGATCAATCAGGATGGGATGGGGGAATGGGTTGGTCAAAACCAGTTGACTGGCATCGTAGGTGCGCCAGGTTGCCTGGTTGGAACCCAGGTAGTGGCTAAATGCTTTTTGCCCCCAGGGACAGCGCATGGGAGCCACGATTGGAGCAAAGGCAGAGACAGAACGATATCGATTGGGGTTTTTCAGGGCACAGATGAGGGCACCATGCCCCCCCATTGAATGCCCGAAAATGCCCTGGCGATCGCCCCTGACTGGAAAATGCGCTTGAATCAGCGCAGGCAGTTCATCACTAACGTAGCTGTACATTTGGTAGTAGGAACTCCACGGCTTCTGGGTTGCATCGACATAAAATCCTGCGCCGGTACCCAGATCCCAGTCCTTATCTTCCTCTGGAATGCCTGTATTGCGTGGGCTGGTATCAGGTGCCACGAGTGCCAGTCCGTAGCGGGCGGCAAACTGCTGCGCCCCTGCTTTGACCATAAAGTTTTCTTCGGTACAGGTTAGTCCTGAAAGGAAATACAACACTGGCACTGGCTCGGATTTTGCCTGGGGCGGCAGGTAAACCGAAAACTTCATTTCACCATTACAGGCAGTGGATGAATGGCTGTAGAAGCCTACAGTGCCGCCAAAGCAGGTGTATTGATTGGTCAGATTGGGGGCTTGGGGCATAGGATTTAGGGGTTTGTCAGAAATTTCGGGTCGATTGGAAAAGGGAGTCGAGGGAATCAAAGGGGGTAAGAAGCCAGGTCAGCGTTGCCAGAACAAACTCAACTTCAGAAGTTGGAGTTTAACAATGGAGCTTCCTGTTACTCTGCGATCGCACCGCCACAGGAGCTTCCTGCCCCTGCCGTGCAGCCAAAGCAGTGCCGTCCCGTAACAATTTGGCGTTGAGCCAGATGCTCAGGGTTAAAGTCCCGGATATGGGAATGGATCCCATCCGGCGGTTGAATTTCCAGATCCAACATCTGGTTAAAGTCACAGTCAAATAACCGTCCATCCCAGGAAATTGACAGGGTGTTGCGGCACATTAAACCAGCCACCGTTGTGGGATTAAAGGAATTCACCAGCAGTTCCATGTAGGGCTGCAAATTATCCGACTGCTCCAGCCATTCCAGGTAACGGGAAATCGGCATATTGTTGAGCGTGATCAGGCGGTCAAACGTGACCCCATGATTTTTCTGCAAGCCAGTTTTCCACTCCTGCTCCAGTCTCGTCTGATTGCTAGAGAGAAAGGCACCAACCGGGTTACTCACCAGGGTGAGTTGTCGTTTGGGGTTGCCCTGACCGTAACCAACCGCGTTCAACTGTCGCAGCACTTCAATGGACTGCTCAAAGGTGCCATCCCCCCGTTGAGAATCCGTATTGCGCTGGCGGTAATGGGGCAATGAACAGACCAGTTCAACCCCTCGATCCGCCAGCCATTCTGGTAAATCTCGCATTCCAGGTAGTAGCAGCACGGTGAGGTTACAGCGATCGATCACCTGTTTTCCCCGGACAACGCACTCGTCAACTAGATAGCGAAAGTGGGGGTTTAGCTCTGGTGCGCCACCTGTAATGTCAACCGTATGGGCATCGGTCTGATCAAGGGCACGCAAGCAGGCATCAATGGTGTCCCGGCTCATCATTTCACGGCGATCGGGACCGGCATCCACATGGCAGTGGCGACAGGTCATATTACAGAGCCGACCGACATTGATTTGAAAAATCTCCAGCTTTGCGGGTTGCAGTGGTTGCCAGGAATGGGCAGTCAGCGCCTCAGCAAAGTTTCCTGCATAAGGCATTGAGGACAAATCGACGGACTCCAGAATTGTCATCTGATACTGAGTCGATGCCAGTGGCGACTGCCGCCGCTTGAGGGAGATGGTTGACTTGGGTCCTGACCCTGGGCTGTCTAGCTCAATATCCGTTGTCAGAGCAGCAGGTTCAAACGGTGACGGTGCTTCAGATGTAAAGTCCATTGGGTAAATGACGGTACGGGACGTAGAGTGGCTGATTAAAAACGGCCAGTTGCTTATAGCGTTTCCTTTCTGGGTGAAGGTACATCTTATCTGTTTGAATCTAGGGTTCTACGGCTATCCATGTACCTCACTGGATTCAAAAACGCTATATACCAATCTGATAGAAGCCTGAACGGAATGAACTCCTGCTAGAGAATGGGTTTAGAGGTCATTTGTAAATATAGCCATAGCCACCTGATTTAGGACGGGGTGCAGGAGTGGAACCCCTAACTGGGAGCAGCGCCCCCACACCCCCTTTAACCCCCCATTTACTAGCAACCTGGCAATAGCTATAACTCATTTGCTGCTTGAAGTCGGTGCTGATGCATGATGGGGTAATTGGGTGGTTGACCAACTGCCTGAACTGGTCTCAGAATTTGGCTTGCTGAATAAATCTGAACCAGCTCTCTGAAATACGACTGAGAATTACGAATCATCACGATGCTCACTTTTTCCTCTCATCACCCCCTTCTACGGCTTCTGCGCTATGGCAAAGTATATCGCTCTCAAGTTTGGAGTGCGATCGCTTGTTCCATTCTCAACACTATTTTTGATCTGGCACCCCCCTATTTGATTGGAATTGCCATTGATGTGGTGGTGAACCAAGAAAACTCCTTGATTGCCCGCACGGGCATTACCAGTGTTAGAGGACAACTGGCATTCCTCTCTCTGCTAACGTTGGGCATTTGGGGCTTGGAGTCTTTGTTCCAATATCTCTACGATCGCCTGTGGCGCAACCTGGCGCAAACCCTTCAGCACGAACTACGGGTCGATGCCTACAGCCATTTGCAGGAATTAGAGTTGAGCTATTTTGAAGAACGCAGTACGGGAATGTTCCTCTCCGTGTTGAACGATGACATCAACCAACTGGAACGCTTTCTGAACCACGGTGCCCACAATATTCTGCGGTTCATCACCACGATTCTGTTTATTGGCAGTACGTTTATTATCCTGGCTCCAGGTGTGTCCTGGTGGGCAATGTTCCCGATTCCCTTTGTGATCTGGGGGTCAATCCTATTTCAAGCGAAATTGGCTCCTCGCTATGCGGATGTGCGTGAAAAAGCTGGATTAATTAGCGGTCGATTGGCGAACAATCTTTCTGGAATTGCCACGATTAAAAGTTTTACTTCCGAGGCATACGAACGCGATCGCGTTTTGCAAGACAGTGAGGCATACCGTTTCAGTAATGGGAGAGCGATCGCCCTCAGTGCAGCATTTGTACCCCTGATTCGGTTTGTGATTCTGGCAGGGTTCACTGCCACCCTATTTTTGGGCGGTATTGAGGCAGCAAACGGTCGCCTGTCAGCGGGCACCTATGGCTTCATGGTGTTTATTGTGCAGCGCCTGCTCTGGCCCTTTACCGACCTGAGCCAACTCATGGACGAATATCAACGGGCAATGGCATCCATTCGACGGGTAATGACGCTATTGGATACGCCAATCGAAATTCCCACCGGGCATCGTTCTCTGCCGGTTCATACGGCGCATGGGGATGTTCTGATTGATCATGTCACCTTTGCTTACAAAGGTCGTCAGGCGGTACTAAAAGATCTGTCGATGCAAATTCCGGCAGGCAGCAATATCGGTGTGGTGGGCGCGACGGGTTCTGGCAAAAGTACGCTGGTGAAGTTGCTGTTGCGCTTTTACGAACCGCAACAGGGTCAAATTCAAATTGATGGCGTGAATCTGCATGAACTCAACCTGCAAGATTTACGTCGCTGCATCGGTTGGGTCAGTCAGGATGTGTTTTTGTTTCATGGCACCGTAGCCGATAATATTGCCTACGGCAGTTTTACCGCAACCCCAGAGGAGATTACTCACGCGGCTAAGTTAGCAGAAGCCCACGAGTTCATCTTACAGTTACCCCAGGGTTATGACACCATCGTAGGGGAACGGGGGCAGAAACTATCTGGTGGGCAACGCCAACGATTAGCGATCGCCCGTGCCCTGTTAAAAGATCCTCCGATTTTGATTCTGGATGAAGCCACTTCAGCCGTAGACAATGAAACCGAAGCCGCCATTCAGAAATCACTCATGGTCATTACGCAAAACCGAACGACCCTTGCAATTGCCCATCGATTGTCTACCATTCGTCACAGCGATCGTATCTATGTCATGGATCAAGGACAAATCGTGGAGCAGGGTAGCCATGAAGAGTTGTTAGCAATCAACGGAATCTATGCCAATCTCTGGCGGGTGCAGTCCGGCGATCGCCCAAACTCAATGAATTAATCTTTGTAATGCTTGAGATGAAGGAGGTGTTGGCAAACCTGTTTGATTTCCGATTTAATGTAGATAAAGCCTATCCGAAAAACCTACCGCCAAAGCCTGACATCAGACTCAGAGAGTTTTCGGATGAGCTTTCAACAAAGGATTTCAAACCTACATACAGAAGTATCACTTCAGTCCCACCTCCATCTCTACACCTAATCAGTGACAAACCAGCAATCATCTGGTTTGTGACTCCCAACCTATGCGTCTTTAGATTTTCTGCGTCTTCTTGTAGACGTTGGAGCCGGTTCTTCCGTTGCGGTTGAGTTACGACTGCGGGAAGAGCGGGTGCTGGTTCTGCGGTCAGTCTTTGCTTCTGCCGCAACCGTTTTCCGTCTGCCTCTCCGGGGACGAGTTGCCGTCGGTTCTTCATCGGGTTCCGAGTCAGATGCTCCATTGGTTTCCAGAGTCGATTCAGGCGCACTAGAAGCGTCTTCTCCTGAAGTGAAAGGATTATCAGAGGTTTTACGGGGGCGTTTAGTTTTTCCCTTGCCTGCCTGCCGCCTACCAGAAGGAGCATAGTTCTTAAGTGTCAGCGCACTAATCCTGATGCCTTTTTCCGATAGCATCTTGGCAATTTCATCGTAGTTATACCCCTTGTCCAAGGCGGCTTTAATTTGTTCCTGCATCTGCCCCACCGCTTCCCGCAAGGACAAATCTTCCTTTGTTTTTTCAGGTAACTCTTCTAAGAACGAGATTGCATGACCAACGGTTTCTTGCTTAACAAGGGATGCCCTGGGGCGCTTGCGAGTGGATAGTGCCATTGAAGTTAATGAGGGTAAATGTGTATGGATCTTTTTAATTCTATCCGCTGATTTCCAAAACTGAGTTTATTTTTTTGATGTCATGATGACTGACTTGTAGATAAGCACCATCCAAAATAGATTTCTATAGAAACAGAAAATGGGAACCCAGGCTTTCTCAACCACCACTGTTTTGATATACGACTTGTCACGATAGTTAGCACAGCCTGCAAACGTTTGAAGATTTGAATAGTCCAATCCATATTTGCCAAAATGCCCGGTCCGTACTGGCGATCGCGATCGCCTTCTCCCAGGTTGGTTAATGTTCGACTGGCTGATGCTCTAACCACAAGCGCCATTGTGCTAATTCCATATCGTCCAGATCAGATAGTTTTAGCTTGCCAAACAGCGTGAGCAGACAGTCACAAACCTGTTCAGGTATTAACCTCACCCGTTGCACCTGAACAGCGATCGCCGCCAGTAAGTCAGACAAATCCCTGGATACTTCTAATTCAACTCCCGCTAAACGTGCGTCAGGGGGGCTAGGCGGCTCCTCTATCGACAAAATCCCTGGATTGATTTCTGCCCAGGCAAATGCTTCTGCCATCAAAATTGGATCATTTGATTCTAAATATTGCTGCATTCGGGCGACATACGCCTTATGCCGTGCCTCATTTTGGATCCGCCTGGACTGCTGGTGGGCAATGCGCGAAGCTTCCTGGTTGACATCAGCCCAGGCAGCATCAAAGAGAAACCTGGACTGGGAATAACCCTGATCAATGGCTTGGATTGATTGATTCTGCAACCCATCATTACTACCTGAAGAACCAGAACAACCAGAAGTACAATCGCCCAAATCCTGAGCCAGAGCAGGATTACTGCCAGTACCTTGTAATAAGCTTGTAGAACTGTGCAGGTTAGATGCGCCACCAGCGCAATCTAACTGCTCATTCTTAAAAGAAGCTGGGGGGTCTGGGGGGGTTTCCCCAGGTAACAGGGGCAGATCCTCTAGAGGTAAATGATCAATACACAAATACTCAGAAGATAAATAATTAGGATGCCAGAGGTCGCGATGACGGTACAGAGACGCTCCACCAATTCTGTACTGAACTAGCGCATGAAATCTTGCCGTTGCGGCTCCCGGTAGAGATCCCTTTTCTAAAAGATCAGCGATCGCCAGCCGAATCCGCTCACGTGTAGCCTGCAACTGTTGCTGATTCCAACTCAGTGCTGGTTCAGAACAAACTGCATCAATTTGCCCATCCTTTTTAGGCTTGTATTTACCACCCGCCGTACCGTAGTGAAAGTAATGGCTAGTTTCAACACAACGTGCCCACTCCTCTGCTCGTTGCTCAATTTCATGCTGATGGCGGCACCATTCCTTATATCCCGGCAAAGATTGAGCGGTTGCCACAATCTGATCGACAAGTCCCTGACCTGTCAGGGGTTCCCCCCCATGCAAAACATGATGGAAAACATAGGTTCGCATCGCAATTCGCCCCAAAAGCCGATTGGTTTGCCCTCGCCCTGTCCAACCCAGTTCAATTTCTGCATTTAAATCATTGATAAACTTATCTGCCTTGCCAGATACCGGATAGTCCCTACGACGCAATTGTCGATGCAACCGATGCAATGTTTTAACTTCTACCTGGTTCCGTTGTTGAGCAAACTGCCAGCGCTGGACAAAAACAACTGGATCACTCCAGATGGGTTGAAAATTATCATTCAACAAATAAGAACCCGCTTGAAGTGGTAAACGATGGGCATTAAATAAACTGAAATTTCCATCACTGGCGTAAGAACGGGGATTAGGAAAAAGTTCCAGATGTCCAGGAACGAGTCGAATCCCTACATTCTCTAATAATGTCGTAATCACCATTGCCAGTTCCCAGGAGCTTTGAGCTTCTTCAAACGGAAAGTAAAGATGAAGCCCACCACTATTACTGGAAACACAAGTAACACCGCTGACCAGTCCCAAGGGTTCTAAAGCGGCAAGGATGCGGGAAATAGCCAGGCGATCGCGTTTGGGATGATAGGGACTGCCCACATCAATATCCAGTAAGCAATAATTTGTAGTTTTACCAAACCGAACCCCAAACAAATAGGTCCCTTGACGAATTAAGCGATCGGCAAGGGGATGGCGGTTTTCAGTTTTCCAATCTGGCGATCGCCCTGGTTCAGGCTGTTTCGCATAAATATAGTCATACCGATGGGGGAAAAGGGAAAGAAAGGGATCCTCTTCCTGCACCGATTGAAAATGATTGGTTGATTGCAGAGCAATAGTCATATTCATTCCATTCACTTGATGGAATCGAACCTATTTCTCTGCTTGCCAGGTCCCAATACAACAAGAACACAGCCCCAAATCCGCACAGAAAAAATTCACACGCAAAACTTTCTAGTCTTACGAGCTAAACCAAAACAAACTCGACCCAAATAATTAATTGAGTCAAATTCTTGTCTGCGAACCTTATTTGGACTGTTATTATGCAGACATACAAACCACTTGAAGAAATTTACACTTCTTCAAGTCCTAAATGGAAAGCCGGGAACGTTGAGACTTTGGCGAGGCTCGATCCCGGTTTTCTATTTACTAAGCATCCGCACCAATTTGTTCTCTAAATCCAACAACTTGAGCTGCGTATAGCGTTTTTGAATCCAGTGAAGTTCATGGATAGCCTTAGAATCCTTGAGTCAAACAGATGAGATGGACCTCACCCAAACAGGAAACGCTATAGCTAAAGAAATGTTGAACTGCTGTATGTAGCCTCCAAGTCAAGTCAAGAGAATAAGCATTCGATACTTCGCTAGAAACAATAGGTCTGAGCAAAGACGAGCCTATTAAACATTCAAAAATTGCAGGTGCAACATATTCAAATTGAACAACCGATTACTTTACGCGGGAGTGATAG
This sequence comes from Kovacikia sp. CALU 1929, assembly GCF_056784235.1. Lineage (NCBI taxonomy): Bacteria > Bacillati > Cyanobacteriota > Cyanophyceae > Leptolyngbyales > Leptolyngbyaceae > Kovacikia > Kovacikia sp. CALU 1929. Next base: position 129,630 of record NZ_JBXBCF010000061.1, read on the forward strand.
AGCCTATATACGCGGGAGTGATAGGGTAATCTGTACGCTGGAGTGATAGAGGAAAAGGCATAGCTGCGCGGGAGTGATAGAGTTTACTGTACGCCGGAGTGATAGAACAAGCCACGCAAGCATCGTGCAACAAAAGACAAACTGAAAGGCAAGATTTAAACTCTACGCGGGAGTGATAGGGCAATCTATACGCGGGAGTGATAGAGAAAGTCCCATTTATACGCGGGAGTGATAGGGCAACTTATACGCCGGAGTGATAGAACTAAAACTACAAAACATACGCCGGAGTGATAGAGAAAGTAGGGACTTATACGCCGGAGTGATAGAGTTAATCCCATTTATACGCCGGAGTGATAGGACAGAGCCGATAGGGCATAGAGTCAAAACCATAAAACATACGCCGGAGTGATAGAGCTACTCATGATCGATGGAGAAGGATCATGTAGAATTCAGTCCATTCATTGCAGTCCTTGATATATGCCCCCCACGAACAAAGCACTAACATTTCCAGTTGATGGGCAATTGCTGATGGTAATGCCCAGAGCAGGGGCATCAGTAAACAACCCAGACGTGCGCTTACCCATTCTGCGTTCCGATGGGGATGGATACTATCTGGAATTGAGAGTTGAGAGCGATGCCACTGATTCCGGCGAGGTCGCGGTTACCCGCCGAGTTCCTCTAGAAGATCTAACTACGGATGAGTGGGAAGAGCTAAAGCAAGAGTATGAAAGCCTGGATCTGGAAACTCTGGTAGACCGGGGAATTGGCAAAGGGCTAGAAAAGATTCAGGATCGCAAGATACAGCGGCTGTTCATGGCGCTTCTGACCTTTCTCAATCCTCGTCAGGTCGGCATCGTGTTATATCTTTACAAACTGGCTGCGGAACAGCACAATGGTCCGATTGTTACCTTTCGCTCCAATGACTTGCTGGAAAGTCTTGGTTATTCGCGCACCAAGGGAGGAAGCTTTCATGCCAAGGTAAGGTCTCAACTGAACCGCGATCTAGTGTCCCTCCACCGGGTAGAACTGGTTTTAGCGAAATCACTCCGGGAAGGCAATAAGATCGGGGCAGAGGTTGTGATCAAAAGCGTGCTCCGGATTAAAAGCTTTAAGGTTGAAAATTTGTCACGGGAGTTTGACCTGGCGAAAGCTGCCGACTATACCTATGAATTAGCCGATTCCTATACAGTCTCTCTGGAGTTCTTTGATGGACCCAGCCGTACAGGCGACTATGTTTTATTTGCCAGTGATATTGACATTACTCAAAAGCTGGGCAGTAATGCCAAAAATGACTACAGAACCAAGCTGCTCATCTATCTTGCCAGCCGTTTGAAATGGGATTCGCCCCAGGATGGGCAGTATTTGAGTGTCTCTAAGCAGTACCTGTTCAAAAACCTTGACCTGTTAGGGAGCAACTCTTCGCGGAACAATCAGATTTTTTGGCGGACAGTGGAAGAATTACAGAAAGGCGGGTATATTCTGGGTGCCCAGGAATTACCTGGAAAGCGTAAATCGCCTACAATTCAGTTCCAGATCAATCCTGAAAAACTAAATTCCAACACTTCGACTTAATTACGATCCCTATTACCTGTGCTAGTATCTGGAAAACTCTTGTTTAACTAAATCCTAATGGGCAAGGTTCTGGTGCTCAATGCTTCCTACGAACCGCTCAACATTACGAGCTGGCGTAGAGCTGTTGTCTTGTTAATTAAGGGAAAAGCAGAGCAGGTTGAACATAATGGCAAGTATGTTTATTCTGGTTTTCCCCTGCCTACGGTGATCCGGCTGCGCCATTATGTTCGGGTGCCCTACAAAGAAATTCCGCTGACCCGCCGCAACCTCTTGCATCGAGATAGTCACTCCTGTCAGTACTGTGGCTATGCAGGGGAAGACCTGACCCTCGACCATGTAATTCCGCGATCGCGCGGTGGTGGCGATACCTGGGAGAACATTGTAACTGCCTGTGTCCGTTGTAATGTCAAGAAAGGAAACCGGACTCCCAAGGAAGCGAGTATGAACCTACACGTTTTGCCTCGAAAACCTTACAGTGGGCTATACTTTGAAGTCACCAAACATCTTAAAAATGGTGTCAACCAGGAATGGCGCAAATATGTTATCGGTGTGTGACCCCTCTGTACTGAAATGCGGAGGGGTTGTTTTGTCAGGGTCATAACTTGTTGACAATTGACTCATAGCCAAAGCCACGGATGGTCATAGCAAAGCCTATCCAAAAACTTCCTGAGTCTGGTGTTGGGCTTTGTCAGTTAAGCTTTTTCGGATAGGCTTTAAGTGGGCTGTGCAATATCTCTCTGTTGGGATACTCACTTTGGCTTATGACGATTTCCAAGTTTTTTGCGAAGATCGGAAATAGCACCTTATCGCATCTAAGTGCTGGCTTCTACCAGAGATCTGACTGCGATTGGGTAGATTTCTCGCCGCACTTAACTTTCATTGGTTCACTATGCAAGACTCGCTCACACCCCTTGAGGGGATACTGACAGCACCAGAAGCAAACCAAATTGATTCTCCTGCCCACGCTACCATCCTTCACCCCAGCGCTCTTAAGCCAGTGGCAAAGTCCATCTCCCAATCCCAGAGTTTGCCTGCCCAGCCATTTGGCTATGATGTTCCCCGTTCTTTGGAGCAGAGCCAGAAGGTCGAAGCTTTGCGACAAACACTGGAGCGGCACCGGGGAGAACGGCAAATTGTGGTTTTGCAAGATTTTCCTGACCCAGATGCCCTTGCTTCTGGTTGGGCTTACAAATTGATTGCACAAAAGTTTGAAATTCAATGCGATATCGTTTATGCGGGTACCGTTAGCCACCAAGAGAATATTGCGCTGGTTAAACTAACGAGCTTACCTGTGCAGCGCTGGTCATTGCCAACGCTGAAGAGCCGTGACCTTTCCGTATATCACGGTTGCGCTTTAGTAGACAGCCAGGGAACTACCTGCGGACTGGTACCGTCTCTGCTTCAGGCGGGAATTCCGATCACGGTTGTCATTGACCATCACAGTATGCAGGAAGACACGAAGGCTGAGTTTGTGGACATTCGTCCCTACACTCGTGCCACCGCAACGATCCTGACCCAATACCTCCAGGCAGGACTGCTGAAGCTGGATAGCAACTCCAGTGAACACATGAAGTGCGCTACTGCCTTAATGCACGGGTTGCGCTCTGACACCAATGCCTTGAGGCAGGCACAGGAAGAAGACTTTCTGGCAGCCGCCTATCTGAGCCGCTATTACGATGCCCAGTTGCTCAATGCGGTGCTTCAGTCGTCTCGCTCTCGCCAGGTGATGGATGTGATTGAGCGATCGCTCAAGAACCGCATCGTTCAAAACAACTTTTCGATTGCGGGGGTTGGCTACCTGCGGTATGACGACCGGGATGCCATTCCCCAGGCAGCGGATTTTCTAGTGACGGAGGAGAACGTTCACACGGCAGTCGTTTACGGCATCGTCCACGATGAAGACGAAGACCTGGAACTGGTGGTCGGTTCCCTGCGAACCAATAAGATCACCCTTGATCCCGACGAGTTTATCAAAGAGGCCTTTGGACAGGATACCCAGGGGCGGTTCTTTGGTGGTGGGCGATCGCAGGCAGGTGGATTTGAGATTCCCCTGGGTTTTCTCTCTGGCTTCACTGAAAGCGCTGAGTACGCCAAGATGAAGTGGAATGTTTTCGATACCCAGGTGAAACAAAAGCTCCTGCGTCTGGTCAACCCAGAGCAGCACTTTCCCAATGGGATGAGCTAATCGAAAAGCGAAAGGATGAAGGCTAAAGTGTAGATAGATTTGATCCTTCGTCCTTTCGCTTTCACCCTTTCTAATATGGCAGCGCTTGAACTCTACTTGATTCGCCACGGGCTGGCAGGGGAACGGGGCACCTACACCAATGATGATGAGCGCCCTCTAACAGAAGAGGGCAAGAAAAAGACCCGCCAGATTGCCCAACGGCTGCTCGATCTCAATCTACAGTTTGACTTGATACTGACCAGCCCCCTGGTGCGGGCGAAACAAACCGCAGAAATATTGCTGCAAGCTGGTCTGAGCCAGCAGCTAGAGGCGGCGGACTATCTGGCTCATGCCGGTCAGATTGAAGACTGGTTGGACTGGCTCCCGACATGGCAGCAACCCCAAAACCCTTGCCTTGCCCTGGTAGGGCACGAACCCGACCTGAGCGAATGGGCAGAAATTTTACTCTGGGGTACCGCCCAAGGCGTTCTGACCCTTAAAAAGGCAGGCATTGTCGGTCTCACCCTGCCAGAAAGCGGTTCTCCCATTGGCAACAGTCAGCTATTCTGGCTCACACCACCCCGATTTTTGATTGGGTAAACAGAGGCGGAGGCACGGGGTGCGGAGGGTGAACAAGCCATACTGCCGCCTGACCACCACCAACCGACAACTATCCAGGCTAAACCATACAGTTGGATGAGCCTGAAAGGGAAAAAATCAGGAATCCTGAAGATAGATCCCTTTGAAATGGTGGATGAATTTGAGCGTCAATCAGTTGCCCATGTTACGAGCCTTGCGATCGCGCAACTATCGGCTCTTTTTTGCAGGTCAGGGAATTTCCCTCGTCGGTTCCTGGATGACCCAAACCGCAACCATCTGGCTGGTCTATTCCATGACCCACTCAGCCTGGTTGCTGGGAGTGGTGGGGTTTGCCAGTCAGTTTCCCAGTTTTTTGCTAACGCCGGTTTCTGGAGTGTTGATTGACAAGTGGGATCGCCACCGAACCATCCTCATTGCTCAAGTGCTGGCAATGAGCCAGTCCTTTGCTCTGGCATTTCTGGCAATGACCCATACTATCCATATCTCTCATATCATTGTCTTGAGCCTGTTTCAGGGATGTATCAATGCGTTTGATATGCCTGCCCGACAGGCGTTTGTTGTGAAGATGGTCGATCACAAGGATGACCTGAGTAACGCGATCGCCCTCAACTCTTCTCTGTTCAGCAGTGCCCGCTTGCTGGGTCCGGCGGTGGCTGGGTTTGCGATCGCCGCCTTTGGGACGAGCACCTGCTTTTTGATCGATGGTGTTAGCTACATTGCCGTCATTATTGGGCTGCTGGCGATGAAATTACCCCGTGAAGCTGTGGTTACTCTTCCCAAACGGGGCAACCTCTGGCAGGAGATGAGAACCGGGTTTGACTATGCCTTTGGGTTTCAACCGATTCGTGCAATTCTGGCGCTTACTGCCCTGACCAGCCTGTTTGGCATGCCCTACATTACCCTGGTGCCTATCTTCGCTAGTGAGATTTTACACGGGGGACCTGAAACCCTGGGGTTGTTAATGGCAGGTTCTGGTCTGGGAGCGTTGATTTCGGCGGTTTACCTGACCTCCAGACCCAATGCCCGTGGGTTAACCAAAGTGATTGGGTCTGCTACGGCTTTCTTTGGCATTGCCTTGATGATCTTTGCTTCCTCTCAGGTGCTCTGGTTATCGTTGCTGTCAACATTAATGATGGGCGTGACCCTGATTTTGCAACGCATTTCAGGCAACACTATTTTGCAAACCATCATCGATGAAGACAAGCGCGGTCGAGTGATGAGTTTTTACATCATGTCGTTTACGGGTATGGCAACCTTTGGCAATCTAGTAGCTGGGTTCCTGGCTAGCCGAATTGGTGCTCCTCAAACGCTGGCTATCAGTGGTTTCGCCTGTGTCCTGGGGGCACTTCTGTTTATTTATCAACTCCCAACCCTGCGCCAGAACATCCGCCCGATCTATCAGAGAATTGGGCTGTTGCCGCAGGTGGATGGGAGGGGGTGAGGTGGGGAGTGCGGAGTAGATGGGCGTTCTGGCTATCTCATCCACGTAACCCTCCCCTTCGATTCAGGAACTCCAGCCATTGGCTCTGAAATGAGTATCTAAAATTTCTTTGCACAGAGCAGTGATCTGGCTAGGAGTGACCTGTGATAGGAACTCAGTCAAACAGTGATTTCACACACTACAGATTTCATATTGACCTTTCTCTTTGAATCCCTACCATCTGACACCTGACACCTTTGAAATCAATCCGGGCGATCGATTCGATTGACAAACACAGCCAGTAAAGCCTCGTAGATTGGGTTGACGACAGGAAACCCAACAACTTCCCTGTTATATTGACTCCTCTGTAGCCCATTCTAAGCCTATCGGTTACAGGTCAATCTATGCACTACCGCCGCGCCAAAACTCCCGGTGCCAGCTACTTCTTCACGGTTGTCACTTATCAACGCCAACCCCTATTCCACACCCCTCAAACCGTCGATTTACTGCGTACCGCCTTTCGCACCGCCAAAACCAAACACCCCTTCATTATTGATGCGATGGTTGTCCTCCCTGACTACCTGCACTGCATCTGCACATTACCCCAAGCAGATGCCGACTTCTCCACCCGTTGGCGCTTGATTAAAAGCGAATTCAGCCGCCATTGTCCTCAAAAATACAAACATCAACGCTCACAATCGCGCCAGAGCAAAGGAGAGCAAGCCATTTGGCAGCGGCGATTTTGGGAACATCACATTCAGGATGAATCCGATTTAATTCGCCATATTGATTATATTCATTACAACCCGGTGAGTCATGGATTAGTTGAAGCGCCGAAAGATTGGATATATTCAAGTTTTCATCGGTTTGTCCAAGCTGGCGTTTATCCCTCTTGAATCACTTTCGAGAAAGCAAATCTAGTCAAAAATGCTGAAGCTCCTATACGGCTTGAGTCCTAGCATATACAGCTTATTTCCGATATTTCAAAATCTTTGACAATGAAGCGTATATGCCAGACAGCAGAGGGTGAAAGACTTTCAGCGTTTTGCCTGGATTTTACTTTAACTAGAGTGACACATGAGGGTTATACAGAAGAGTGGGGTGCAAATGAGAAGATGGAGTTTCCTGGTTGGATTGGTAAAGAGTGAGGATGTGCCGATGGGTGTTGGGTTGACGACAGGAAACCCAACATTACCAATACGCAAAAGGGTACGATTCAACTGTATCTTTGCACTCTTATTCATACAATCATTGATTGCTGCAAAGCTTATGGTTGTTGGGTTTCGTGAACTCAACCCAACCTTGTATCTTTCGAGAGTAGGTAGCCCGTCCCAACCGAGGTGAAAAAAACGCCGTTCCGTAGCGCGGGTCGCCAGTATCGTAAAAAAGCGCCTAGTAGACTGCACCCAACTGGTGTCAGACACCGCT
>NZ_JBXBCF010000062.1:0-132965 GCF_056784235.1 Kovacikia sp. CALU 1929
GCAGCGGTGTCTGACACCAGTTGGGTGCAGTCTACTAGGCGCTTTTTTACGATACTGGCGACCCGCGCTACGGAACGGCGTTTTTTTCACCTCGGTTGGGACGGGCTACCTACTCTCGAAAGATACAAGGTTGGGTTGAGTGTACGAAACCCAACAGCCACAAGCTTTGCAACAATCATTGATGGCATGAATAAGAGCGCTATACAGTTGAATCTCACCCTTTTGCGGGGTTAGTGATGTTGGGGTTCCTGTCCTCAACCCACCTACGAGGCTCGTAGGTGCGCCAGACCAGGGTGGGTTGCATTGTGTGTGCCATGCAAAAACAGGCGTAGCAGTTCCGGATACAGCGGTTTGGGTATCTGTAAAGGTGGGGGGAAGGGGAGTGGCAGAGAAGTGATTTAATACCCAGTTCTCACCTCTCATCTGTTTACCTTCTTCCTTTAAGATCGTCCTTAAAACTATCTCATCTTACTCCTCCATGTCTTTTCAATCAGAAAGCCGGGAACCAAGCTGGCTGACGGTAGTTCGGCTCTTGCGATGGGATAAGCCGGAAGGGCGGTTGATCCTGATGATTCCGGCTCTTTGGGCAGTGTTTCTAGCGGCACGCGGCAATCCACCCCTGCCTTTAGTTGGGGTGATTGTTCTGGGTACACTTGCCACCAGTGCGGCAGGATGCGTAGTCAATGACCTCTGGGACCGGAATATTGACCCAAAGGTGCAGCGGACCCGCGATCGCCCTCTCGCTTCCCGTGCCCTATCCATCAAAATTGGGCTGGTCGTGGCAGTGATTGCCTTTGCCTGCGCCTGGGGATTGTCTCTCTACCTCAATCCCCTCACTTTCTGGTTGTGCGTGGCGGCAGTTCCAGTTATCGTCCTTTACCCCCTGGCAAAACGGGTATTTCCAGTGCCGCAACTGCTACTGGCGATCGCCTGGGGGTTTGCCGTCTTGATTAGCTGGAGTGCGGTAAGCTGTGGGGCGACCCCTGCTCCTACCCCTTGTTTGGGCAAGGAAACCTGGTTGCTCTGGGGTGCAACGGTTTTATGGACACTTGGATTTGACACCATTTATGCCATGTCAGATCGGGAGGACGATCGTCGGATTGGGGTCAACTCCAGTGCGCTCTTTTTTGGCAAATATGCATCGCTGGCAGTTGGGGCATTCTTCAGTGGAACTACTTTTCTGCTGGCAAAGCTAGGAATCGTGATGGAACTCCAACTGAGCTATTGGGTTGCCCTCGGCGTTGCTATTGTCGGCTGGGCATGGCAGTACTCACGCCTGTCCCAAAAAACAATTCCTCACAGCGCATATGCAGATCTCTTTCGTCAGAATGTCTGGATTGGTTTTGTTCTTCTGGCTGGGATGATTGTAGGGACAAAAAGTTAAGAGTTAGGGGTAGGTTATGCTAACAGGTCATTAGTAATGGGTGAAACACCTCACTTCCCTGCCCATAAACAGAAAAAACTGGGTCAGCTTTTCAGCTAACCCAGCGGGAGAATCATACTAGACGCGACGTGAAAGCGTGATAACAAATTAAATCAGGGCACACTCTAGGGGTCGGTTTGCAGTCCCATCGGTTGCAATAAGGAAACCATCTGGGTAATACCCCGGTGAATTCGACGAGTGACCGTCATTGGGCTGACTCCTATCCGCTCAGCCACCTCTTTGCGGGAAAGATCGTTGATAAAAACAAACTCGATCGCCTGCCGGGTCTTCTCTTCTAGCTGGTTCATTGCCCGCTGAATCTGCTGCCGGTCTTCTTCCAGATGTTGAAGGGTCTGGTAGCGTGTATCGGGCAGGGTGTCGCCCAGGGTCATGGGAGAATCAATCTGCTGGCAAACGGTGGCATCCAGGCTCAGGGGCAGGCGGTTCTTCGTGGCAATTTTGCTTTCGCGCCATTCATTAACCGTGACCCCCAGCTTTTCAGCCACTTCATCATCCGTAGGCTGGCGACCAAACTCCTCTATAAAGGACTCCCGAACTTTTTGTCCTTCTTTGTTGAGTTGTTGCCAACGGCGGGGAATCTTAACAGTACCGCTGCGATCGCGCAGAAAATGCAACATCTCGCCACGAATATAGGGAACTGCAAAGGAGCTAAACGCACAACCTTGATTAGGATTGAACCGCTCGATAGCGCGAATCAGACCCAGGTAGCCAATTTGTTCCAGATCTTCATAGGGTTCAGCGCACTGGTGACTAACCCGATGAGCAATCTTTCTGACCAGACCAGCGTTTAACTGAACTAACTGATTACGAACCTTGACGGAGGGTTTCTGGTGGTAGGAAATCAGCAGTTCCATCCCACGCGAGCGAAGAGAGGTTTGAGTAGCGATCATCTGCAGGTCACCTTTCACATCAGTGTTGAGCCTATTCTCTGTAGAGATGGCTAAGGAAACTATCGTTAATCTACGGGACTGATCAGAGGTACCCCAAAAGCATTTCGGCATAAACACGTACATCCCCCTGGAAATCCTTCAAGGTCGTTCAGCTTTCCTTAACCTTTCAAATGCCCCAAATCACCCACCTGTGCCTGTTCGATTTCTGAAATTCAGGCGAGAATAGAGAAAATACTCCTTAACCATTTCGTCGATAAGGGTAAGCTTGTGAGTAATACCAGTAACTTTCGTCAATCAATCGCTGAGGCGAGAAACCAGGCAATTATTGGTCCCAACGTAATTGCCAATGCTCTTCCCTTTGTAGGCGGGGGATTGATTTTGACGGCATTGGGCACGTTTGGCGGTCTGCAAGTACTGGCAAACAATCCCGCCATCTTTATGCCAACCTTCTGGGTTGCGCTGATTGGAAATTTGATTCTGTTCTTTGTTGCCAATTCAGTTGCCCAAAAAGGCAATAACAGCGCTGCCCTGCCGCTGCTGGCAACCTATAGCCTCTTAACCGGATATACCCTGACCGGGCTGATCTATGTTGCTCTGGCAACTGAAGGCGTTGGCTTTCAGGGAATTGGATTGGCGGCACTGGGCTGTGGCATCACATTCATTGCTGCCCGACCGATTGGCTCCAATTTGAGTGAGCAGGATGGTATGGCGCTTGCCAAAACGGTCCGGCTTGGAATCATTTCCCTGTTTGTGGTTCTGCTGATTCAGCTTGGCTTTATTGTGTTTGGTATTGGCACTCCTAGCTTTCTGGAGATTGCCATTTCAGGGATTGGGGTCCTGCTGTTCGTTGGAGCAGCCGTGGTTGATTTTTATGTCCTACCCCGCACCTACAAGGATGAGCAGTATCTGCCTGCTGCCCTGTCGATGTATTTGACCTACATCAACCTGTTCATCTTCATCCTGCGGTTGCTGATTGCCCTTTTTGGCAGTCGGGATTGACCTCCCCTTGCTTCTGCGTGAATAGTCACTTCTGTAGAGACGTTCTAGCCGAACGTCTCTACAATTGTTATAAGCAAACAAGATTCTCCTTTTGTCCTGATGTTTTATGGTGATGGAAACCCTCGAAATTAAACGCGAAGTCGAATTGCTGTCTGACCGCCTGGGTAAAACCCAGGACTATCTTTGACGTACCTGCCCTAACTGCCAAGATCCAAGACCTGGAGCAGATCGCAGCCCAGCCTGACTTCTGGAATGATCAGACACTTGCTCAACAAACCCTCCAGGAATTGAATGATTTAAAATCTCACCTGCAACAGTTTGAGCAGTGGAAAAACAGCCTGGAAGATGCCAGAGCGGTGCTGGAACTGTTGGAATTGGAAGCGGACGAATCCCTGATTCAGGAGGCAGAGTCAAATCTGACCCAACTGGGGCGCGAACTGGATCAATGGGAACTTCAGCAGTTACTATCTGGTCCCTATGACCAGAAGGGAGCCGTGCTGACCATTAACGCAGGGGCTGGCGGTACAGATGCCCAGGACTGGGCAGAGATGTTGCTGCGGATGTATACCCGCTGGGCGGAAGCGCAACGGTACAAGGTTCACCTGGCTGAATTGTCGGAAGGGGATGAAGCCGGAATTAAGTCTGCCACCCTTGAAATTGAGGGGCGTTATGCTTATGGCTACCTGAAGGCAGAGAAAGGCACCCACCGGCTGGTTAGAATTTCACCCTTCAATGCCAACGGCAAACGGCAAACCAGTTTCGCTGGGGTGGAGATAATGCCGATCATTGATAACAGCGTTCAGCTAGAAATCCCTGAAAAAGACCTGGAAATTACGACCTCTCGTGCTGGTGGCAAGGGGGGGCAGAACGTCAATAAGGTGGAGACAGCAGTGCGGATTCTGCACATTCCAACGGGACTAGCAGTGCGGTGTACGGAGGAGCGATCGCAGCTTCAAAACAAGGAAAAAGCTCTGACGATTCTGAAGGCAAAACTGCTGGTGATTGCGCAGGAGCAGAAAGCAAAGGAGATTGCGGATATTCGCGGCGATATGGTAGAGGCATCCTGGGGAAACCAGATCCGCAACTACGTGTTTCACCCGTACCAAATGGTCAAGGATCTGCGAACAAACACTGAAACTACTGCAATTACGGATGTCATGAATGGGGATCTAGATCCGTTCATCCAGTCTTACCTGCGTCAGGAAGCCCAGTTGGTTGATGTTTAGGTGAGGCACTAAATCAATGGGAATGCCCTGCCAGGTCAATAGTATTTTGCGGCTAAAGCGATCGCAGGGCTATCCAGACCCGTTGATTCTCCACACACACCATGAGGTCACCAAGTCAGGCTATCGGATTCTGCCAATGGATGTGCCACTCCAGTTGGTTGATGAAAACTGGTTTGCCCATGCAGAGGTGGTTATCCACCAACTTACCTGGGCACAACAAGCCACCCATATTCGCTTTCAGGTAGTCAGGGTTTATGATTCGCCTTTTGCACTGAAATAGTTGTGGTAGGGTTTTTCCTCCCTGGCACCTGCCATTTTTCACAAGCTTCACTTCCAACTCAATCGTGTCTACAGGTACGACGCTGGAGGCTCACTCGCCCTACAATACTGAGATTCTTATGTTGGTAGGAGTGGGGAGGGAATAGTTATGTCTATTTTGCTGATTCAGCTTTTAATCATTGGACTGGCTGCTGGTGTTGCAGGTGGAATGTTTGGCATTGGAGGGGGGGCAATTATGGTCCCAGCGATGGTGCTGCTATTAGGAATGGATCAAAAATTTGCCACAGGCACATCGATCGCCGCCCAAATTTTGCCGATTGGGCTGTTAGCCGCGATCGTCTACCATCGCAGCGGCAATCTCAACTTTAAACATGCGCTGATTATTGCATTGGGGCTTGTGATTGGTAACTTTTTTGGTGCCTTATTTGCCAATCAGCCCTTTATCACCAGCGAAACCATGAAAAAAATGTACGGACTCTTCCTGTTTGCCATCGGATTCCGCTACCTGTTCTTTCGATAGGGATCCTGAAATTGAAGCTCATTCCCTTCTACTTTGTCCTAACCCTGACGGTTACTGCTATAGCTGTTGGTTGAAAACCGCAGATTGCCTGACATCTTCTACCTGATTTCCCTAAAAATTTGTCGAAATTGCCTGTACGGGGCAGGTCGGGATGCATTGTTCACAGACAATACAGCGAGATCGCGTGAAGACTAACTTAAATGACTGGGGATCAAGGCTCAATGCCTCAGTCGGGCAGACCCCGGTACATAAGCCACAGTGAACGCAAGACTCTTCATCAATCAAAATTTCTCGGTTGGAAAAGGAGACCCCAATATCCTGCGATCGCATCCAATCCAGAGCGGCATCCAGTTGGTCAATGTCGCCAGAAAGCTCCACAACCAGCTTGCCGATTTGATTGGGGGCAACCTGCGCCCGGATGATGTTGGCTGCGACATTAAAATCTTTTGCCAGGCGGTAGGTGATAGGCATCTGGACTGATCGTTTTGGGAAGGTGAGGGTGACTCGTTTTTTCACAGTTGATGAAGGGCAGGGGTCAATCAGATGGTAGATGGCAGGAATACTTCTTGTGAATGGAAGCCCTCTATAGCGTTTCCTTTCTGGGGGAGGTACATCTCAGCTATTTGACTCAAGGGTTTTGCGGCTATCCATGTACCTCACTGGATTCAAAAACGCTATAACTTGATTCTAGAAAACCTGATCAGGATTTACGCAAATTGCCAAAGATTTGACAGCCATTTCCCCTTGGAATAAGTTACCCATCCACCCATCCACCCATCCACACGCCCATAGTGACAGAGAGTAGTAATAGAGCCATTTTGACCAAGGAGAATTTTTAATTTAGAGTGTCATCTCCTCCTGGAGCAAACCGTTTCAAATCAGTTTTTAAACCTCATCCAAGTCGAGAACTGGAGATTTTTCCCAGGAAAAACTACGGGTTTCTAAGTTGGTGAGGTTTATCGTCTGAACCGCGCAAAGTTTAAGTACACTGAAGATGGTGTAACAGCTTGTGAAGCAAGCATTGGGTTATGGCTGACCAACGACCGAACTTTACGTCTGCTGTTTCAGAGACTTCTCAAACTACTCTTGCCACACGGGTAAGAAATCTGCTAATTGTGCTGGTGGCAGTTGTTCTTAGTACGGCAGTATTTTTGGGGCTGAGGACAGAGTCAGGGGCGGCAACCTTGACTGCGATCGCAGAAGATTCTGTGCCTTTGGAAATTGCGCTGACCAACGATAAGCCAACCCTGATGGAATTTTATGCCAACTGGTGTACCAGTTGTCAGGCGATGGCACCGGATATGGATCTACTAAAGCAACAGTATGGCGACCAGGTAAATTTCGTCATGCTGAATGTGGATAATACCAAATGGTTGCCAGAGATCCTTTCTTATCGGGTGGATGGCATTCCCCACTTTGTTTTTCTGGCTAAGGATGGACAGGCAGTTGCTCAGGCGATTGGAGAGCTTCCCCGCTCGATTATGGAAGCCAACCTGATTGCATTGAACTCAGGTGAACCACTGCCCCATGCTCAGGCAACTGGGCAAACATCAGCCTTTTCCCCTCCAGCCGCAACCAAAGGGGCTTCTGATCCTCGTAGTCACGGCAGTCAGGTTGTTAGCAGCCCCTCTACCTCTTAATCAAGATGGTCAAGCGACCTACTTGATCACCACCTAGAACATCCCAATCCCGAACATGGGGTGCTCAGGAGATTGTGAAAGCGATCGTAAATTTGGAAAGCAGACTATTCGCAATATTTCTAATGCGATAAGTATTTGGTGACCAGTCTTGCCAGTTGTTCAGCACTGTCGGGTACTGCAAGAGTTGCTGTCTGTTCTGCCATTGTTTTTAAAGTTCCTTTCGCCTCAGAACCAGGCAGATCCTCGTTGAGTAGATGCAGCACATACATCTTCAGCCTATCTGGGGTCAGGTCTGCCTGCTGGAATAGGGTGGCTGCGCCTGCCTGGACGAACACATTAGCGTTGTAAGTCTGATGGTCTTCAGCGGCAAAGGGATAGGGGATAAGAATAGAAGGAGCATGGGCGATCGCCAGTTCGGTCAAGGTTCCTGCCCCAGCACGGCTGATAACCAGAGTTGCCCGTCGTAACAGTCCTGCCATGTGGCGATAAAACGGCAGTGGAAAGTAATGGGGATGTTGGAGAGTTTGGATATCCGGGTCACTGTCCCCCGTCTGGTGAACAATCCAGATTCCTGCCTCCAGCCACGCCGGAGCACACTGCCGCACCAGCTTGTTGACGGCAACGGCTCCCTGACTGCCCCCTACTACCGCAATCAGCGGCACATCAGACGGAACAGGCAACTCAGGTAGATCCAAACGGGTATCGGCAAGAAACTGTGCCCGAACCGGAGTTCCCACCACGGTTGTTTTAGCACGGGGCAGGTATTGAGCCGCGGCTTCAAAGCCCAGGGCAACCGTCGTACACCAGGGACCCAGCAAGCGAGTCACCTTTCCAGGCAGGGCATTCGATTCATGCAAAATGACTGGTAGCCCAAGGGAACGGGCGGCAATCACAGCAGGAGCGGCAATATAGCCGCCAGTTGTAAACACGCCTTGAAACTGTCCCTGTTGAAGCAGGCGGCGCACCTGCCAGATAGAGGTAATCAGCTTGAGCAGAACTTTGACCGCTGCCAGTCCCCGTGTCTGAAAGCCTTCAACTGCTACCGTATGCAAAGGGTACTGAGCAGGGACAAGCTGGGTTTCCAAACGATCCGGCACTCCCAGCCATTCAATCTCGAAATCAGGTAATTGCTCGGCAAGGGCGATCGCAGGAAACACATGCCCACCCGTACCGCTGGCAGCAATCAACAATCGGGTAGATGAACTCACGTTATGGCTCCAAAGGGTCAGTCAGAGTAGAATCGGAGAACCTGTGTCAGGATGACTCCGCCCTAACCAAAAACAGTCAGTGTGAAATTTGTCAGGCTAATCTATAGATGATAGATTGCAAACCGCACTCTTAATCCTCCCTTCTGTTCTATTCCCTTTAAAGTTGTTTGCCTTATGCACAAGCCATTCACCCATCAACCCAAGCACTTTCAAAAGAACGTTTTCCCAGGCTGGGCAGGCTGGCAACAGTGGCAAACATTTCTGCTGACGCTAGGGTTAGTGGTTTCTTTGGGTCAGGCAGGGCGCTCTGTCAATGCCCAATCGCCCCCAGCCCCTCCGGAACTGAAAAATACGCTGGCACAAATTGATGCGGCGGCAAACAAGCGTGATGTGCAGGCAGTTCTGCAATACTACAGCCCCAACTTCACCCACTCCGATGGCTTGACCCGCCAGACGATGGAACAGTCCCTTACAGAACTGTGGAAGCGTTACCCTAACCTGAGCTACCAGACCGAACTGAATTCCTGGAAAGCCGATGGAAACGGAATTGTGACAGAGACAACAACCAAAATCACGGGCACCCAGAAAATGGGAGACGCAGAGTGGAAGATGGACTCTACCCTCAAGTCGCAGCAGCGATTTGAAGGACAGAAAATTGTTAAGCAGGAAATTTTAGCAGAGAAGAGTATATTGACCTCTGGTAGCAATCCTCCTGCTGTCATGCTGAACTTGCCAGAACAGGTAAAAGTGGGTCAGCAGTTTAACTTCGATGCGATCGTCCAGGAACCCTTGGGCAACGATCTGCTACTAGGTGCGGCCTTAGAAGAGCCAGTCAAACCGGCTGGCTTGCTCGAACCCACTACAGTTAATCTAGAATTGCTCAATGCTGGTGGCATTTTTAAGGTTGGGCGGGTTCCCCTGACGGGTGAAAGCCGCTGGATTTCGGCTGTCCTGGTGCGCCATAACGGCATGACGATGGTCACTCAACGCCTGCGGGTTACAGGCGGCAAAGCACCGGCTGGGAAATAAGGTGATTCCTGATAAAAAATCACCCTTTCAGAAGCGGTTCACGCGGATTCTTACAGCCTGCGCTTTGGGCAACAAAAAACTCAGTCAGGATGGCAGGGGAACGAGCTTTTGTAACACTTCCGTTTCCCTGCTCCTCACTGATCTAGAATTTGAGGAGAGATTTTAGGTCAGTGTTGCTTCGATATTTCAATCTTCAAATCAAAATTTATGACTGCTGATCTTGCCAAAACGCTCATTCAAGCTGTTGAAGAAGCTGATTCCTCTGCCCGCCTGCTGAAAGCAGTTCAAGAATTGTCAGAGGCTCGCTTGGAAGCCGCTATTCCAATCTTGATCGCAGTCTTGGGTTACAACAATCCGGGGGCAGCGGTTGCCGCTGTAGATGGATTAATTGCCCTGGGGAAAGCTTCGGTCGTCCCTGTGCTGGAACTGCTAGACACATACAACTACGGAGCAAGGGCTTGGGCAATTCGGGCACTGGCTGGGATTGGCGATCCGCGTGGGCTGGAATTGCTGATTGAAGCCGCCAAAAATGACTTTTCGCTCAGCGTCCGTCGTGCTGCCGCCAGGGGGCTGGGGATTATGGACTGGAGCGAACTATCCCAAGAACAACTTCAGCCTGCCCAGGCTCAGGTGCTAGACGTGCTGATGGAAGTTTCGCAAGACCCGGAGTGGGTGGTGCGCTATGCCGCAGTGACCGGATTGCAGGAGTTGGCGATCGCGGTTGCTGTCTCCAACACTGATTGGGCAATGCGAATTTTGACTTATTTTGAGCAACGGATCGAGGTTGAAGATAACCAGGCAGTAATTGCCCGCATCTGGCTGGCTCAGAAAGAGATTCATGAATATGCCGTTAGTATGCTGGAAAAGCAGGCAGATCCAGCGGTCAGTACGCTGGTCAGTACGCTTGACCTGGATTGGCAAGCTACTCTAGAACGGCTTTATGCCCGTAAACGGAAGCAAGAACCGCTCCCAGAGGGTGATCCCCGCAAGTTCCGTGAAGCTGCCGCTGCGATTTACAAAGAAATTGCCTGATGTCAGTTGAACCCATTGGCGACTTTCTCTGTCTAAAAGGTTTGAACCCTTTAAGTGAGTAAATCGCAATGACCCTGAAGGAAATCTATCAATTTTTTCAGAGCCAACCTGCCGTGTATCTGAACCAGGAACTTGCAACGTGTTTTGTCTTGTATATCCTGTTGAAGAAGGACTCCTACGGAACAGAGTTAATTCAAATCGTGGAAGACAAATACCCTCCCTATCGCTTGTCAGATACGGTTCTTTACAGTGCGCTCAAGTTTTTGCAGAAGGAAAGAATGATAACGGGGTATTCCAAAAAGGTAGAAGGACGTGGACGACCCCGGCAGATGTACCACATCTCGAATGAAATGGAGAATAAGGCAGAGGATCTGGCAGGACTGTGGCAGGACTATGTAAACAGTAATGCATTACTGTTTGCCTGATACGGTTTCTGGACAAGGAAAATACCAGCACTGACAGGAAGGATTGCATGACGCTAACCTTCCCTGTCAGTCGGCGATCCATCTAAATCAAGAGAAGATTATGGCTAAAGACAACCAGGATAAATTGCTCTGGAATCAACTCCTCTATGCTCACCTTCGCCACTGCTTTCTGTGTCACTGAGCATTCATCACCTGAATCACCATGCCCTGAGAAGGTAAATTACTCCGGTTCAGATTCATGGTGTTGCCGCTGCGTCGGACAGGCACTCCACTCATCAGTGACAGAAAATTATCGACTCCCACTAAATCGCATCCTTCCTTTGAAGCGGCACTGGTACGGAACTGAGTGGGAATCACCATTCTGGGATTTAAGGTTTCTATAGCTTGTTTAGCTTCCTCTGGGTTGTATGCCTTGGGTCCACCCCCAACAGGCACCAACAATACATCTGGGCGACCCATAAGAATCTTCTGCTCCACTGAAATGGGCGCGGCTGCCCCTCCTAAATGCAGAATATTGATCCCAGACTGATTCCACTTCCATGCCACATTAACGCCAAATCTGCGCCCTCCGACGCGATCGTGATCCATCCGAATGCCTTCGACTTTGAGCTTATTCACCTGGTAAACACCAGGCTCGTAAAGTAATCGAGGATTACCGGGGACAATTTCTACCGCCCCTTCATCTAGAAGCTGGCTACTAATCATCAGCAGGTCAGTTGCCACTTTTGGCGCAGGATAGCCCGCTGTGCAACCCAGCGATCGAAATGGATTGACTAAGATCCGGATGCCCCCGCCGGTAAACAAGAAGCATGAATGTCCCAAAAACCGAACCGAAAGCCCTGATGTTTGAGCTTGAACTTCTCCTAGCCGAGAAACCATTCCAGTTCCCAGCACCGAAACCAAACCCGCCCCTGCGTAGCGTATCAACTGCCGCCGTCTCATAATTTCCTCACCAAACCACAACAGAGTTCCAGACTATGTCCTCTGAGTGTTGAGTTTGGCAATTATTCCATCAACTCAACATTCAAGACTCAACCCCTTGACTCTTGATCGACGCTAAAAAGTTCCTCAAAAGCTGCTTGCCTGAAGCGGTTAGAACACTTTCTGGGTGAAATTGCACTCCCTGAATATGGGGATACTGCCGATGGCGAACGCCCATAATCGTGCCGTCTTCAACCCAGGCGGTAATTTCTAGGACTTCAGGAAACGCCTGTCGGTCAATCACCAAACTATGATACCGGGTTGCGGTCAACGGATTCTCCAAACCTCGAAAAACCCCAGCTTCCCGATGGCTGACTGGGGATGTTTTACCGTGCATTAATACTGGAGCAGAGATGATAGTGCCACCAAACACCTGCCCAATGCTCTGATGCCCCAAACAGACCCCTAAAATCGGCAATTCGGGTCCCAGTTCCTTGATTAACTCCATTGAAATGCCCGCATCTTCAGGGCGACCGGGTCCGGGAGAAATGACAATCCCGTCTGGATGCAACTGACGGGTCTGTTCCAGGGTAATCTGGTCATTCCGAAACACCTGAATGTCTGCGGCAATGGGAAACTCAGCACTCAGCTCTCCCAAGTATTGCACCAGATTATAGGTGAAACTGTCGTAGTTATCGATTACAAGAATCATGTCAACTTAGAACTGGCAGTATCAGGAGCCAGAGCTTGGGTAACATCAGCGAACCGGCAACTCCGATCGCTACCAGTGCGGAGATGAGAACAGCCGCCGCCGAGCAATCTTTGGCAATCTTAGCCAGCTCGTGGTAATTCTGCTTCACAGTCAGATCGACCACAGACTCGATCGCTGTATTCAGTAGCTCCATTCCCAGGACGGCTCCAATGGTTAAGCTTACCACAGCCATTTCTACAGCCGTCAGGTGCAGCATGGTTCCCAAAAAAATCGCTAGGGAACCGACGATAACATGGATACGGAAATTTCGTTGAGTCTGAAAGGCATAGCTAATTCCAGCCCAGGCAAACCTAAAGCTGATCAGTAAACTGGGAGCTACCTGCCACGATAGATCCCGGTTTAACTTAACAAAATGCAGCACTTTGCCATTGGTGGAAGGCTCAGATGTTTGACGTGAAACTTCAGGAGACATAACCGAAACCGGGAGAACGGGGATTAACTTGAAGCGAACGCAGCCAGGGCTTTCATAACAAATCCTCCATCAACTAGAGGTTTTATTCCAGAAGCCACCTCATTATGCAGGTATGAAGGATGGCATAGTATAGCGTCTATTACCAACCAGCATGAATTCTAACTGGTCTGCACCGGAACTCCAACTATCTGAAGTAAAGCTTGCTGTTGATTTAACATTCGAGCCAGACTGGCATCATTGGGATGATCCCAGCCTAAAAGGTGGAGCAGTCCGTGGGTGGCTAACCAGGCTAACTCTACCCTTAAAGGATGGCTCTGCGACTCTGCCTGCCGTTGTGCCGTCTCAATCGAAATCACGATATCTCCCAAATATAGTGGTAGCGAAGCGCTCATTTCCTCCAGGGGAGAACCTTCTGCTTCCAGGGCAGCAAAGGCAAGGACATCCGTTGGTTTGTCTTGCTGGCGGTACTGCTGGTTGAGGGCTTGTATCTCGAGATCGCCCGTTAACCGTAGACTCAGTTCATACGCTTGAATCGGAGACAGATTGGGCTGTAACTCCTCTAGCCATTGCTGAAACCAATCTTCCCAGATTTCGGAGGAAATTGAATCAGTAGGAGTATTGGGCAGGTCACTCCAATCTGATGCAGCTAACTCGTCCGTCCATTGTTGTACGCAGACTTCAACCAACACAACCTAAACTCTCCTAACTTTACTTACCGGGTCAGGTAGGACAGTCCTATCAGAAAACTTAATAGGGCGATCGCGGTTAAAGCAAAATGCTTAAGAGAGGTTCCCCGCTTACGCACCATGTTACGCATCGCATGTTTAACATAGCTCCCTTCCGGTTTTGTAGGGGGCGCTTCAACTGCTTGCGTCTCTTCCGAAGCAGGATTAGAGATTTCCATAGAACTTTAAGCTGACGACTTTACACTATTCAAAGCCTATCCTAACTGAAATCCCTAATTTCTCACGGGAGTGTATAGCGGTCACAGGTATAGGAGGGATTAGGCGGAGACAGGGCAGGGGGTTTCATTTGTCCTCAGTCGCTGAGGTTATGCCTCATTCCTATGCGTTGACCAAGACAGGAGATGCCTGCATCTTACGGGCAAAGGTTGTACTTTCGATGCAATAGATACTGGTGTAAGCGGGTTCACGAATGGTTTCTACAACCAGACGATAATGCCCATCATGTCCCTGGTCGTAATCCCGTTGAGCAGAGTTATGCACTGCAACGATGCCACCGGGTTTAAGGAATGGAGCAAAGCTTGTATAGGCAGATCTTGCTCCCTCAGGGGACTGGTCCCCATCTAAGAAAAGCATGTCAATTGGTTTTTCCCAATTAGCAGCCACGGTTTGTGCGGTTCCCTGATGAGCCTCTACCCAGGCACTCACCCCAGCGCGACGAATATTCTCATCAAACCAATCTCTTAGCGATAGCCTTCTTCGCTTTGCAATCCGCTGATAAAACGGCACTGAAAACCCGTCGCCCGAAGCATTGAAAGGATCAATACAGTGAACCTTTCCACTACCACGCAGTTTACATGCTCCTGCAAATAAAACAGAAGAACGTCCCAGAAATGAGCCAACTTCAACAATGACAGCATTGGGTGGAAGGGCATAACACATTTTGGCTAACTCAATCCCTTCCTGCTCCGACAGAAAACCGGTGATTTGGCGGGAGTAAGCAAGGTACTTTCCTAAAGCTCCATATTCCAAACGATAGGAGATTGAATCGACGGTATAGGCTTTAGTACGACGCATCACTCGGACAAACATGCTGTCAGGTGTTAGTCCCATGATTCTTCTATTTCTTAAAGACATTACTTCTGACCTTTAAAGTACTGTGGCACTGAACAGAATTCGTGTAGTGTTAGTCACAAGAACTAGAATCCAGAGGAGGAGATTTAGAGATAGCGATTTTTCCACTGATTAAAATAGATATTAATCAAAGAAAAAATAGTGATTGAATTTGGCGGGAAGCCTTATGTAACTACACCGGCAAAGTAGCTTTGTCGGGATATTCTGGAGATGCTATTGAAATAATTAAAGGTTTGAACGCGCCAGGTTTGAGGAATTGAGATGGTCGATGAAGCTGCGTTAAGTTCATCTCCGGCTTCGTTACCATTCCTGCAACGAAAACCTAATTCCCTTTCAACGGAATTATAATCAGCCCAACTTCCGTATTGAGGGATTCAGCCATGTCGTACATTTTACGGTTCCTGCGTGTGCGTCGTCTGGGGATTCTGGCAGTAGCTCTGCTGATGCTACCGGCACCCTTCATGCCGCTGGCAACCCAGGCGGCTCCCCGGAGAACAAGCGTGGGGGGAGCTTGCAAAGGAGCAGAGCTTTTGAGTCCAGAGGATCCAGATGTGAGGTCGCTGCGATCGCTCCTTTCTCGCTACACCATCACGGTGCCTTATGTAACTGGCTTTGGAGAAAGACCTGTCACACGCTACGAGTTTGCGATCGCCTTAGGAGCGGTTTTGGAACAAGCCGGACGCACCTTAGCCGCGACTCAGGATGCCAGTGCTAAATCTGACCTGGCGGTGTTAGAGCAGCTTCAAGCAAAATATGTTCTGGACTTAATCGATGCAAATGCCTCTCACCAGGCATTCATGTCTTTAACGGGTAAAGAGGTGCCACTGGCGCAGGTTCGTGCCCTCCAGTTTTTGATCCAGAAATATGGTTTGTCTGTGAGGTTGAATCGAGATCGCAACCTGACCCGCAACCAATTTGCTACAGCACTCAATGCCGTTCTGGAACAGGTTAATCAACTAACAGCACAAGGGAAAATCAATTATGCAAGTCAGGATTTAAGAATTCTACAGGACTTGAATAGCCTGTATCATTCAGAACAAGCCAGCGATCGTGGACGAGTAGATGCACTAGAGTCTCGTGTAAATTTACTAACACCGTCCCAATTTGGTGTAGGAGCAAATGGAGCGGCCTTAAATGCACGTCCCACCCCTTCTAATCCCATTCCTTCTAAAAGGGGCAGCGCTGGCAGCAGAGATCAGCCTGCCCCCGCCTCACGTCCTGCCCCTGCCCTTGCCCCTCTCACTCTCAGCCCCCAACCCACCGGACTTTCACCCCAGGAGCGGAGACACAAACCGGGCACCTTCAACACCGAAGGCTATAACAACCTTACTGAAAATCCTTTTTTCCGTCCCAGTCTCAATCCCCTTTCCACCTTTTCGATTGACGTAGACACCGCATCCTACAGCAACGTGCGGCGGTTTCTGAACCAGGGGCAACTGCCACCTAAAGATGCCGTGCGGATTGAGGAAATGATCAATTACTTTTCCTATGACTATCCCCAACCAGAGGGCGATACGCCCTTTTCCGTGACGACTGATGTGGCTGCCGCTCCCTGGAACCCCAAACACAAACTGGTGCAAATTGGTTTGAAAGGGAAGCAGTTGCAGACCGTCCAGCCGAGTAATCTGGTATTTCTGGTGGATGTTTCCGGTTCCATGATGCCGCCCAATAAACTGCCATTGGTGAAGCAGTCCCTCTGTCTACTGGTCACTCAGCTATCTGCCCAGGATCGGGTAACACTGGTGGTTTATGCCGGAAATGCCGGACTGGTGCTGCCTCCCACGCCCGGTAGCCAGAAAGAAAAAATCATGCAGGCAATTGATCAGTTGGAAGCGGGTGGCTCCACCGCAGGCGGGGCAGGCATCGAACTGGCTTACAAAATGGCACAACAGAACTTTCTCAAGGACGGCAACAATCGGGTCATTTTGGCATCGGATGGGGACTTTAATGTGGGGGTTTCCAGCGATGGCGAATTGGTCCGGCTGATTGAACAGAAACGAGATAGGGGAATCTTTCTAACTATTCTGGGCTTTGGCTATGGCAACTACAAAGACTCCAAAATGGAGCAACTGGCAAACAAAGGTAATGGCAATCACTTCTATATTGATAGCTTGATGGAAGGAAAAAAAGTGCTGGTGAATGATTTGCGTGGCACGTTGTTCACCATCGCCAAGGACGTAAAAATCCAGGTCGAGTTCAACCCGGCAAAAGTGCAGGCATACCGGCTCATTGGGTATGAAAACCGCCTGCTCCGCGACCAGGACTTTAACGATGACACCAAAGATGCCGGTGAAATTGGTTCGGGGCACACCGTCACGGCTCTTTACGAAATCATTCCGACCGGGATCGTGAGTGATATCAAACTACCTTCTGTTGATCCCCTGAAGTACCAACAAAGCACCACTGCCTCTGCCTCTAATGACCCCGATCTGATGCAAGTAAAACTCCGTTATAAACACCCCAGGGATTCCAGCAGCCAGTTGATTTCCCAAGCCATTCTGGATAGAGAGGTTTCCCTGGAGTCCGCCTCTCCCAATCTCAAATTGGCAACCGCGATCGCCATGTTTGGCATGATCCTGCGCGACTCAGAGTTCAAAGGACAGACAACCTTTGACACCGTGCTGCGACTGGCAAATCAGGCAAAAGGCAACGACCCAGAAGGCTACCGGACAGAATTTATCCGTCTGGTAGAACGTAGCAAATTGCTGTCTACCCAAAAGTCAGAAACCGAACGGGCATCGCAGTTGCTAGATTCGAGTCAGTGAGAGAGGGTAGTGTTCTAGATCTGTTGTTTGCGTTCCGTCGGGGCATTGCACTGCAATGCCCCGACCAGACACCAACCACAAGGGGTGATTATTTTGGAGTTTTCAATCCACAAAGTAAGTCTTGACAGACCTCTACCCTCTTCTTAAACAATTCCTCCCCGGAAGATGATCAAAATTCCCCAAACTGCCGCGATCGCTCCCAGGATGGTTGACCAGACAGGATGATTGCTGCGATGGACTCGTCCAGCAGGGGTGCAGAGGAGGTCTACATCAACCCAGGGACTCACGCCTCGACGGAACCAACCCGTGGTTGTCAGGTCATGGTTAATCAAATCGGTGAAGCGGTTTGCTGTGGGTAGGAGGTTGCCAATGGGTCCCCAGGGGGAGAGGCAACGCAGCCGTACAATTCCGGTTTCGGTTTTCAACAGCAAGTCCTGACTGAGGATATTGCTGATGCCTGATCTACCCAGGAGTTTGCCTTCTAGCAGAATCGGCATACTATCTACCGGAACCAGATCGGGCTTTTGCAGCAATTCCACCAGCCTGGGTGGGGATTCCTGATTCCGCAGCAGAGAAGGGTTGATATCGGGAAAGAAAGGGTTGATGCGAATGAAGGTGCCAAGGCAGAAGCCAACCAGAGGGATTCCTTTTGAGAGGGTGGGATCGTCGTACATCCAGGACAGCAGTTCAGAATTAAACCGTCCGCCGACCCAGCCCACCATTGACAGGACAAATGCCAGCAATAAACCAAACCCCAGTCCAAAGAACGGTGCGCCCTGAAGCAGGAGGGTACGCCATTGGGCAGCGGTAAACCCTGATTTTTTCTGGTGGGAAACCTGTGCTTCCAGGTCAGCCTTGAAATCGAGTTCCGTTGATAGCCGCCAGTGGCGGGCATAAAGTGCCAAGAGACGGAGGCGATCGCCCGTGGGTGGATGAGAGTCAGCCAATGCCAGCCAATGACGGTAGGGATTGGTCCACTCCCACTCCAGTAAAGGCTCTAGAGGCGCATAGTGATACACACTGCCCAGGGTGGTTCCCATCCGGTGCCCTAAAGGACTCAACAATTCAAACTCTTCCAGTAGATAGCGGGTGCCTCCCTCGTGCTCCACATCTTTTGCAGTACCGATCGCTATTTTCAACAGGGCGCGGGTAAAGCCATTCGGGTTTCCCGTCAGGTCAGCCGCCGTGTGATCGCTGTAATAAACTCGCTGACGCGACAGCCATAGCCCAATCCACCGGGTGAGGGAGTACAGCCCGTAAGCGATCGCCGAAACCACGATCACCAGTCCTCGCAAAATTGGCGGTGATTGCCGATTGCCCCACTCCGACACCCAGCGGTAAATGCTGTAGGGAATCTGGTTTACCACGGTCAACAGTGACATTAGTGGCACATCGCGATAGGCAATATGCCCAATTTCGCTGGCATACACCGTGGCAATCTCGTCATTGCTCAATTGCTCAAGTAGCCCCTGACTGACCACCACCCGCGTCAAGCGGGGCAAGCATCCATAACTAAACGCTATCGGTGCCGCCGCTGGCACCACTCCCAGACTGGGCAGGGGCACCCTGCGCTGGTGGCAATAACGCTTCATTGCCTTAGCGACCTCTGGGCTGTAATTGGACAGGGTAGACAGGGAAAGGGGCTGTAACCCATGCCCAAAGGTCAATAGGGCATCTAGAATCCAGCGCGACGCAAAAAACAAAACCACTAATGGAATCAGCACGGACCAGACGGGAGGCGTTGGAATTGTGCGTTGGAAAAGAAAAAATGGAATATGAGTTAGCGCAATTCCCGAAACCAGCGTTATCAAGTAGAAAACCTGTTGCAATGCCCAAAACAACGCGATCGCCGTTCCCACCTGTGCCACAACCGCACGGGCAATATCTAGCCTTTTCAGCGGGTTCCATTGCTTCGCCCGCTCTGCCTGCCGCCAACCGGGTTGGTAGGAGAATAGGCGATCGAGGGAAGATGGAGGAGAGGAGAGAAGGGAGTGCGCTGTTAGCTTTCCCGCAGAATGGGAGGGCAGATCAGCCGTGGTTCGTGGTTCGTGGTTCGTGGTTCGTGATTCTTGTGGAATCTCCGTACCCGTTACTCCATACCCCGTACCCTGTACCCGGTCTGTTTCCGTCTCCTGCATCCCTGCTTCTGATACTTCCCCTTCCGTCTCCTCCAAAATGACAGTCTGGCGAGGGAGAGAGGAGCCATCAAAGGGCACAAAACCCGTCAGGTCTTCGCTCTCTGATGGAGAAACTTCTGCCTGCTCCGTGATTTCCCCGATCTCTGCTGATTCCCGCTTCACCACTGCTTCATCTTTCTGACTCCTTACCTCCCCGCCTACTTCTGCATCAGCCATTTGGGGAAACCGCTGGGTTAAATTTTCCAGGGTGCGAGTTGCCCACTCTTTGACCTGGGGACCTTCGTGCTGACCCAGCGCCTGACAGAGAGACACTGCCTGGGGAAGATTACCATTGCGGGTATAAGCCACCACTAAGCCCATCTTTGCCTTCAGGCTGAGGGGATGATTGGGGGGCAGAGATAGGTTCTCAAGCAAGGCGATCGCCGTTGGGTAATCGCCTTGCTTCAGAGCCGCTAACCCGACTTCTGCATCGCTAACAGCTCCGGAGAGGGGGGTAGATGACGAATCAGGAACAGGAGGCATGGTAGAAGTTCTCCTGAAAATGGAAATGGGAGGACAGCTATCTAGAATAACCTCATAAAGAGGCAGGTTCTCTCCCAGAAACTACGGGGGCGATCGCGTTCAGTTTTAACTCCGGATGGTCTTCCTGAAGCTGGCGCAGGTTCCATTCGTTACGAAATAGCAATACTGGACGATCCCAGAGGTCTTTCGCGGTCACTGTATTGAACAGTCGCCCCACTTTTTGTAAAGCCTCCCATCCCCCTTCAACCCAGCGTGCCACGCTATAAGGCAACAGTTCTAAGCGGGTTTCTACCCCATACTCGTTTTGCAACCGAAACTGAACCACCTCAAATTGCAACTGCCCGACGGCTGCCAAAATAGGATCGCGCTTTGCCTCATCAGCCGAGTACATAATCTGTACTGCCCCTTCCTCTCGCAGTTCAGAAACTCCTTTCTGAAATTGCTTGAATTTAGAAGGGTTGGGGTTTTTGAGATAGGCAAATAGTTCCGGGGAAAAGCTAGGAATTCCTTCATACTCAAGCTTTTGCCCCACGTAAATCGTATCCCCGATCGCAAATACCCCCGGATTGTTTAACCCGATTACATCACCGGGGTAAGCCTCATCAATCACGGCTCGATCCTGGGCAAATAACTTCTGGGGGCGCGAAAGGCGTACCATCTTGCCAGTGCGGGCATGGTTCACCATCATGTCTTTTTCAAACTTACCGGAGCAGACACGGACAAACGCCACCCGATCCCGGTGTTTTGGGTCCATATTTGCCTGGAGCTTAAACACAAATCCAGAAAACTCGGGGTTTGTGGGCAGAATTTCTCCCCGGCTACTGGCATGGGATGCCGGTTTAAGGGCATAGTCCAGAAACGCATTGAGGAATAGTTCAACCCCAAAGTTGGTCATCGCACTGCCAAAGAACACAGGAGTCATTTTGCCCCGGTGCAGTTGTTCCAGATCCAGTTCGGGTCCCAAACCTTCTAGCAGTTCCAGTTCGTCTTTGAACTGGTGATATAGTCCTTCGTCTAGCAGATTTTCAATCTCAGGATTGCCCAGGTCGATGACCGTATCGATCGCCTCTCGCTGACCGTGGGCACTCCGTTCAAACAGGTGAATCTGGCGTGCATGGCGGTCAAATACCCCTTTGAAGCGATCGCCCATGCCAATAGGCCAATTCACCGCATAGGTCTGCAAGCCCAACTCTTTCTCAATTTCATCCAGCAATTCCAGTGGTTCCCGCCCTGGACGGTCTAATTTATTGATAAACGTAAAAATGGGTAGCCCCCGCATTCGGCAAACCTCAAACAGCTTACGAGTCTGCGGTTCCAAGCCCTTGGCGGCATCGATCAGCATCACCGCATTGTCAGCTGCCGCCAGGGTGCGGTAGGTATCTTCACTAAAGTCTTGGTGACCGGGAGTATCTAGCAGGTTAATCTGGCAGTTCCGGTACTCAAATTGCAAGACGGTGGAAGTAATCGAAATTCCCCGTTGCTGTTCCATTTCCATCCAGTCCGAAGTGGCATGACGCTGTGCCCGCCGTGCCTTCACCGAGCCTGCCTGGTGAATTGCCCCCCCGTACAACAGCAGCTTTTCAGTCAGCGTTGTTTTTCCTGCATCCGGGTGAGAAATAATGGCAAAGTTACGCCGTTGTTCAACAGCTACCTGCAATTCGGCTTCGATTTCACTGGACATTATGATCTGAATCCTGCTGGAACTTCTCCTAATCTATCAGGGTAGAACGGAATATTGGGCAACCGCTTTCGGTAAACCCTGCCCTGTTATTCGTATTCCCACTCCCTGCTAAATCCAAAGTTCGCTGTATATTGGCAAGTGTAGTAAAGCCCCAATGGATGTGAGGCTGCCAATGCAAACGCCTGAAGTCTTTGATGCGGATAAGCGCAAACTATTGTCTTCCCTGGCTCACGGGTCGATCTTTTTCAGTGGACTGCTGGTTTCAATCGGAATTCCGATCGCCCTTCTATTTGTGTCCAATGATCCTGTTGTCAAAGACAACGCCAGGGAAGCGATTAACTTTCACTTCAATGTCTGGCTCTACGGGCTGATTCTAATTCCGTTGTCATTTATCACCTTTGGACTGGCAGGTGGAATCTGGTGGTTGGTTCATTGGGGATTGACCGCCTGGGCAATCGTTCACTGCCTGAACACCCCAGATCAACCGTTCCGCTATCCTTTTATCTTCCGGTTGCTTTAAAGCATAAGCTTTAAAGAATAAATTGCCCCTCAGGCGAGACTCTGGGGGGCAGTTGAGACAGTTAAACGCTTAGTTGTTTATAGTGTGGCGGAGATTAAAAGGGTTGGTCCAAATGGGTGTGACGGTTTCCCCATTGTCCCTGCCCATTGCTCTTACTAGACCTTGACATCAATCTGGCTACCATTCCTGACACCAGACACCCTTTGAATAGTTGCTGAACTGACGCTACAGAGTATCAGTCCATTGTTTCTACAAGCGGTATCGCAATAAGTGGTATCGAAAACTGTAACCAGTCAATCCAGGAGCGGCACTCTTTGTAGACTTAAATTGCACCTCATGCACTAATTGAAAGGCAGCCCATCGGCTGCCTTTTTTGTTAGAACTTAAGGTGAGAGTTGAGAGTTGAAAACTACCAATCACCAGTGATGAGTGACCAGTAGTTGCTCCTTAGCAACTAACAACCAACAGCTAACAACCTCCTAAACTCCAACAACAGATGGCTGTTGACTGAACAGCTTCAAAATCCGCTCTGCCATTTGGGGCGGGGTCAGTCCCAGTTCAGCTTTAGATTGATCGGGGGTTGCGTGGTCAACCAGCTTGTCGGGAATCCCAATCCGGGTCAGGGGGACGGCAATGTCAGCATCCAGGAGTGCTTCCGCGATCGCCGAACCAAAACCACCAGGGAGACAGCCTTCTTCCATCGTCACAACCCGACCAATTTGTTGTGCCAGGGGCAAAATTAGCTCAGTATCCAGAGGTTTGGCAAAGCGGGCGTTAATTACCGTAGCGTCAATGCCATGCTCATGCAGAATTTCTGCCGTTTGCATGGATGGATAAACCATGGATCCATAGGCAATGATCAGCAAATCGTCCCCATTCCGCAAAATTTCCCCTTTGCCGATGGGTAGGGGTTCCCAACCCTCTTCCATTAAAGGCGCACCATAGCCGTTGCCTCTGGGATAGCGGAGGGCAATCGGTCCATCGGTATGCTCAATTCCAGTCACAATCATGCGCTGAAGTTCAGCCTCATCCTTGGGAGCCATCAGCACCATATTGGGAATACAGCGCAAGTAGGCAATGTCATACATCCCCTGGTGTGTCGGACCGTCTGCCCCCACAATGCCTGCCCGATCTAGACAGAAAAACACGGGTAGGTTTTGGATGCAGACATCGTGGATAATCTGGTCAAATGCCCGCTGCAAGAAGGTGGAATAGATAGTGGCAACCGGGCGCATTCCTTCACAGGCAAGTCCGGCAGCCAGGGTAACGGCGTGTTGTTCAGCGATTCCCACATCAATGTACTGCTCTGGCACCCGCTTTTGCAGAATGTCTAACCCCGTGCCTGTTGCCATCGCGGCAGTAATGCCAATGATGCGGTGGTTATTTTCTGCCAGTTTGGTCAATGTTTCGCCAAACACTTTTGAATAGCCAGGCGGTTTGGGCTTGCTGGACGGAATTGCCTTTCCAGTTGCTAGATTAAAGGGATTTTGAGCGTGGTAACCAACCTGATCTTGCTCAGCAACCTCATAGCCCTTGCCCTTAGTGGTCGCCACATGAAGCAGGACAGGACCCGGAGTTTTGTGAGCCTGCTGAAACGTGGCAAGCAATTCTTCCAGGTTATGCCCATCAATGGGTCCAATATAGGTAAAGCCTAATTCTTCAAACACTGCCCCGACCTTGGGCACTGCCAGGCGCTTCATCCCTTCCTTAAACCGATCCAATTCGGGGGCAAGGGAGTCCCCGACAAAGGGGAGGTGCTTGAACTGTTCTTCCAGATTGTCGCTCAGAAATTGAACGGGAGGGCTGAGGCGCATTTTGTTGAGATAACGGGGAATGGCACCCACATTGGGAGAAATGGACATTTCATTGTCGTTTAGGACAACCAACAGGTTGGTCTTAGGCAAATGTCCGGCATGATTAATCGCTTCCAGTGCCATACCACCGGTTAAGGCACCATCTCCAATCACAGCGACTACTTTGTACTTCTCGCCCTGTATATCCCTTGCCAGAGCCATTCCCAAAGCGGCTGAAATACTGGTAGAGGCGTGACCAGCCCCAAAGTGGTCAAATTTGCTCTCACATCGCTTCAAATAACCAGCGACCCCATCCTTTTGGCGTAGCGTGTGAAAGCGAGAATACCTGCCGGTAATCAGCTTGTGGGGGTATGCCTGGTGCCCTACGTCCCAAACGACTTTATCGTGGTCCAGATCCAACGTCTGGTAAAGGGCAAGGGTTAACTCGACAACGCCTAAACCGGGACCCAGGTGTCCGCCTGTAGCTGCAACGGTTTGTAGGTGTTTTTCGCGGATTTGACGGGCAACTTGCTGGAGCTGGTAAACAGACAAACCATGCAACTGGTTAGGGTGGGTAATCTCGCTCAGATGCATACCGGGGTATCCTCTGGTTTTTTCTCTGGTTTTTTAATGAACGGATTCATAGTATCTTTAACACTTTAGTTGATTACCGTGTCCGAATTGGGCGATACAGAAAGCAAATTTTGTTACGTTGGGTTATCTATCAAAGGTGCCAGATTTCAGTTTGTTGGGGAACGATCGCCCTGACCAGGGGTAATATCGGTTACGTTCGCTTTTGTCTACTGGAGAAAGCGTGTATCATGCAAGTCAGACTGTTTAATCTTCATAGACCCGTGAGCATTCAACTCTCTCAACCTTCATTGTTGACCTTAGGAGCCAGAAGGCTGGTTCGCGGTCTGTCTGGTCTGGGTATCGTTGCTGGTCTTGTGGCTGCGGTCGTTCCAGCACCGATTGCGATCGCCCTCCCTTTTCCGCTTCCAAGAGTGAACGACTATCGACCGAGTAGAAGGGATTTTGACCAATGCACATCCCGTTTGATCAATCTCCAGCTTTCTGTTGAAGAAGCCACCTCTGCCTGCGCCCGCACGCTAGTGCCGAGTGATTTGTCCAAGTGTGTTGAAAGGGTTGCCAGTGTGGATGCGATCGCGGCGGCGGATGCCCTTTCCGCCTGCCGTCAGGTGCGTCGTCCCGAGGAAATGGCATCCTGTGTGGTTGATATTAATGGCAGAGTCGAGGGAGCCACCGCTGCTGACGTACTCGATGGCTGTCGTCGGAGTCTGTTTCCCGATCGGCTTGCTAATTGTGTCGTGGGCACGACCCAGGCGGCTAAGTATCCTTCCACCCAGGCAATTAGCACCTGTATTGATGGAGGTTATTTCCCGCGCGAGTTAGACCCAACGTTTATTAGCTATCCGCTTGTCGAATCGTTTGAACCGAGCCAAACCCCTTTGTTTGAGCCAGCACCGTCCCTAACTCCAACTCCAGCTCCAACTGCTCCGGCTCAGGAAGTAATCCCTCAGAAGTTTTGATGGGTCATTAGCAAGGATTCCGGTATCGGGCACCTGGTATTGGGTATTGCGTATCGGATGTTCTGAGTCGGGTGCTTAGTCTTTGAGCTGGGCGCGCCTATGTGTTTGGCGGAATCAAAACTTGATGGAATCAAAGCCTGACAGAATCAAAATTCTGATGCCTGGGCGATCGCACAGTCTGGGAAACCTGGCTTAACCTGGAGATATAGCCTGTGAAAAGGTGAATTTTGAGGTTGGTTTATGAAAGCATGGGCGATCGCCATTACTTCTCTACTGTTGCTAAGCACCCCTGCCCGTGCAGCGGAGTACGAGGGCAGAAATATTGATGGTAGGAAACTGGATGCCCAGGTTTACTCCTACCAGACGGGCGGTGTGTTTGATACTCAAGTGGAATTTAACCAGGATTTAGCCACTATTTACTTTGCGGGTGGTGGGCAACTGACTGTTCGGCTTAATCAACGTGCGATTGCCGATCCAGACAATATTCTGGGTTATGGCAGATTAGGACAAATACCACTGGGTCGCTCTTTTGCGATTGGACTTACCCCAGACAACGGTTTGCGGGGAGGGCTAACGATTGGAGCCGGACGGTTAGATGACTTGTGGAGAATTCGTTTAAAGTCGCTCACAAGCGAAGAGTGAAGGATAGAAAGGGAGGAGCAGGGGGCTG
This sequence comes from Kovacikia sp. CALU 1929, assembly GCF_056784235.1. NCBI lineage: Bacteria > Bacillati > Cyanobacteriota > Cyanophyceae > Leptolyngbyales > Leptolyngbyaceae > Kovacikia > Kovacikia sp. CALU 1929. The sequence goes on from NZ_JBXBCF010000062.1 coordinate 26,254, forward strand.
AGGGGAACTCTCAATTCTCAACTCTCAATTCTCCCCCTTCACGGTGCCGGGTTGGGATAGCGACTGTGAACCGCATTGATTTCTGCCACAATTTCTGGGCTGAGGTTGATCTGAAGGCTGGCAAGATTTTCTTCAAGTTGGGCGAGGGTGGTTGCGCCAAGGATGGTGCTGGTGACAAACCATTGCTGGCGCACAAATGCCAGTGCCAGGGAAACAGGGCTAAGGTTATGCTGTTTGGCGATCGCCCCATAGGCATCAACCGCAACATCCACGTTGGGCTTGGAGTAGCGCTGCCCAAAACCAGGAAACAGGGTTAAGCGGGCATCGGCAGGCTTCTCTTGTGAATATTTGCCGGTCAGTGACCCGAACCCTAAAGGGCTATATGCCAACAGCCCCAAGTTTTCGTAGTAGCAGGTTTCTGCCAGAGCCGTTTCAAACACGCGGTTAATCAGGCTGTAAGCGTTCTGAATCGAAACCACTTTCGGCAGACCCAACTGGCGGGCAACCTGGCAAAATTGGGCGACACCCCAGGGGGTTTCGTTACTCAGTCCCAGGTAGCGAATTTTGCCTGCTTTGATCAGATCGGCAAACCCAGTGAGTTGTTCAGCAATGGGAACAGTGGCGCGGATTTGCTTCGGGTCAAACACGGTTTGTCCAAACAGAGGCACGTAGCGGTTGGGCCAGTGAATCTGGTACAGGTCAATGTAGTCCGTTTGCAGGCGTTTTAGGCTGTCGTTAACGGCTTGCTCGATATTCGGGCGATCGATGGCATTGGGACCATTCCGAATCCAGTCCAGGTGGCGGGAAGGTCCGGCAATTTTGGTCGCAATAATCAGGCGATCGCGCTGTTTTCGGACCAACCACTGACCAATGTATTCTTCCGTCAACCCCTGGGTCTCCTGACGGGCAGGCACCGGATACATCTCGGCGGCATCAATAAAATTGACCCCATGGAACAGGGCACAGTCTAACTGCTGATGCGCCTCCTCCAATGTATTTTGTTGTCCAAAAGTCATCGTCCCCAAACCAATTTCAGAAACCTGAAGCTCACTGTCACCCAGTTGTCGGTACTGCATCGTCACCCCAAGGAAAAATCACTTGATTTTATCGTAACTGGAGGAAACGAGTAGCGGGATGAGGTAGGGATGAAGGAGCAAGAGTTTTGAGTTGAGAGTTTTGACCTGATAAACTGCGGCGTAAGTTTGGCACCCCTGTTTCCGTCAGGGCGGAATTCAGAGTGCGAAATAGGTACGAGGGCACGGAGTTCTAGCTCCCTTCTCTCTGGTTCTTAAGATACAAGGGTTAGGGATGTAGCTTGCTTCCCGCAGGATGGGCAAATCCGCCCTTGACCCCGCAATACTGCCTCAAGGGCGGGTCGATTTAACCTGTGAATTGACCCAGCAATTCATTTAAAGAAGCATTCCTGCTTTTTAGTAATGCCAAAAAAAGAAAGAGGACAGACGGAGCCTTCTGTGTCGCCTTCAGAGAGAATACAGAAACCTGTTCCCGCTGAGTGACAACTGAGTGTGAGGAGCACCAAACTGGTGTCGGCTCGTCTGTCCTTACAGTTCATTCACCTGTGATTAAAAGGTATCAAGCCCGTTTGTCAATCCTGTGTTTCAAGGATGAACTTGAAATGACAGATTGACATGGTGGTAGGTGTCGGGTGTTTACTTCCTACCTGGCTCAATGCTTGGGTTCTGTCAGGCACGATTGAGCTAGTGTTAAAGAAATGATCAACAGTGGGAGCAAAAATTTGCTTTTCAACGTCATGGTTTATCAGGTAAGTCTATGACTGACCGTGATTTGTAGCAGCTAAATGGATCTCCTGAACCCCTTATCCCTGCCTACTTGAACATCTGGAATCTGAAACCTGGAACCTGACCCCCGGTCCGTAACTATTGATTTTCATCTCGGCGTAATTTGAGTGTTATCTAAAAGTCATACGTGCCATCTAACATCTTGAATCAGTAGGATAGTTGTATGGTTGATCCCAGCGTCACTTTGATTGTGTAGTTGCCCTTCAAGATACTGCAATACGGCTCATACAGCATCCACCCACCTTTTGACACAATCGTTCAAACCTAGCGGACAACTTAGATAGTGATGACAATGAATAATTCAATCAATAATTCAGACAAATCAGACAAATCTCGTCGGTTCTCCTGGAAGAAGCCAGCCATTTTGTTAATGTTGCCTTTGGTTGGGGCTGGGGCAGCGGTGGCAGGCGATCGCCTGCTCTCATCTGCCCCTTCACCTTCTCAACCAGCCATTGCTCAAGCCATTACTAGCGACGCGCCTTTGGTGGCACAGGCACCCAGTCAAGGCAGCGGGCTGCTTTCGGCAACGGATCCCAACTTTATTGTTAATGTCGTCGATCAGGTGGGTCCTGCGGTTGTGCGGATTGACTCCTCCCGGACAGTGCAAACACGGGTTCCTCCCATGTTGAATGACCCGTTTTTCCGGCAATTCTTTGGCTCTGATGTGCCTACGCCACCCTCAAGCCGCGTGCAGCAGGGCACTGGTTCAGGTTTTATCATCAAGTCTGATGGGCTGATTCTGACCAATGCCCATGTGGTCAGCGGTGCAGACACGGTGACTGTAAAGCTGAGGGATGGTCGAGAATTTCGGGGTAAAGTCCTGGGTAATGATACGCTCACTGATGTTGCTGTGATCAAAATTGAAGCAAACAATTTACCCACGGTTGCCGTTGGCAATTCGGATTCGCTCCGACCAGGTGAATGGGCGGTCGCGATTGGTAACCCCCTGGGGTTAGACAACACCGTGACCGTTGGCATTATCAGTGGAACGGGTCGTCGTAGTTCCCAAGTGGGAGTACCTGATAAGCGGGTTGGCTTTATCCAAACCGATGCGGCAATTAATCCTGGTAACTCCGGTGGTCCTTTATTGAACCAGCGTGGTCAGGTCATTGGCATGAACACCGCCATCATTGGAGGCGCTCAAGGCTTGGGCTTTGCAATTCCAATTAACACGGCTCAGAATATTGCCAATCAGTTGATTACCAAAGGAAAGGTAGATCATCCCTACCTGGGTATTCAGATGACAACCCTCACTCCTGAACTGAGGGATCAGGTGAACCGCTCGAAGGAAATCGATGTCAATGTTCAGGATGATGAGGGAGTCCTGATTGTACGGGTGATGCCGGATTCTCCTGCCGCTAGAGCCGGATTTAAAATTGGCGATGTCATCAAAAAAATCAATGGTCAGCTTGTGAAAACGGCTGACGAAGTGCAGCAGGCAGTCGATCGCGCCACCATTGGCGGCACCTTACAGGTGGAGTTAAATCGTAATGGGCAGTCGGTTGCGCTCTCAGCTCAGCCCGGACCCTTTCCAGCCAGGACGGCTCAGAATGAGTAGGGTTAGGTATTAGGTGTCAGGTGTTGGGGCAAAAGGCTCTGCCTTTTGCCATTACCCACAAACTCAAAACTTTTAACTCTCAACTCTTCACTCTGCTTCCTCTTTCCCTCCCACATTTCTATGGCTGAAGTTCTATCGGTAATTGAGTTGGGTAATCCGGTTTTGCGTCAGCGATCGCAGCCAGTCCTGGATATTCATCAAGCGTGTATTCAAAGATTGATTGAGGATCTCATGCTGACGGTGGGCAAGGCAAATGGGGTTGGGATTGCTGCGCCCCAGGTAGCTCAGTCCAGACGCATGTTTATTGTGGCATCTCGTCCTAACCCACGCTATCCGGATGCTCCCGAAATGGAGCCAACGGCAATGATTAACCCCCGTATCCTCGCCCATTCTGAGCAGATGGTAAAGGGATGGGAAGGCTGTCTCAGTATCCCTGGTATTCGAGGCTTGGTACCCAGGTACCAAGCGATCGAAGTTGAATATATCGGACGAGAGGGCAAACAGCATCAGCAGCAATTAACCGACTTCGTTGCCCGTATCTTCCAGCATGAACTCGACCATTTGAATGGGATTGTCTTTCTGGATCGGGTGGAAAACACTCAGGATTTGATGTCTGAAAAAGAATTTCAATCCCAGATAAGTAGCCGGGTGTAATTAGATTAAAGATAGTTTTGGGGGTGGAGGGGGTGGAACCCCGTGCCTGGGGGCGCAGCCCCCACTCCCCCTTTTTACAATTAATTTGAACCGCCTACTTAGGACAAACAAATGCCTAAATCTCGATTTTCGGGAGCGGCAAAGTCGTCTTGACTCCTCACTTTCCTGTCCTCCTCAAGTATTGTTAAACATTGTTCCTATCAATGCTGCACAAATAAGTGGGAACACTAGGATCTAGAACAGGTTTTGTAGCCACCAGCGGCTTTTCCTTTCTTTTGTCCCACTGAGGTGGATGTTCCCTATGTCTATTCAAAAAATCCCCCTCGAAAGTGTTCAGAAAATTCGCCAACACATTAGGACGGTGTTGGCTTTGCCAAAGTCTGAGAACCATCCCCGGTTGTGGTCTTCCTACGATGAGGTGGATGAACTGCCAGAACCAGACTCCCTCAGCGACCTGGGAGAATTATTTAACTTTGGTGGAATCGTTGAAGAAGCAACCTACGCTCCTAATGTCAGGGGTCAGTGGTTTATCAGTTCAGCCAATCCGGGAGATGCGCTGATGAAGTTACCCGGACTGCATCTGAAGCCAGACATGCGATTGGTTTGCTATCTGTATCGCACACCCAATGATGGAACTGGAATGACCTGGGCTGTGCCAGAGATGCTGAGTACTACAGCTCAATTAGAAAAAGCCCTCATCACCAGCGGAGATCGCACCCAACCTCCCCATCCTGAAGGAGCATTACCCGATGTAATGGATGCCATTGCGGGCGATCGCTCCCCTGCTACCTATGTCGTAGCTTCCATTTTGCGCCGGGAATTACGAGAACTGGGGGCACTGGGCAAATCCTGTAACTGGACTCACCATCGCCTGATTAATACCCTCCCAACCCAGGTAAGTTGGCAGTGGAAGGTTGATGAGCCAAAAGATTTTTCACCCAAAGTGCGACTCTTTCCCGATGGAAAGACCGCGATTGAGTTTTTTAGCTGCCGGATTGTTGCGCCAGTTGCCATCTTTCAGCACATTGACCAGTATCCCGTCGGTCAATACAAAGCGGCATGTTTAGATAGACCTGTGGCGATCGCCCAAAAGGCTTGAAAATGGCAGCCATAGAAGCGAGTAGCAGGTAACTGGTTTTTTAAGGGCTTTTTCCAGATCTCTCTTGTTCCAGTGCCCGTTCGGTGCGATCGTAGGGCTTGTTTTTAGGTGTCCATATTTTGAACGATGCCATCATCACCTGGTTGATAGTCGTGCGAGTTTTGTAACTGGCACCACTCAGGGGTTGAGGCAAAAACTTGTCACCAAATCCGATAAATACCAGAATCAATATGAGCCAGACCGGAATCCAGGATTTGTGGAACATTGTATTAACAGGTGCTTGCCTGTAAAGCTCTTTAAGCAAAGCATGCCCACAAAGTGGGGCTATTGAATCACTGAAATGGGCTGTCTGTTCTTAAAACATTGTTTGCTAATGAACGAGTGGTCTGTCAAGAATTTAGTTTGTAGGCTTAAAACCCTAAAATAATCATCCCTTTTCTATTCCAGGCTCACAAACACACAGTTGACAAACCACTAATAGTCTGGAATGCAGATTTTGAAGGGTTTGCAACCTTTCAAAACCCCGCAAATTGGTTTTTCTGGGTTTAGATTACCGGGCAAAGTTCCTTTGGTGAACCACTAACATATGTCTGATTTAATTTTGTTCTGGCATCGTCGAGATTTGCGGATTGCGGATAATTTAGGGCTGGCGGCGGCTCGCCAGTGTTCTGCCAGAATCGTTGGAGTCTTTTGTCTGGATCCCAACATCCTGGAACGAGATGATATTGCACCTGCCAGAGTGACCTACCTGATAGGTTGCCTGCAAAAATTGCAAAAGCGATATGTTGAAGCCGGTAGCCAGTTATTAATCTTGAAGGCGAATCCCCGGGAAGGGATTCCTCGACTGGCAACTGCTCTCCATGCTTCAGCAGTCTATTTCAACAAAGATGTGGAGCCGTATTCCCGCGATCGCGATCGCACGGTCGCTGCCGCCCTGCGGGAACAAGGAATCGAGGTTTATCATTTCTGGGATCAACTCTTGCACGCTCCGCAGGACATCAAAACAGGGTCAGGTCAACCCTATACGGTCTACACTCCCTTCTGGCGCAACTGGAGCCGTAAGCCCAAAGAAGCTCCTCATGAAACGCTTGCAGGGGTGCAGGGATTGACCGAGCAGGAGCAAAAGTCAGCGCAGAAGGCGGGTGTAATTGAGTTGCCCTCGGCGAAAGATTTAGGTTTTGTTTGGGATGGTGATCTGCTGGTCGAGCCAGGAGAGGAAGTCGCCCAGGGAATACTGGAGGACTTTTGCGATCGCGCCATTACGGAATACGCCGAGCAGCGAAACTTTCCAGCCAATCCTGGTACTTCTCGACTGAGTGCCCCGCTTAAGTTTGGTGCAATCGGTATCCGCACTGTCTGGGCAGCGACCCAGACGGCTCTGGAAAATACCCGCAGCGACGAAGCCAGAAACGGAATTCAAACCTGGCAGCAAGAACTGGCATGGCGGGAGTTTTACCAGCATGTTCTGTATTTTTTCCCAGAACTGGCAGATGGTCCTTATCGGGAAGCCCTGAAAGAGTTTCCCTGGGATGACAATGAGGAATACTTTCAAGCCTGGTGTGAAGGCAGAACGGGCTACCCGATCGTCGATGCCGCCATGCGCCAGATGAACGAAATTGGTTGGATGCACAACCGCTGCCGCATGATTGTTGCCAGCTTTCTGACCAAAGATTTGTTGATCAACTGGCAGCGGGGCGAAAAGTACTTTCTCCAAAAGCTAATTGACGGTGATCTGGCAGCAAACAACGGCGGTTGGCAGTGGAGTGCATCCAGCGGTATGGATCCCAAACCTCTACGGATTTTTAACCCGGCAAGTCAGGCAAAAAAATTTGACCCCGATGCAGAGTACATCCGCAAATGGCTTCCAGAACTGGCAAGTGTGGATACGGAAGCCCTGGTGACTGGCAACATACCTCCAGAAGAACGCGATCGCTGTGGCTATCCCATGCCGATCGTAGACCACAAGCAACAGCAGCAAGAGTTTAAAGAACGGTATCAGCAGCAGAAAGAGCGTTAAGGGGTGAGGGGGATGAGGGAATAGATCATTCTTCCACCCTCCACTCCTCCACCCTTCCACTCCTCTCCTCCTCCACCCTTCTACTCCTCCCCCATGCCCTACCATTTCCATTCATCTATCCAGGGAGCTACTAATTTACCTGTAGTGCTGTTTTTACATGGCTTTTTGGGGAGTAGCAGAGATTTTGAGCGGGTGATGGCTCAATTATCAGACCAGTTTTGTTGTGTCGCAGTGGATTTGCCGGGGCATGGTCACACACAGGTGGAGGGAGGGGAAGATCTCTATAGGATGTCTGACACCGCTAGAGCATTAGTCGGTTGGTTAGATGAACACGGGATTCCTCTGTGCTGGCTGGCTGGTTACTCAATGGGGGGACGATTAGCGCTATATCTGGCAATCCACTTTGCTGATCGGTTTCCCAAAGTAATTTTGGAGTCGGCTTCCCCTGGGCTGAAAACAGAACAGGAACGGCAGCAGCGATTGCAGCGCGATCGCCTTCTGGCTGACCAACTGGAAGCAGATTTTCCCGCTTTTTTAAACCAGTGGTATGGGCAACCGCTATTTCAGTCCTTACAGCAGCATGTAGAGTTCGAGTCAATCCGGGAGCAGCGATCGCACAACCGACCTGGTGAACTGGCAAAGTCTCTCCGTAGCCTCAGTGCAGGCAACCAACCTTCTATGTGGGAACTGCTGGCACATCACCGACAGCCATTGCTGCTGCTAGTGGGTGAGCGCGATCGCAAATTTTGCACAATTAACCAGGAAATAGCTGACTGTTGCCCAACGGCTCGATTAGAAGTTGTCCCAGATTGCGGTCATGCGGTTCATCTGGAATGCCCAACTGTTTACACCAAATATGTCCGCGCCTTTTTGGGTAAGTGAACGGAACTTTTCCCCCAAATCATCACTCTAATTAACCATTACCCCCCGTATTGCTTGGTAATCAACCATGTTAAATCTTGATCGCTGGCAGGCTGGTCCTGCCCTGGTTGTTGCATTTGGAATCGTATCCAGTGCGATCTCGCCCTTCATGACTCCGGCATCCGTTTCAGCTACCCCCACTCCCTACACCGTGGCTCAACTGTTTCCCCCATCAGGGCAGTATCCCTCAGGTCAATATCCCTCCACGGTACAAACCATTCCCGCTGGCACTCGCATCCCCGTCCGCTATGACGAGGCTGACAAAATCGTAGTTGCCCCCGATGAAACCGCTCCCATCACCTTAAGGGTGGCAAGTAACATCCGTAACACCGCAGGTGCCATGTTGGTGCCTGCGGGTAGCGAAATTCGGGGCAACATGGTGCCATCCGGCTATGGTTCCCGCTTTGTTTCCGAAACCCTAATTTTGCCAGATGGCACCTCATACCCAATTAGCGCTGATTCCAGGGAAGTGACCCGGATTGAAGAGGTAAGCGAAAACAACGGTACGGCGATCGCCACTGGGGCTGCCGTAGGAGCTGGTGCCGCGACGATTCTGTCTGGTATTACAGGCAGCCGCCGCATTACCTTCGGCAAGGTTTTAGCGGGTGCGGGTGCGGGTGCCCTGGGTGGGCTGCTCCTGGGCAAACGGCGCAAAGAAGTAGTGGTCGTTCACCCAACAACGGACCTGACACTAACCCTGAACTCTGGACTGGTGCTGCGTTAAAGCATTAGAAAACCACAAAAACCTCAATTCCGTCGTGGTGCTTGACTAGTTCGCCATCCTCAAAAACTTTTATGCTATGAGTGAGCGAATTATCAGAAATCCCATGGCAAAACATACCCAGGCACATCTGTCCCGCACTATTGAGAAGAGTAAACCCAGTGACTCCAAAGACATGACCAAACGCCAGATGGAGTATTACATGGGCGCAAAGTTGCTTGAGATTGGAGTAGACCCAAAATCCGCGATTTACCGCTGGTCAATGGAAACAAAAGGAAACAACGAAGTTTGGACCTATAGCGCTTACTGGGGCGACTCTAAAGAGAGTTTGCTGCAACAAGAGCAGGGATCCTGAGTGAGTCGCTTGGGGACAATTAAAGCTATCCCAAAAACCTCAGTGGTTAAAGCCCAGTGCTAAGTCCAGGACGTTTGCGGATAGGCTTTTTCGGATAGGCTCTTACAACGCTCTTGATGAAGACACGATAAAGCAATGTGAATTTGCGGTAAGCCATCCTGAAGCAGTCTGAACTTAGAGAAGAGTGGAGTGGTAGATGCACCCTGATCTAAATCCCCGGCTCAGGCTGGGGATTTTTTTTATTCTGGTTAGTCCAGTTCATCCCATACCACAGCAGTTATTCAGTCATAAGGTTTAGGACAAATAGCAAACGTAAAAACCCACACGGTTCCTTCTCCCATGACACCGTTTGGCTGGTGTTAGCAAAGCCTGGACATCTGACACCTGCAATACACCGATTTCTGCCAACTTGCCCCATAGAGTTGTTTAAACTCCTCAGCAGTCCTTAATTAACTGTAATATTGAATTCGCGCACCCTGGTGCAGATAGGGCTACACACTGCGGTAATGTGAAAGGAGTGACTTAAAACCCGTTTCCATTCCTGAATTTATGACACTGTCTGCATCGCCGACTGTTTCTAGCTCCAGCCGCACCATTCGCATCGGTTCCCGTAAAAGCCAACTGGCGTTGGTTCAGACTTACTGGGTTCAGGAGAATTTGCAGAAGGCATTTCCCGATCGCACCTTTGAAGTGCAAACCATGAGTACCCACGGCGATAAAATCCTGGATGTTGCCCTGGCGAAGATTGGCGATAAGGGTCTCTTTACTAAAGAACTGGAAGTGGGAATGCTGAATGGCGACATTGACTTTGCCGTTCATTCCCTTAAAGATTTGCCAACCCGATTGCCCGAAGGTCTGGTGTTGGGTTGTGTGACTGAACGGGAAAACCCAGCAGATGCTCTGGTTGTCCACGAAAGTCATAAAGACAAGCAACTAGATACCCTGCCAGAGGGAGCCGTTATTGGCACCTCTTCCCTCCGCAGACTGGCACAACTGCGTCATCACTATCCCCACCTCAGCTTTAAGGACGTGCGTGGTAATCTGAATACCCGTCTCGGAAAGTTAGATGCAGGCGAGTATGATGCGCTAATTCTGGCAGTGGCGGGTTTACAACGTCTGGAAATGGCAGATCGAATTCATCAGGTGATTCCGGCGGAGGTTTCCCTCCATGCCGTGGGGCAGGGCGCACTGGGAATTGAGTGTCGTGCTGGTGACACTGAGGTGTTGGAGTTGCTGAAGGCATTGGAACACCTACCGACTGCCTATCGTTGCTATGCCGAAAGGGCTTTCCTTCGAGAACTGGAAGGGGGCTGTCAGGTGCCGATTGGTGTCAACACCACACTGGATGGGGACACCCTTACCCTGGTAGGTATTGTTGTCAGTTTAGATGGGCAAAGGCTGGTTAAAGATAGTGTGACAGGACCCGCTACTGATGCGGAAAGGCTAGGAACTGAACTGGCTCAAACTCTGCGTCAGCAAGGAGCACAGGAAATTCTGGATGAAATCCTGGCAACGGTTCAGAGAAGCTAGGCTTGAATGGACTGAACCGAGTTTTCAATCCCCGGAATCTCAGAGGTTCCGGGGATTTTGTTCATGGTGTTTAAGACAACCTTTCAGCACTTTGCTATAGGCTTCACGGTTCCATGAAGCATTGGACAGGGTGAGGGAATCTCTAAATAAGAGAGCGGATTTAAGCCAGAATACCTTGTAGGATTTCCACCGGGATAGCCCTTTTTGGGGCTGCATGTCACCTGTGAGGAATTTCTGGTGAATACTACCAACGTCCCCCTTACTCCCCGCGATCGCCATGCATGTTGCCTATCTGGTGAACCAGTATCCCAAGGTCAGCCACAGTTTTATCCGTCGAGAAATTCTTGCAGTGGAAGCCTCTGGCGTTTCGGTGAGCCGGTTCTCTATTCGATCGCTGGATGCAGAACTGGTAGATGGAGCAGACCGACAGGAGTTTGAGAAAACTCGTTTTGTCTTGGCAGGTGGAGCCACCAAGCTACTGTTTAGTTTGGTGCAAGTAGCGTTGACCAGACCCGCACAGTTTTTCAACGCTACGCGGCTGGCATTCAAAGTGGGTTGGAAGTCAGAGCGGGGAATGGTGATTCACCTGGCATATTTGGCGGAAGCCTGCGTCCTGCTGAAATGGTTTTCCGATGCAAGGGTTAATCACGTTCACGCTCACTTTGGCACCAATTCCACGACTGTGGCGATGCTATGCCATGCCCTGGGGGGTCCACCCTATAGCTTCACGGTACACGGTCCCGAAGAGTTTGATAAGCCAACCGCGATCGCCCTGACCGAGAAAATAAACCGGGCTGCTTTTGTTGTATCCGTCTGCGCCTTTGGTAAAAGCCAGCTTTTTCGCTGGTGTGACTATAAGCAGTGGTCCAAGATTCATGTAATTCATTGCGGTGTGGATCATGCTTTTCTGGCTCAGCCTGCTATCCCGATTCCCCCACAGCCTCGGTTTGTTTGTGTTGCCCGTCTGAGTGAGCAGAAGGGGCATTTGATGCTGATTGAGGCAGTCAGCCAGCTTGCCAGTGAGGGAAATCAATTCAAACTGATTCTGGTCGGGGATGGTCCCCTGCGGGGGCAGATTGAAGGCATGGTTTCCCAACTTGGTTTGCAAAATCATGTTGAAATTACCGGTTGGGCAACCAATGCCGAAGTTCAGCAACAATTGATCCAGGCTCAGGTGATGGTACTACCCAGCTTTGCAGAGGGTTTGCCAGTCGGAATCATGGAATCGCTGGCACTCTGCCGCCCGGTCATCAGCACCTACATTGCCGGAATTCCAGAACTGGTAGAACCCGGTCAGTGTGGTTGGTTAGTGCCTTCTGGTTCCACGCAAGCTCTGGCAACCGCGATGCGAATGGCTCTGCAAACTCCTCTAGAAGAACTGGAGCGAATGGGCAAGCATGGCTCTGAGCTGGTTACCAAACATCACAATGTCGTCATTGAGGCACAGAAGCTAGTCAAACTGTTTCAAACCTATTCTGAAAGGGAGCAGGACTAACTCATTGTTTTCACTACCCCTTCAGATCCGCTTCACAAAGTAGGCTAGTGGTAAGTCGATCAATGATTGACGGGTAACCAAAATCCAGGTTATTGGTTGGGGTTAAATTTTGCGGGTCTTCGACCCGTCAAAATTTTCCTGACGGAACACTAGTAGTCTAGGGCATAAGTAATGCTGCCTTTGTGAAAGGCTGGCAAGAGGTTTAAGCCCCTTGCTAAAGCTATTCAGACTTACGCCATCTTGTACTAGATGGCTCAGTCAAGGGAAAAGAATTCTTCAGCAAGGGAGCTAAAGAGCCAACAGCTAAAAGTTAACAAGGTTTTAAGACTTGTAAAGTCGATTTGTAACTTCTGACACACCGTTGCTCAAAAGCATTTAGACTTTTGAAAGTACTTAAAAATAGGTAGAACCTAAAATCAGTTGATCCCTATCAAGAATTCATAAAAAGCAACCGCTTTCTGTCGAAAGGTTTATTGCCAACCCGCATAAATACCGACATAATAGTAATCTCATCCTGGTCGAGCAATCCGCTTCACAAGTGTGTTTTCTTAGTCAATTTTGATACTTTTCGTTACTTGTTAATTTCGATTTACGTAGTTTCAAATGTAAAGTTTTCCCATGAGTACTCTTCAAAATTTGGTTAATACACAAGTGTTTAACAATCATTCTGTTAATGACATTACTGTAATCAACATTTGCTGCCCCAATTGCGGTAGCTGTGCCGAACGTCATCACCTCAATACAGAGCAACTGATTAGAACTCAGTGTCCCGCTTGCGACTATTTGATGATTACCTGCGCTCAGACTGCCAGGGTGATAGAGGCTTATGCTCCAGGCATTTTTGCGCGGTAGCGATCGCCCTTTCCCAGCCAATTTCCCTTTCGTCCAGAAGCGTCTATTTCATTTCTGAGGCACGCAGTTGTCCACAGGCAGCATCGGCTTGCAGTCCGCGAGAGCGCCGGACACTCACTGTAATGCGATGGGCTTTGAGGGCGTCCACAAACGCTTGAATCCGGTGACTATCGGGACATTTGTAGGCTACTTCCTTGATTGGGTTATAAGGGATCAAATTGACGTGGCTCTGGAAGCCGCGCAGATGCCCCGCCAGTTCGATCGCGTGTTCGGGACAGTCATTTAGCCCCGCCAACAGGATGTATTCAAAGCTGACTCGCCGACCTGTGATCCGCACGTAATCCCGGCACTCCTCTAGCAAAGCTTCCAGGGGATAATGATGGGCACTGGGGATCAATTGCTCCCGAATTGCTTGATTGGAAGCATGTAAACTCACTGCCAGCGTTGCTTGCAGGTTGTGGTCTGCCAAGCGGCGGATATGTCCAGGAATACCCACGGTTGAAATTGTGATCAGGCGTTGCCCAATGCCAACATCCTGGTTCAGACAGCGAACCGCCGCCAGCACATGCTCTGTATTCAGCAACGGTTCCCCCATTCCCATAAACACAATATTGCTGACCCGTTGCTGAAAGTCTTCCTGAACGGTCAACACCTGATCCACAATTTCATGGGTTTCCAAATTACGCAGAAATCCCCCCTTGCCCGTGGCACAAAAATCACACGCCATTGGACAACCAACCTGGGAGGAGACACAAACGGTAAGGCGGCTAAGGGAGTTTTGAGTTTTGAAGTCTGAATTTTGAGGGGTTCCCTGTCGCCTATTTGCCCTTGTCTGTCCCCGAAATGTTGGAATTCCGACGGTTTCGACGATGTTGCCATCGGCAAGGCGGAGCAGAAATTTGACGGTGCCATCGGGGGCGGGGGAGCGATGGTGCAGGGTTGATCGCCCTATGGCAATGGCTTCTAGCTCCGATCGCCACTGTTTTGGGAAGACGGAGATTTCGGAAAGCGATCGCACGCCTTTCTGGTAAATCCAATCATGCAGTTGTTGACCCCGGTAAGCTGGCTGCCCCTGCTGCTGCACCCACTCAGATAACGCTGCCAGGGACCGACCAAGTAAAGGAGTTATAGGGGGCTGGGGTGTTTCCGCCGGGGTTGGTTGGGTGAGTAGTGTCATTGATGGTTTGTGCGTCAGGCAATGGGCAGCTTCGTGGTCAAGATCCCCGGTGTTTTGTTGAGTTTAGTTTAATGCGGGATCGTTATCCCAGACACCGGGGATCTGGGAGTTGGGTACATAGATCGCGTCCTTAGTTCTTAGCCCACTACAAAGTTGACTAATTTACCGGGAACGACGATCGCCTTCTTAATCGTTTTCCCTTCAATGTACTTCTGGGCAATGTCCGATTCCCGGGCAAACTGTTCCAACTCCTCTTTGCTCAGTTGGGCGGAAGCCTGAAGCGCTCCCCGCGTTTTGCCGTTGATCTGGATGACGAGGGTAATTTCATCCGCCACCAGAGCAGCCGGATCGACTGTTAACCAGGACTGACGATGGATGGAGTCGGTATGTCCTAATCCTAACCAAAGTTCTTCTGCAATGTGGGGAGCAAAGGGAGCCAGCAAAATGAGCAGTGCCTTAATTCCCTCTGCGTAAACAGGAGAATCTTTGCAGGCAGCATCGGTCAGCGCATTGCTCAACTTCATCAATTCGGAAACAGCTGTGTTGAACTGGTACTCGCCTTCCAGGTCTTCAGTCACCGCCTGAATCGCCGTATGGATTGCCCGCCGCAGGTTTTTCTCAGTTCTAGTAAGATCTTGTGAGCCAAGTAAAGAACTAATTAATTGAACGAGGTTATTAGCTATAGGCTCACTTGCCAGAATTTGAGGATGTATCTGGTTGATCCTGGCAAGGAAATCATCATTTCCTAATTGATCTCCGAAAACTATAGGCGGAAGTTCAGCTAGTTGATCAAATTTTCGTAACCATTGAGCCTCAGTCACAAATGGAAGCGCAATAATCGCTCTAGCAGATCTGAAATGTTGAACTTGATCGTATTCCTCGGTCCAGACATTAATTTGTTCCTGAAGGGATAGGTTAGCTTGCTGTAACCATTGATCAATCCTGCCAGAAGTTAAATCATCTATTGAGACAAATTTTTGCTCAATACTAATAATCCCTAATTCCGCATCTGCAATTAAAATATCAAATTGCCTTTGAAGAAGTTGAGTTGTCTCTGGTTGAGGTATGTAGGGGGAGGTGTAGTCACTACGACAAACATGATTCCTGCCGACAAAAGCACTGTGAATCGTATTCCAAACAACAAATTCTGTGACCAGCCGCCAGACCCGGTTGAGAAAGCGAAATTGTCCTTCCACATCCGCTTCGTCCCACTCCAGATCCTTTTCGGGGGGCGCTTTGAACAGAATGAACATCCGGGCAGTATCGGCACCGTATTTGTTCACCACATCTCCCGGTGCCACCCCGTTGTACTTGGATTTGGACATTTTTTCATAGACTACTTCCAGTGCATCACCTGTCTCTGGATCGATGGGATGGGCGAAGTCTGTGATGTTCATGGGCACGACGTATTTCCCAGTTTTGGGATTTTTATACGTTCTGCCCTGTACCATGCCCTGGGTCAGCAAGCGCTGAAAGGGTTCATCAAAGTTAAGCAAGCCGCGATCGCGCAGTACCTTGGTAAAAAAGCGGGAGTAGAGCAGGTGCAAAATAGCGTGTTCAATCCCACCCACGTATTGATCTACGGGCATCCAATCATTCGTTTTTTGGGGATCAAATGCCTGTTGCTCATTGCTGGCATCGGGGTAGCGCAAAAAGTACCAGGAGGAATCGATAAACGTATCCATTGTGTCGGTTTCCCGTTTGGCAGGCCTACCACAGGTGGGGCAGGGGACGTTAATCCAGTTGTCCAATTTGGCTAAGGGGGACGGTCCTCTGCCGGAAAACTCCACTTCCTCCGGTAACCGCACAGGCAAATCCTGATCAGGTACCGGAACCGCACCACATTGGGGGCAATGGATGATGGGAATGGGTGCGCCCCAGTAACGCTGGCGGGAAATTAACCAGTCGCGCAGCCGGTAATTTGCCATGCCCTTGCCTTTGCCATGCTGCTCCAGCCAGGCAACAGCGGCTTCTACACTTTGTCCCTTTTCCTTACCAGCAGGCACCCCATTCAAGGGACCTGAATTGACCATGACCCCATCTCCCGCATGGGCGGCAGTCATGGTTTCAGTGGCGATCGCCTGATCGGGTGGCTGCACCACGACCTTGATCGGTAAATTAAAGGTTTGGGCAAACTCAAAGTCACGCTGGTCATGGGCAGGCACCGCCATAATCGCCCCTGTGCCGTAGTCCATCAACACATAGTCGGCAATCCAGATGGGGATCTTTTCATCATTCACCGGATTGATCGCATAACTGCCGGTCCAAACACCCGTTTTTTCCCGTCCTTCGGCGGTGCGATCGATGTCGCTCTTGCTGGCGGCTTCTGCCTGATATTGCTGAATGAGCTTTGCCTGCTTTTTGGTCGTCAATTTCTCCACCAGGGGATGTTCTGGCGACAGCACCATGAAGGTCGCACCCCACAGGGTATCGGGACGGGTGGTAAAAACCACAATTTCATCGCCCGCTTCTGTTTTAAAGCTGACCTGCGCCCCGGTGGATTTGCCAATCCAGTTTGCCTGCATCAACCGTACTTTTTCGGGCCAGCCCGTGAGCTTGTCCAGGTCGTTCAACAACTGCTCAGCATAGTCGGTAATCTTTAAGAACCACTGGCGCAACTGTTTGCGTTCCACCTTCGCACCCGATCGCCAGGATTTTCCTTCACTGTCTACCTGCTCATTTGCCAGCACCGTCTGGTCAATCGGATCCCAGTTGACGGTCGCTTCCTTCTGGTAAGCCAACCCCGCCTGGAAAAACTGCAAGAAAATCCACTGCGTCCACTGATAATAATTCGGTGAACAGGTGGTCACTTGCCGCTCCCAATCAAAGGAGATCCCCAACTGATCTAACTGCTGCCGCATTTGGTCTATGTTCTGGTACGTCCAGGTGGCAGGCGGAATACCCCGTTCAATGGCGGCATTTTCGGCAGGCAAGCCAAAGGCATCCCAGCCCATGGGGTTGAGTACTCGATAACCCTGCATCCGGCGAACCCGTGCAATCACATCCACAATGGTATAGACGCGGACATGCCCCATGTGCAGGTTGCCCGATGGATAGGGAAACATGGACAGCGCGTAAAACTTGGGCTGCATGGCATCTTCTACCGTCTGATGCAGACCCTGCTCAGCCCAGGTCTTTTGCCACTTTTCCTCAATCTCAGCGGGGTTATAACGGGATTCCACGAGCGAACTCCTGCAAACAGCTTGTCTAACTCATTCTAATTGCCTTATTCATTCTAAAAGGTAGACCGCGATCGCTAGACCGCAATGTGATAGGCAGTCATTGCAAGCCTGCCATCTGAGCTGCCAATTTGATCCAATCGACATTTCCACGTCTAGAGCGATCGTCTACTATAGCGATCCTATGTGGATTGTGAGAAAGAATTCCACAGGAATCCTTTCTCACAAAGTTCCTACTCTCACAACTGATTTAGGACTGCTATAGAGCGATAGGAGCGGAAGCAAACGGCAGATTTTGCTTTAAAGACCTTGCTTTAAACTATTAAGGAGCATGGAAACCATGCTCCTCGCTACTATAGAAAATTGTTAGCAAATCACAGTCTCGATTCTTGGCGAACTAGCCGATCGCGTAGGCAGAACTGAGTGCCCACAGAATCAGGATGGCAATACTACCCAAGACTAAAACAGCGGAAACCGCGATCGCCTTGGGGCTATCCGCTCCATCGAATTTCATGATTCCCCGATTCAAATCTGACACGGTTTTTCCTCCAATTTCACACTCGTTAATCGCCAGTCGTAAAAGAAGTCAGGGTGTATTCTGGATTACTTTGCCCTCAGGCGTTTGACCCGCCTTAATTCTAGCCACATCAAGGGAAAAATCTGGCTAACTTTAAGTTTTCTGAAGGGTTGAAAGCGTATTTTGAGTTGAGTGTTTTCGGCTAAGCGTGGTGATCTACTCATGGTTTTCCCTAAGCGGCTCCGTGTCCGTCTGAGAAGTGCCCCTCTAAACGCTCAAGGATGCGCCGGTTTTCAATCTGCAACCCTTTCACCTCTGACTGCATCTCTCGAATCAGCGCCCTATCCTCATCCGCCTGGTTCACTACCCCGCTAAACCATTCCACAGTTTCAGAAGCCTGATCTCGAAGCTCCTGTCTTTGCTGCTCAATTGCTGCCCTCAAACCAGCAATCTTAGCACTATTAGCTGAAATAGCTTTTGTATTGCTCTTTGCAATTTGAGTTGTTTGCAGCAGCAATGAACGAATCTCATCTAACTCACTCATGCGATCGCCCTTACTTAGCCTTCTGCTTTGATTCTGCTTTCTGCTTGAGCCATTCCTGAATTAGCTTTACAGTCTTTTCAGATTGTCCTTGCTGTTCCACACGTTACTGGATCTGCTCGATGAGAAGTACGAACTCCTACGCTCCGTGAGAATGGCTGTCTGTTTGATTAAAACTTTCCCTCTCGTAGAATTATGATATTTTTAGAACAAATGCTCTATAGAAACGTTTAAGAGGCATTGGTTGGGGGGGATTGGTTTCCCCAACTTTTCTTTATCAGTTCTGTTAACTTCGGTTATCCTGGCTCCAGTGTTGCGTGTATTGGTCGCTACATGACACAGTCTAATCTCGTCCAGCTTGCTCAGTCAGGGGATGCGAACGCGATCGCTGCCCTGATGAATTCTGCTTTACAGGCAATTGGTGTGACGGCAAGGGTGGTCTTGCGCGATGGGGATCTCCATATCCTACTGGAGTCAGAACAAATTCTGGCTGAGCATTCCTGTGCCGAGTTTATTCAGCGGGGAATTACCCGGCTGGGGATGGCGTGGATTTCATCGGCAATTATTTATAGTCGGGTGACCGGGCAGCAGGCGCCCGTCTGGGTGCAGAGAATTGACCTGGCAGATGATGACGGTATTGCAAATCCTTTTGTGCTGGCACCGGAAGTGCAGCTTGAGGCGGATGGAGGTTACCTGGTTCGGTTGCCAACCTCCCAACCCAGACGGGTGCGGCTGTTTGATTTATTGATGCTGAGTTTTCCCCTGTTGGTGGTTCTGACCAGCATTCAGATCTGGAGCCGGTATCTATCCAGCAGTTCGCAAAGTATTTTCTCCACCCCTTCTTCGGGGTTGAATGCAGAAAAATCTGCTCCATCCAAGGTGAGTGAACCGGAGAAGCCTGACCCCTATCGTTTAGCAATTAATCAGGCGACCAGTGCCGTGAAGTTGGGGGAAACGGCTAAAACTCGGCAGGAGTGGCGCAAGGCAATTGATGAGTGGCAGCAGGCGATCGCCCATCTGGAGAGCGTCCCCAAAACTCACTCGAACTATGCCCTTGCTCAACAGAAGATCACAACCTATCAGCAAAACCTGGCGTTGATCGCCAAAGATAAACTGAGTCTATCGGGCATGGATTTGAAAAAGGTGATTTCCGGTGGGGTTTCACCCAAGTCGGTGGTGTTTTCGGGCGATGACCTGTTCTTTGCCCAGAACATGATGTATAGCCACACGATTACGGTCTATGACCGCGAGTTTCGCCTGGTTAAAACGATTTCCGATAATGTGAAGCTGGCTAACTTTGGCTACCCGCAGTACAAAGGTTCTCAGAAAGGTGCTCCCGTAGAAGCTGCCTTTTCCCACGGCGGAGAGGTTGCCTGGGTGTCAAACTACGAAATGTATGGAGCCGGATTCCGCTCCGGTGCCGATGATGACTGTAGCCCTTCCACCAACAACGATCCCAGTTTTCTCTATCGGATTGGTACGGGTAAGCTGGCGATCGACCATGTGGTGCAGGTCGGCTCAGTGCCCAAGTTTGTGGCGACGACACCCAACAATCGCTATGTGCTGGTCAGCAACTGGTGCAGTTGGGATCTAAGTGTGGTGGATACTCAGAAAAATAAGGAAGTCCGCCGGATTCAGCTTGGTCCCTACCCACGGGGGATTGCGGTTGATCCCAAGTCGGAGAAGGCATACGTTGCCGTCATGGGTTCCTACGATATTGCAGTGGTCAACCTGAAAACCTTTGCCGTTAACTGGCTCCAGGGCATCGGACGTTCTCCGCGTCACATCAATATTGATCCCGATGGCAAGTATCTTTATGCCACGTTGAATGGGGAGGGGCAGGTTGCCAAGATTGACCTTGCCACCCGTAAGGTGGTCAGTAAAGTTTCCACCGGAAATGCTCCCCGTAGCATGGCAATTTCAGCCAACGGGCAGTTTATTTACGTGGTGAACTACAACTCGGATACGGTGAGCAAAGTCCGTACCCAGGATATGAAGCTGGTGCAGACAGTCAAGGTAAACCCGGCTCCGATCGGGATTACCTATGATGCCAAGACCAGCCAGGTTTGGGTTGCCTGCTACTCTGGCAGCATTCTGGTATTTCAGGATTAGGAACAGGGGAGGGGAGAAAAGTTGAGAGTTGGGGGATGGGTAAGTCATTCGTCATTCGTCATCTGTAAATGACCAGTGACCAGTGACCAATGACTAACCACTAACACCCCCCTCACCCCACCTTTCGGGAACGCCAAAGGCTAAGATGCCGTCATCGCAGGTTCCATGCCCAAACCTTTTAACAGCCGCTCCATGTCAAAGTGCTCTGCCATCGTCTGGTAGATGTATTGCACTTTGACTGGTTCGTGGACACGCACCTGCCCGAAGGCGCGATCGATGATTTCAACGGTGGTCAGGGTATCCAGATCAACGGAGAGAATGGGGATTTCTAAATCTTCGGCGCGGCTGAGAACGGCGGCAGAAGGGGGCATGTGCCCGGTCAAAATCAGGCATTGGGTGGACGTTTCCAGGGCGGCAAGCTGAATGTCAGCCCGATCGCCCCCGGTCACAACTGCCATGTTTCGCCCTTTGCGGAAGTATTTCAGGGCTGAGTTGACGTTCATTGCCCCAATGGAAAGGCTTTCAACCATCAAATCCAGGCGATCGGGGCGGCAGAGAATTTCGGCGTTCAGTTGGGCAACTAAGTCAGCCACGCTGACACTGCGTAACAGGGCACTGCTGGGTAACAACCCCAGAATCGAAATACCGTGCTTTTCCAGGTAGGGTTGAACTGTTGTTTTGACTTCCTCCATCCGCTCTTCAGGAATGTCGTTGATCACAACGCCCAAGAGGCGATCGCCCAACCGACGCTTGGCAGAAATCAACGACCCGACAATCAACAGGGAGTGAAACCGGGCAACCAGCAACACGCGGGCATCCAACCCTTGAGCAACCTGTCCCAGAGACAGGTCAAACAGGGTGCCTTCTTCCAGGTTCTCTGGACCTTCCAGCAGCGTCAGATCGGGTCCCTGCATCTGATGATATTGGTGCAATGCCTGAATGTAGTCGGTGGAGTCCTCTCCCCGAATCCGCTTTTGAATAGTGGCTTCATCTAGCGCCAGAATGGTTGGCTGCAATCGGTTTTCTGGTAGGTCTAAAATTTGGGCAACGAACTGGGTGTCCTTATCCGCTTCTTTGCCCTCTGGACCCCCCCATACGGTTCCTAAGGGCTTGCCGTAGGCAATATCTAACCCCCGTTGTTTCAAGTGATGGGCGATCCCCAAAACCGTTGCCGACTTACCACAGTAAGCTTCAGTCGATCCAACCAACAAATACTTTGCGGACTTAGGCACGCCTTCACTCCCGAATTTTGACCTTTGGATTATGACTTTTTAGTTAGAGCCACGACTTATGGATAACCTCATTTTGATAACCCCATTCTAAGGTTATCCAGTTCCTCGAAAAATTCCTATTATTCTACGCTAGTGGGGTGGGAAATGAGGGTGAGGGGGAAAGAGGAGAGGGGAGTTGCCAGTTGTTAATTGTTGGTTGTTGGTTGTTAGAGAAGGGCGTTCGCTTTTGGCGTTCCCGCAGGGTGGGGTGAGGGGTGAGGGGTGAGGGTGGGATTTTCTACAGGTATTGTGAAAATTTACACTCAACCAGAGATTCTTCCGTTAGAAAAGAGACAGTTCTAGTCCGGAGTTGCCTCTATGACTGATCCTATTTCGTTGACATTGGCAGGCATTGCTACCCTAGTTTTGACAAAACTGTTTGAAAAAACGGGTGAAAAGCTAGGTGAAAAAGCAGTTGAGGAAGGGGGAAAACTGCTGTCGCTGTTGAAACGGAAAGATCCAGCAACGGTGACTGCGATTGAGCGAGTGGCACAACAGGCTGACCAGGCTGAACCCACCTCTGTCGATCTAGGTGTGGCAGAAATCGTCAACAAAGTAGAACAACTATCCCAAACCGATGCAGAGGTGCAAGCTGCGGTGGTAGCGGTGGCTGAAGCGGCGAAGTCAGAGCCTGCGACGGTGCAAAACATGACCAAACTGGCTGAAAAAATTGGGATTTTGATTCAGGGAGGCTACAACCCGATCACCATTGAGAAGCTTGAGGTTTGACTCCAGTCGCCCGGAGGGGAACGGGCAAAGTTAAGCACCCCACAATTTCAGATTCCCTACCATCGAAATCCGCACTTCACCGGGCGGGAACAACTCCTGCAAGATCTGCACGATGCCCTGATGGGAACTGGTAAAGCCGCCTTAAATCAGGTAGCAGCGATCGCTGGATTGGGTGGAATTGGTAAAACTCAAACTGCCGTGGAGTATGCCTACCGTTACCATCCGACTGTTTATGAGTGGGTGTTTTGGGTTAGGGCAGAAACGGAATTGGAGGTAGTGACCGATCTGGCGAAGATGGCTCGATCGTTTGATCTGGGTACGGAACAGGACAAAATTGATCAGTTAGCAACCCGATCACTGAGATGGCTGGAAACCCATGATCGCTGGTTGCTGATTTTTGATAACGCGAATGAACCAAAAATTGTCGAACCCTGGATGCCCCGCAAGTCCTCCGGTCGCATCCTCCTGACTTCACGGGCACAGCGGTTTACCCGTTTGGGAATTAAAGCACCGATGACCGTTGATGCGCTTCCACTGGCAGAATCCATTGATTTTCTCTGTGATCGCACCCATCGTCCTGACCCGAATCAAACCGAATTAGCGGCAGCAACCGCACTGGCGAAGGAGTTGGATGGCTTGCCGCTGGCATTAGAGCAAGCAGGTGCTTACATCGATCAAACAGGCGTGTCCTTTACAGCGTATTGGAAGTACTACCAGCAGCAGCGGTTGGACTTGCTAGATAAAGGACAGCCCGAAACAGGGCATTACCCCGCATCCGTCGCAAAGACCTGGTTGTTGTGCTTTGCAGCAGTGCCGCAGAGATCGCCTGCCTCGGTGCCCATTTTGCAATTAAGCGCTGTACTGGCAGCAGATAACATTCCCGAATGGCTCTTGCTGGAGTGTGCAGCGGAATTTGGGCTGATGGACTGTACGGATGAGCTAGCACTGGGCGAACAGTTAGCAGCCCTGACGGATTTTTCCCTGATTCAACGGGAGCGGCAGCCAGCCAGCTATAGCATTCACCGTCTGGTGCAGGCAGTCATCTGGCAGCAATTGACCCCAACCGAACGACAGGACTGGATGCTGAGGGCGGTTGCCGGACTAAATGCGGTATTTCCCGATGTGACGAAAATTGAAAATTGGGCAGTGTGCAAGCAATTAGCACCCCATGTGCAGGCGATCGCATCGAGATTGGAAGCAGTTACGCTGAAAACTCCCGAATGGGCTTTTTTACTGAACCAAACAGGGTATTACCTGAATGAGCAGGGGCATTATTGGGACGCAGAACCACTTTATCAACAGTCACTAATAGTTTCAGAGCAGCTATTCGGGAAAAACGATTTGAGTGTGGCAACTAGGCTCAACAATCTAGCAGTCACCTACCAAGCCCAAGGATGCTACCCAGAGGCAGAAATGCTCTATCAAAGTGCCTTAGTGATTAGAGAGCAACTATTGGGAGAAAACCACTTTGATGTCGCTATCAGTTTCAACAATTTGGCAAACCTTTACCAATCACAGGGACGTTACGAGGAAGCAGAACCACTTTATCTACGAGCACTGACTATTTCAGAAAAGCGGTTGGGACAAAATCATCCTGATCTTGCTACCAGTCTCAATAATTTGGCAAACCTCTACTCTGACCTGGGACGCTATAAGGAGGCAGAACCACTTTATCTACGAGCACTGACTATTTCAGAAAAGCGGTTGGGACAAAATCATCCTGATCTTGCTACCAGTCTCAATAATTTGGCGAACCTCTACTCTGACCTGGGACGCTATAGGGAAGCAGAACCACTTTATCTACGAGCACTGGCTATTTCAGAACATTTGTTGGGACAAAATCATCCTGATCTTGCTACCAGTCTCAATAATTTGGCAAACCTCTACTCTGACCTGGGATGCTATAAGGAGGCAGAACCACTTTATCTACGGGCGTTAGTAATTACGGAACAGCTATTCGGCGAAAATCACCCAACCGTGGCCAAAAGTCTCAATAATTTAGCAACACTCTATTCAAATTGGGGATACTACGTAAAGGCAGAACCGCTTTATCTCCAAGCACTGACAATTTTTGAACAGCTATTCGGCGAAAATCATGCTGCTGTCGCTACCAGTCTTAATAATCTGGCAGAACTCTATAGAACATTAGGACACTACGGGAAAGCAGAACCACTTTATGTACGGGCACTAACAATTAGTAGGCAACAGTTTGGACTGCTCCATTGCAATTTAACAACCAAACTTAACAATTTGGGAGCACTTTACAAAGCCCAGAAACGCTACAACGATGCAGAATCGCTCTATCAAGAGGCTTTAGTCATTGAGGAACAACTATTGGGAGAAAACCATCCTAGTGTAGCTACCAGTCTCAATAACCTGGCAGAGCTTTACTTCTCTCAAGGGAACTATAGCGAGGCAGAACCGCTCTATCTACGAGCACTGGAAATCACAGAGCAAGTATTGGGAAAAATCCATCCCGATGTCGCTAATAGACTGAACAACTTGGCAGCGATTTACTCCTCTCAAGGAAACTACAAAAAAGCAGAACCACTCTATCTCCGGGCATTAGAAATTTTGTTTGACTGTTTAGGGAAAGACCATCCCAATACCCAAACGGGCTGGGAAAATTTCCGCATCTTTATTGAAGCCGTGGCTCAGGCGGGGCAAACGGAGCAGTTATCGGATCATCCGATGACGCAGGAGGTGTTAAGGGAGATAAGAGAGGGAGGTAGCTCAACTGAGAGCCTATATTCTCCAACATCGAGATGACCTGGATGCAATGGAAGCATTTTTTGCCCGTCGCAGTCCCGATGCTGAAGCAGCCTGGTTTCATCCACCCCAAACTACAAAGGAATGGCATCAGCAAATGGAAACCTTGCGACCCATTCTAGAACGCAGCGAACAACCGTAATTGACGGAGGTAGCGAATTGTTGTTGCTGATAGCAGCGGGGCAAACGGGGGAGCGATCGCAGCATCCGGTGACGCAAGACCTGTTGCGGCAGATAGGGTAGGGGAATGGGTGCAGGGTGTGGGGTTAAGAGATCGCCTCATCAAGGGAATGCGATCGCATCTTCAGCTTGAGGCATGATAAAAGAATCGCGATCAACCTCCTTCCTGAAGCTAACCTATGAACACACAGCTAGTAGAATCCCTTGTGCAGGCGATCCATGCCCTTTCAGTCGAAGAACGCGTCCTCTTTGACACCAAACTATACGGCAAAAATCCCTATCCTTCCAATCTGGAACTCGCCCACCTGAGCGAACAGGGTAAAGCCTTCGACTTCCTGAAGGACGAACCTGATTTATATACGATTACAGACGGAGAAGCGATTGAATGGGAGTAGCAAAAGGTGATGTCGTGCTAGTCGAATTTCCATTCACCGATTTGAGCCAATCTAAACTCCGTCCCGCTGTCGTTCTTGCTGCTAATTTAGCGATCGACGAGATCACTCTTTGCTTTATTTCCTCCCAGCAAGTCGAACGCTTGAATACTTCAGAATTTGCTCTGCTTGATTCAGATCCAGACTTTCCTCAAACGGGACTTCGCGCCTCTTCAAAAGTCCGAGTTACTCGCATCGCGACACTGAGCAGGCAGTTTGCCGCCAGACGATTAGGAAGACTGGGAACGCAACACTTACAGCAGCTAAACACTACCTTGCTCCAAGCCTTTCAACTTTCTGCTTAGCCCAAGCGATCTTACGATGCCCGTTGCCCAGCCGTAGCTAGTTTTGCTTCCAATCCCTGCACATACGCTTGCAGATGTTCCAATTCATCCACCATCTGCAACACCGAAATCCCGACTTCGGGGTTTACCGCTGGTTGGGCAGTATTGCCAATTTGTGCCTGTGCCCATGCTTGTAAATCCTGTAAGGTCATCTTCTGATTCTCCAAATTAAATTCCTCTCAGATATCATTCCTCCGGTTCAATTCCGGCGGCTCTTAACTGGGCGGCTAGTCGTTCCGCCCGTTGACGTTCCTGGTCTGCCCGCTGGCGTTCCTGCTCTGTCCGTTCCGTGCCCCACAGCAACCGTTCGCCGTTTTCGTCCCACCAGCGCAGCCAGTAGCCGGTTCTATTCTCACGGGTGCCCTGCCAAACACCGAGAAACAGGCTCAACTCAGCAATCCAGAAGCGGTTGTTCTGGTCGCTGTCCCGCAACTGGTATTGGTTGGAGTCATCCAGCCGATAAACTTCCAGGGCACCTGACCTCGGCTCAAAAATTGCGTAGTTGGGAACCTGCAACACCTGTTCGTAAAAGAACCATTTACCCGGTGGATAGGTGGGCTTACTGGAATATTCACCCCCTTCTGTATCTGACAGAAACTCCATCACGATCGCCGGAATTTCTCCCTGAAGTTGGGGCGTATAGCTCCGCTCAACCTGCGATCGCGGTACCCGAATCGAGGGCACGTATGCCCAATCCGGAGCTTTAACCACAATTTGCCCATTCAATGTTGCACAGATGCCGTAGTTGGTAGGAGTGAGAGCATTGGCTGGGAGTCTTGCGGCGAGTTCCAGGCTTTCGGTGAGGGCAGCCGCGATCGCCGGTTGGTTAATGTTGTCCACAGGTTCATCGTCTAAAACGTAATCGTCCGGTAGCTTTTCCCAGGTCACTTTAAACGGTGCTACATTCGCAATCATCGTCAGCCCACCTTGCTAAACCGCAATCCAATCCCCTGGACTCTGAACCTTGCCCCAGGCATCACCGACTTTGAATCAGGTTGCTCTTAAAGCCTATCCGAAAAGCCGTAAACTGCTAGACCTGGTAATAGACCCAAGAAGTTTTCGGATAGGTTTTCATTGTAGAGTGGGTTACTCTTTAGCGAGGAGCATCGGAGGGGCGATGGTGGCTGTTTCCTGGAGGCTGGAGGGCGATCGCTGTCCTGTCATCCGCAAACCCTGCCACTTCCGCCAGGGTATAAAGCGGGCGGTTTTTCACCTCTTCGTAAATCCGCCCAATGTATTCGCCCAGAATCCCAATGCTGAATAGTTGCACTGCCCCCAGAAAGAAAATGGCAACCGCAATGACCGCATAACCCGTAAGCGGCGATTTAGGATAGAACACTCGCCAATAAATCACCAGGGCTGCCATAATTACTGCCACCACTGCCGCAAATAAACCCAGATAGGTTGAGAGCCGGAGCGGCACCTTTGAAAAGGAAACTAACCCATTAATTGCCAGTCCCAAGGATTTGTGGAAGGTGTACTTGACCTCACCCGCAAACCGGGGGTCGCGCTCAAATAAAACCGCGGTCTGACGGAAACCAATCCACGATCGCAGCCCGCGCAGATAGCGATTTCGTTCTGGCATGGCGTTGAGCACATCCACCACCCGCCGATCCATCAGGCAAAAGTCGCCCGTGTCTGTGGGAATGTCCACATCTGCCAGTTGGCGCAACATCCGGTAAAACACATAGGCAGTCAAGCGCTTAAACCAGCCTTCCTGGCGACGCTGGGTGCGCTGAGCATAAACCACCTCATACCCCTGCTGCCACTGCTTGACCAGTTCAGGAATTAGTTCGGGTGGGTCTTGCAGGTCGGCATCCAGAATCACCACTGCCTGCCCCCGGGCAAAATTGAGTCCAGCCGTCACGGCAATTTGATGTCCAAAGTTGCGGGCAAAGCTGAGGTAGCAGACTCGCGGATCTTTTTCGTGCAGGTCGCGCATCAGGGCAAGGGAGCGATCGCGGCTACCATCATTGACCAGAATCAACTCCACCAAGCCATCCATCTGGTCCATCACAGCCTGCAAGCGGCGATATAGCTCAGGAATCGTAGATTCTTCGTTAAAAATCGGAATAATCAAGGAATACTTAGGCACCATCACCTGCTGAAACCCGCATCAAGACTTTGGCATGGACTCTAGCCTAATCCAAAATCCAAACTCTAAAATCCAAACTCCCTACTCTCCCAACTTATTTGGAATGCCCTCACAACCACCGGGAATTGTGCTTCTCGTCTTCGAGCCACCCCAGGCACAGCAATAGTAGCGCTGAGCAGGGGACATATCTTCTGCCCCGGTAAAGTCAGCATTCTCAACGACTGCCCCAGTATAGGCACCTGTGCGGTAGTTGGGTGGCTCAGTCCGGCTGCGGGGAGAGGCATCCTCTGCTTTGCCATAGAAAAAGTGGGTTCCTTGCAAGTCTGCTCCCCGCAGGCTGGCATAGGCAAGGATGGTACGCGAGAGGTTGGTTTTTACCAGGTCACAGCCACTCAAGTTAGCCCGGATCAGGTTGATTTCACTCAGGTCTGCCCAGCGCAGGTCTGTGCCAGACAGATCTGCCTTAGCCAGCATGACACCCAGGTCAATTACCCGCACACCATTGAGCCGGTCTTCTTCATACCCTCCAGCGCCGTCCAGAATTGCTCGTCCTAACCGCTGATCTCGGCGCAGGGGAGTTAGCAGACGGGCACAACTGAGAAAGCGGATCACTTTGGCTTTGCCACCCGCATCGATACTACCGAGAATAGCGGCAGTGCGTCCCTCCGCGATCGCCCGCTCTTGGGGCCAATCTTCCAGTAATCCTTCCTCATCCAGCACCAGTTCAGAAATTCCCTGGAAGTAGCTGTCAATGGTCTGCTGTTGGGTAATAATGTTTTGCCGTGTGGTCAAATCTTTTTCAATCACGTACTGTCGCCACGCAATATAGACCGCCAGAATCGCAATCAAAATCTGACCCAATGCCCCAAACACTTCACCGAGGGCACCCACCGCCTCCCAGTTCAAGGTGCCAAATCGGGCTGCCAGCAGGCGGTTTAATCCCAGAAAGTTGAATAAGCCAATTAGAGCGATCACGCCAGTCAAACTGGCGACCAGAATGGCAGACTCTGGTTCTGCTGCCCAGTGGATCAAAAACTTCCGTAGGGGAAGCCAGAGGAGATTGATGGAAATAAACAGGGCAACGGCAGATCCGACCAACCCAATCAGAGGAAAGTTGATCACCCATCCCAGCAGCATCAGGGCGATCGCGCCCAGAATCACCCCGTAGGCATACAACCGCTGTGACGGTCCTGAGATATCCGAACGGGTGGGAAAGGCTGCCGGGAAAATGCGATCGGGGGCATCCAGAGCGGCGATCTCTGCTATGGACAAACCAGCCTGAGACGATAAACTCTCCTGGGGCAGTCCATTCTCCTGGGCAGTTAAGTGAGGGCTGACCGGCGGGGGTGCCGCAGACAGCCGGCTTTCCCCTTGCCGCAAAGGTTCACTCGACTCAGGTGGATCAGGTTGGATGGTCATGCTTTTACCCACAGGGCATTGGCTGAAGTTACTCCTATTGAACCACTTCAGCCCAGAGATAGGCACCGGATTTGATTAAACAATCCATAGCTCTGTACCTGTGGCTACCGTGTCGGCGGTGAAGAAGAGCCGGTTCCCAACGGCTGTCAACTGACTCGGAACCGCCCCCGCAAAGGCATCGCTGACCGCGATAGTTCCGGCTTCCGTGCCGTCACTGCGCCAGACTCGTGCGGTCCCATCATCGGCAGTGAAGTATAGGAAGCCATTGACATTGGTCAGGGATGCCGGGTTAGCATTCCCCGCCAGGTTAATGTCTCTCACCAGTTCAGCCGTCGTACCATTGCTCTTCCAGAGTTGAATATCGGGCGTTCCGGCAGTGCCCACATCCACGGTAAAGAACAGCGTACTACCCACAACGGTCAAGCTACCGGGTGTTTGCCCAGTGGAAGGTAGACTCTGCACCAGGGAAGCAACCCCGGCTGCCGTACTTCTGTAAAGCCCAAAAGTGGTTCCGTTTTGGGCAAGGAAGTAGAGGTCTCCACCAAAATTGACCAGGTTGTTGGGATTGGCAATGGTTAAGCCTGGATTGAGGGTAGAAAGCGAGGTGGTTCCGGCTGAGGTGCCATCGCTGCGCCACAGTTCAACAGTGGTGCCACTGCTCCGGGTGAAGAACAAAGTGCTACCGATCGCGGTCAGGTTGGTCGAATTTACGCCTACGCCAAAATTTGTCACCTGGACGGTTCCGGCATCGGTGCCATCAGTTTTCCAGAGCTGACTACCATTACTGGTCGTGAAGTAGAGGGTATTCCCTACCACAGTTAGGGCACCGGGTTGGGAGAAGCCCGTTCCCACCTTAACGGTGCCTTCAAAGGTGCCGTCACTCTTCCAAAGCGCAAGACCAGTACCGTCATTTGCCCGAAAGAAGAGGGTGTTGTTAAAGTTGACCAGGTTGGTTGGGCTGGAATTGGCAGATCCAGGGTTAATATTTCTGACCAGCACGGGTGCCCCGCTGCCCGCATCGATCTTCCACAGTTCTGTACCCAGAGTGCCGTTGTTGGCGGTGAAAAAGACTGTATTGCCTACTGACGTAAAGTTAGCAGGTGAGGAGTTTCCACTGGGGTTAATATCGGCAACCAAGAAGGTCCCTGCCGCCGTCCCGTCGCTTCGCCATAGCTCCACGCCACTAAAACCATCATTGGCTGCGAAGTAAAGGCTGCCACCAACGCCTGCCAGATTCGTTGGGGAGGAGGACAACGTTCCGTCTCCGGCGGCATTCTCATTCTGATTGATGTCTTTCAGCAGAAACGCCCCAGAGTCCACATTGACTGTAATCGTACCGCTACCAATCTGAGGTTCACCCGTACTACTGGTATTGCCCAAGTCATCTACGATGATTTGGATAGCATCGGTTCCCGTAAATTCTTCATTGGGGCGATACCTGAGGTTGTTGAGGGCAGCGTTGATGTTGGCGATACTGCCTTGGATCTCGACATTACTATCGCCATCGGCATCATTCACCGTTAAACCGCTGGTGGTACTGAGCGTGAGGCTACCATTACTGGCAGTCAGAGTCACCCGAACCGGGTTAGTCCCTGCGTCTGGATCACTGATCTGAACAGCCGGAATGGTCAGTTCAGTATTGCGGAAGGTTGACTGACCGCCCGGTAAACTGACAACGGGGGGACTATTCACAGCTCCCACGGTAATAGTGACGATCGCCGGGTTAGAGTCGCTCACCCCATCGCTTGCTACATAGGTAAAGGTGTCGATGTTGGCAAAGTTGGCATTGGGGGTGTAGATGAAGGATCCGTCTGGATTGAGGCTGACGCTACCATTCGTCGGTTGAACCGTGACCCGCGCCGTGAGGCGATCACCATCCGAATCGGTATCGTTATTGAGAATCCCTTGGGCGGACGGAACGGTCAGAACATTATTTGCCGCCACACTAAAGGCATCATTGGTTGCCGCTGGTGGTGTACTGCTGCCTTGAATCGTAATCGTCACGGTAGCATCGGCTGTCAGTTCTCCATCGCTGGCGCGATAGACAAAGGTATCGGTACCACCCACGGCGACCGTTGGGGTATAGACGAAGGAGCCATTGGCGTTAAAGGACAGATTGCCCTGGGTGGGACCTGTCACCAGGCTGGCAGTGAGTGGTTCGGTGTCCACATCGTTGCTGAGTACCCCTGCGATCGTGGTTGTGCCGAACGTGAAGGGAACTGTCAGTACGTTATTGAGATTGACACTGTAGTTATCAGGGTTGGCAATCGGCGCTACGTTACTTCCCACGGTAATACTGACCGTTGCCAGTGCTGAATTGACAAACCCATCATTTGCCCGGTAGGTGAAGAAATCAATCCCCACAAAGCCAGGGTTTGATGTGTAATCAAAGGAGCCATCACTTCTGAAGGTGATAGTGCCATTACCGGGCAGGGTTTCCAGAATTGCCGTGATCGGATTTTCGGCATCGCTATCGTTGGCAAGTACACCTGGCACATTGATGTTTAATGGACTGTTGGTAATGGCGTTGTAACTGTCGTTAACCACCGTGGGGGGGGTGTTCGTGAACACGCTGATGGTAACGGTCGCCGGATTGGACAGATCAATGCCATCGGTTGCCTGGTAGGTGAAGGTATCGTTACCGTTGGTGAAACCGGGAGCCGGGGTGTAAATAAAGGAACCATCGGCGTTCAGGGTGACGGTGCCGCCGTTGGAGGTGGTAGTAACTGTGGTCAACGCCTGTAACAAGGGCCCATCTCCGCCATCGGAGTCGTTATTTAACACTCCATCCACCAAACCCACTGTTAACGTTGAGTTGGCGATCGCCTGGTAACCTGTATCGTTCTGCGCCGTTGGTGGGGTGTTAGGCGCAACACTCAGGGTGACGGTTGCAGGAGCGGAAAGGTCAATGCCATCGGTGACCTGGTAGGTAAAGGTGTCCGTGGGACCAGTAAAGCCTGCGACAGGCGTGTAAATAAAGGAGCCATCGGCATTCAGAGTCACGGTGCCGCCATTGGCAGTGGTGGTGACAGCGCTAACCGCTTGCAAGAAGGGTCCATCCCCACCATCAGAGTCATTGTTCAGAATGCTGTTGAGGACAGAAACCGTTAAGGGAACACCGGGACTCGTCCGGTAAAGTGGACTGTCATCATTTACCGCCACTGGAGGGTTATTGGGTGCAACGGAAATGGTCACGGTTGCCAGGTTCGAGGTTGCCAGACCGTCGGTTGCCTGGTAAGTGAACGTGTCAATTGGACCTGTGAAGCCTGCGGCAGGGCTGTAAATAAAGGAGCCATCAGCATTCAGGGTGATGGTGCCACCGCTGGCAGTGCTGCTAACCCCCGCCACTGCACTGAGGGGTGGGGGACCGTCATTATCCACGTCATTCTGCAACACCGAATTCACTGACGTGATGGTCAGAGGGACACCGGGAGCGGTCCGGTAGAGGGGATTACTATCATTCGTCGCCACCGGAGCCACATTGGGGGTCACACTCAAGGTAACCGTCGCCAGGTTAGAAGTCAGAAGAGAATCCGTTGCCTGGTAGGTGAAAGTGTCAATTCCGTTAAAGCCCGAAGCTGGATTGTAAACAAAGGATCCATCAGCGTTTAAGGTTACGGTTCCACTATTGGCAGTGGTAGTAACCGTGGCAACGGCATTCAGGACTGGACCATCGACATCGGTGTCATTCTGTAACACTCCAGTCCCCGCCAGAACCGTCAGCGATGTATCAGTCCCAGCTCTGTAAATACCGTCCGGATTGGCGATCGGCGCATCATTCACTGGAATGATCGAGAGCGACACAGTTGCCGTATTGGAACTGGCTCCAGCAGAGTCACGGGCAATGTAAGTGAAGCTGTCTGTGCCATTAAAATCGGCGATCGGGGTGTAGGTGAAGCTACCGTCGCTATTCAGAGTAAACGTGGCGGCATTGCTGGGTCCACTCACTAGCTCTGCGGTCTGGGGACGGATATCTTCCAGGTCAGTATCGTTGTCCAGAACGTTTCCAGTCGTGGAAGTATCCTCGTCAAAGGCAGAAATCCCATCATCCACCGCCACTGGGGACGTGTTGGGGGCACTAATCGTGAGTGCAACCGTTGCCGGGTTAGAAGCCCCTCCCTCGGAGTCACGGGCAATGTAGGTGAAGCTGTCGGAGGTGACACCTGCATTAGGAACGTAGGTGAAGCTACCATCACTATTGAGGACAAAACTTAGGGCACCGCTAGGACCAGTCGCTAGTTCAGCGGTCTGAGGACGAATGTCTTCAATGTCAGTGTCATTGTCCAGGACGTTTGCGGTACTGAGGGTGCCACCAGCGGACAATGTGTAGCTGTCGTTGACGGCAATGGGTAGGTCATTGACTGGAATGATTGAAAGAGAAACGGTGGCAGTATTAGAAGCAATTCCAGCAGAATCACGGGCAATGTAGGTAAAACTATCCGTACCGTTGTAATTGGCGATCGGGGTGTAGGTAAAGCTGCCATCGCTATTTAGCGTGAAAGTAGCCGCATTGCCAGGTCCACTCACTAGCTCTGCGGTCTGGGGACTGATATCTTCCAGGTCGGTATCGTTATTCAGGACGGTTCCGCTGGTAGAAGTATCCTCATCGAATGCAGGAATCACATCGTTGACCGCAACTGGGGGAGTATTAGGTGCGGCACTAATCGTGAGTGCAACCGTTGCCGGGTTAGAAGCCCCTCCCTCGGAGTCACGGGCGATGTAGGTGAAGCTGTCAGAGGTGACACCTGCATTAGGAACGTAGGTGAAGCTACCATCACTATTGAGGACAAAACTTAGGGCACCGCTAGGACCAGTCGCTAGTTCAGCGGTCTGAGGACGAATGTCTTCAATGTCAGTGTCATTGTCCAGGACGTTTGCGGTACTGAGGGTGCCACCAGCGGACAATGTGTAGCTGTCGTTGACGGCAATGGGTAGGTCATTGACTGGAATGATTGAAAGAGAAACGGTGGCAGTATTAGAAGCAACTCCAGCAGAATCACGGGCAATGTAGGTAAAACTATCCGTACCGTTGTAATTGGCGATCGGGGTGTAGGTAAAGCTGCCATCGCTATTTAGCGTGAAAGTAGCCGCATTGCCAGGTCCACTCACTAGCTCTGCGGTCTGGGGACTGATATCTTCCAGGTCGGTATCGTTATTCAGGACGTTTCCGCTGGTAGAAGTATCCTCATCAAAGGCTGGAATGACATCATTGACGGCTATCGGAGGGGTGTTGGCTGCCGCACTAATCGTGAGTGCAACCGTTGCCGGGTTAGAAGCCCCTCCTTCGGAGTCACGGGCGATATAAGTGAAACTGTCGGAGGTAACACCAGGGTTAGGCACATAGGTGAAGGTACCATTGCTATTCAGGATGAAGCTCAAGGCTCCACTCGGACCACTCACCAGTTCTGCCGTACCGGGGCGAATGTCTTCAATGTCGGTGTCATTGTCCAGGACGTTAGCCGTACTGAGGGTGCCACCTGCGGTTAAAGAGTAGCTGTCGTTGACCGCAACAGGCAGATCATTAACTGGAATGATTGAAAGGGACACCGTGGCAGTATTAGAAGCAACTCCAGCGGAGTCACGAGCAATGTAAGTGAAGCTATCGGTGCCATTGAAGTTGGCAATGGGCGTATAGGTGAAGCTGCCATTCGGGTTGAGGGTGAAGGTGGCAGCATTACTCGGTCCGCTCACCAATTGGGCAGTTTGAGGACGGGTATCTTCCAGGTCGGTATCGTTGTCCAGGACATTGCCAGTCGTGGAGGTATCTTCCAAGAAAGCTGGAATGATATCATTGACCGCAACTGGGGAAGTATTAGGTGCGGCACTAATCGTGAGTGCAACCGTTGCTGGGTTGGAGGCACCCCCTTCAGAATCACGGGCGATGTAGGTGAAGCTGTCGGAGGTAACACCTGCATTAGGAACGTAGGTGAAGGTGCCGTCGCTATTGAGGACAAAACTTAAGGCACCGCTAGGACCAGTCGCTAGTTCGGCGGTCTGAGGACGAATGTCTTCAATGTCGGTGTCATTGTCCAGGACATTTGCGGTACTGAGGGTGCCACCGGCGGACAATGTATAACTGTCGTTGACGGCAACGGGCAGGTCATTCACCGGAATGATCGAAAGAGAAACGGTGGCAGTATTAGAAGCAGCCCCGGCTGAATCTCTAGCAACATAGGTAAAGAGATCAATGCCGTTGTAGTTGGCGATCGGCGTGTAGGTGAAGCTACCGTTACTGTTCAGGGTGAAGTTTGCCGCATTGCTCGGTCCACTGACTAGTTGAGCGGTTTGAGGAATGCCATCTTCTGCGTCTGTGTCATTGCTCAACACGTTGCCAGTTCGGGTAGTGTCTTCATTAAAGGTGAAGATGTCGGGACTGGCGATCGGTGGGCTGTTGGCAGGAACGGTGACATTGATTGTGACTGTTGCCAGATTAGAAGTTGCAATGCCATCGCTCGCCCGGTAGGTAAACGTATCAATACCGCTGAAGCCAGGATTGGGGGTATAGGTAAAGGAGCCAGTGGGGCTAAGGGATAGAAAGCCCTGGGTGGGCAGATTGACCAGGATTGCATTGAGAGATGGGCTATCAGGGTCAATGTCATTGCCTAAAACTCCTGTACCCGGAACATTGAGAGTGGCATTGCGGGTGATTGTGTAAGTATCGGGGTTGGCAGTTGGTGAAATGTTGACTGCACTACCAACATTGACAAACAGCGTTCTGGTGTCAGACAGGGGAGTGCCAACACCTGTGTTGCCCTGATCGTTGACGCTGATGGTAATGGTTTCAAACCCGGTAAAACCAGCATTACTACGGTAGACCAGCGCTCCCAGAGCCGTATTGATGGCTGCCAGGTTGCCTTCAAAGGTAATCCGGCTATCGAGGGTACCATCCCCCTGGAAGAAGGTAAGATTTTCGGTCGGGATGGAGAGCACGCCATTTTGAGCCGCGATGGTGACCAGCAGAGTGCCAGCCCCAGCATCCGGGTCATTGATGCTAATCCCAGTGATGTCCAGATTCACCCCAGCATTTGTGGAGGGAGCCAGGGGTACCGTAATTACAGGCGCACTGTTAATCCCCAGGACGTTGATGGCGATCGCTGCACTATCGCTGAGAGCAATACCCGATCCCGTATTTCCGTTGTCATTAACACTGATGTTAATCGTGTCTGCACCATTAAAGTTTGGGTTACCCCGGTAGGTTAATGTGGCAAGCGCATTATTGATCGCTGCCAGGGTGCCACTGAAGACCATGCTGGCATTCTGGTTGCCATTGCCATTGGAAAAGGACAGTCCAGTTGTGGTTCCCAGGGACAGAGTGCCATTACCGGCGGTCAGACTAACGAGCATGCCACCATTGCCCGCATCTACATCACTGACACTGACTCCTGTAATCAGCAGATTGGTATTTTCGCTGGCAGTTTGAGCGCTGGGTACTGCCAGAACAGGGGCATCATTGACGGGACTAACGGTAATTGCCAGGGTCTTCGTATCTGAGAGGGGAATACCACCACTGCCTGGACTCAGGCTATCGTTTACGCTGACGGTAATGAAGTCCGTTCCGTTGAAGTCCTGGTTGCCCAGATACACCAGGTTATTTAAGGCAGCATTGATCAGTGCCAGCGGACCACTAAAGACCATCGTCCGATCCTGGGTGCCACTGCCACTGAGCAGGGTCAATCCAGAGGTGGAGTTGAGCGTCAGTACTCCGTTGACCGCGGACAGGCTAACGGTAACATTGCCCCCAAATCCATCAATATCTGTGATGTTGATGCCGGAAATGAACAAATTGGTATCTTCATTCCCGACTGGGGTGGCAGGCAGAGAAATGATCGGTGCCTGGTTAATGGGAGAGACAGCAACGGCGATCGCCGCAGTATCCGAGAGCGCACCGCCTACACCCGTGTTACCGTTGTCAGTCACACTCAGGTTAATCACATCTGTGCCCCGGAATGTGCTGTTACTTCGGTAAATCAAGCTACTAAGAGCGTTATTGACCGCTGCCAAAGTGCCACTAAAGATCATGGTCGAATTTTGAACGCCCGTCCCCTGGGAGAACGTCAAACCCGTTGTCAAACCTAAAGTGAGTACCCCATTGTCCGCTGAGAGTGTGACCGAAATATTACCGTCGCCAGCATCCGGGTCAGCAATGCTAATGCCAGAGATGGCTAAATTCGCATTCTGATCGGCTGACTGAGTGGCTGTAGGCACTGTGAACACAGGCGCATCATTAGAGGGGGTAATGGCAATGTTGAATGTGTTGCTCCCCAGATTGCCACCCACCCCATCAGTTACCGTAAACGTAAAGCTGTCGGTCAGAGTTTCGCTGCCATCGTGCTGATAGCTGAGACGGGTACCATTATCAATATCAGCCTGAGTGAAGGTTGCCCCAGAGACCAGAGTGGTTCCGTTAAAGAGCAAAACTCCCCTCTGCGGTAGAGTTCCCAGCGTGTAGGTCAACTGGGTCGCGGTGTTGTCATTGTCGGTTACTCGCAAAATGGTGTCAGTCAGGTTGGCGACTTCGCCTTCGGTTACTGCCAGAGGATTGTTTGTGGCGAGTACGGGCAGGTTGTTAACCGATACATTCAGGGCATAGGTGCCGCTGCTACTACCTACTGGATAGACACGGGCATAGTAAGTACCTGCTGTTAGTGTGGCAATAATAGATTCAGAAGTTGTACTGTCCAGATTTGAGCTTTGAATTACCGCTCCATTAATATCCAGAAGCTGGAGATCCAAATTGGCGTTTAAGCCGGTAAGCGACAGGTTAACGTTGCTGCCAGTTCCCAACGTCAAGCGATAGTAATCATTCGGGTCTGAGCCACCCACAGAGTCCCGGTAGGTAGCACTGCCAGTCAGGTTGCCGCCAATGTTAAAGGCATCTGGAAGGGAATTCCCAGCCAGATCAATCGGTGTCGGTTCACCTGTTCTGATAAATGGCACCGTTGGTCGCCAGCTCACGTCAACCGTTGGTAGCAGATCAATGGAACTAATGGCAAGCCCATTCATCAACCAGATGCCAGTCTGACCACTGGCATAGTTGCGCCAGAGAATATCCGTTTGACCGTCGCGGTTAAAGTCGCCAAATCCAGAAGCCTGCCAGGCTGTGTCGCCTACATCGACCGTCAGCCCAATCGAACTGAGGCTGGTACCGTTCATGTACCACACACCATTCTGTCCGCTTACAAAGTTGCGCCAGAAAATGTCGAGGTGACCATCCCCATTAAAGTCTGCGACTCCCTGAATCTGCCAGTCCAGGGGAACTGCTGGTTCAATGACAACTACAGAACTCAAGGAGGTGCCATTCATTAGCCAGAAGCCAGCTTGTCCAGTCTGATTATTTCGCCAAAGCAGGTCAATTTGTCCATCCTGGTTAAAGTCGGCTACCCCGTAAATTTGCCAGTCTTGACCGACAGAGGGACTGATAATTGCGACTGAACTGAGGGAAAGCCCATTCATCAGCCAGAAACCCGTCACCCCTGCCTGGCTATTACGCCACAGGATATCAGTCTCTCCATCTCCGTTAAAGTCTATGGTGCCTACGATGGCATAGTTCAAATCGGAAACGGGCTGAATTAGAGCGACACTCTCGAAGGTCGTGCCGTTCATCAACCAGACACCATTTTCTCCAGTGGTATAGTTGCGCCAGAGAATGTCGGTGAAGAGGTTATTGCTAATGAACGCATTCAGGCTATAGTCAGCACTGGTTGTAGAAGCACCTGGGAAAACATGGATATAGTAAGTCCCGGCTTCCAGGATGGTATTGATTGATTCTGAAAAAGTTCCAGGGTTAGTAGAACGCTGTTGAATACCACTAATGGTGAGGGAATTGCCTGCGCCGTCTAACAGTGCGACATCGGCATCGCCAGATAAATCTGTGAGGGAAAGATTGAAGCTACTGCGATTACTCAGGGTGAAGCGATAGTAGTCATTTGCAGCAGCAGTCACCGTGTCTGGGAAGGTTTGAACTGCGGTGTTGAGATTGATGAGCGTGGCTGTACTTAAGGAGTTCCCTGCGTCAGACATACCTATCCCCTAGAAATGGCATAGCTAGTCTACCCACACTATGATTTTTCGATAACAATAGTTGGAAAAGATCTTGAACCAGACAGGAAAATGTGTTAAGGATTCGGATCGCGGGTATACTAAAGGTTTTGATTGATTTCCATGTATTGACTCTCCATTAAATAAGTGCCATTTGCGAAGCGTACACTCCAATAGCCGCCAGGTTTTCGATCAATCACTATGCCCTCTTCCCCCAACGCAATTACGTTGGAAGGGCGAAGCATAGGCATCGGGTCTGCCGTCTTAACGTAGGGTGGCAAGGAAATCACACGGATGCGATCGCCTACAACGAATTCCTTAGACATAAAGAATAGCTAAGCAGTAACAGGATTGGTAATTGGCGGAAAGCGAAT
Organism: Kovacikia sp. CALU 1929; assembly: GCF_056784235.1. Taxonomy (NCBI): domain Bacteria; kingdom Bacillati; phylum Cyanobacteriota; class Cyanophyceae; order Leptolyngbyales; family Leptolyngbyaceae; genus Kovacikia; species Kovacikia sp. CALU 1929. Next base: position 66,452 of record NZ_JBXBCF010000062.1, read on the forward strand.
CAGGGGTTATTGTCAATAGGAAGGCTCACTCACGAGTTCAATCTCGTTTTAGAGGGGGAGGGGAATCGCATTCTTCTAACCATGCAACCAGGTCGGCTGGTTGGGAAAAATCCAATAGCGCTTCCCCTAGGTCCTCCAATTCTTTTATAGACAATGCCCGGATTTTTTCCTGCAAATCAACTTCAAGCTGACCAAGGCACCGGATTAACAAACGCATTACAAGCGTCAAAGCTTCCTGAGCCTGTCCCTGTTGTAGACCCTGTTGTAGACCCTCCTGTAAGCCCTGTTGTAGACCCTCCTGTAAGCCCTGTTGCAAAATATCTTGATAGATGACGGACTCTCGCATGGCTTCCTCCCGAAACAGTTGACGAATCAGCGCTCTCTCAAACCTTAATCCCGCCAGAATTTCTACACAACTTGCTACATTAATCCGCTGCTGAGTGTTTTCAATTGTAGCGACTCTTGCGGCAACTTCCATGAGGAGGTTTGATGGTGAATCACTTTGAGTAAGAGTCGCAAATGGCAGTAGGAAAGGGCTTGCCAAAAAAAGGTCAGGCTCCTGTTCCCATAAGCAAATAACTCGGTAGCAATGGTGAGTGGTACGGTCTTTATACTCCTGAATTTTGGTGTTAGCTGAACCACTTTCCTTCAAGAAAAGAACGACCTGCTCAACATCACAGTTGTACTGTCGCTTCAGGTGGACTGAGTAATCCAGCATCCGAAAGGAAATGGGTGGATTCGATTCGGGCAACGTTTGAAATTCCAGGTGAAGAATCTGATGATTGGCTTTCAAAAATGTCACCGAATCGGCTCGAATGGGTTCCTGGCTCAATTCAGTTTTTAGGAGTTGAATGTCATCAATATCAGTACCTAACAGCCAGCGAACAAAAGCAACTGGATACTGTTCAGCCAGGAATTTACAAGCATTGTCATAACTCATGCAATACTCACAGCAGTGGCAAGGTGATAAAGCGTATCCCGTTGTTGATAGGGACGCCCTAAGGAGGCGATCGCCCGTTGCAAATCTTCCACTTCCATACAGGTGCCTCCCTGTGCCCCTGCCATTGAAGTGATGTGTTCTTCCATCAGAGTGCCACCAATATCGTTACAACCCCAGGTCAACGCTTCCGTCGCGCCTGACAGTCCGAGCTTGACCCAACTGGGTTGATGGTTGGTAATCCAGTTGCCTAAAAAGATGCGGGCAACTGCGGTGAGCAAGAGGGCATCTACCAGAATAGGTTGGTCGCGTCCTACTCGACGACGTAAGGGTTTGGGTGCCTCTTGTCCAACAAACGGCAGTAGAATGAACTCGGTGATACCGGGGTAGCCTTTCTCTAGAGATGACTGTTGCAGCGATCGCAACTTCGCCAGATGCCGAATCTGTTGATCTGGGGTCTCAATATGCCCAGAGAGCATGGTGCTGGTGGTGGGTAGTCCCTGCTGATGAGCCGTCGCCACAATTTCTAACCAGGTGTCCGAGTCGATCTTTTCAGGACACAGGATCCGGCGTACCTCATCATCCAGCACCTCGGCAGCAGTGCCAGGCAGGGAATCGACTCCGACATCGCGTAAGGCAGCGATGACTTCGACGTAGTTCAGTCCATCCTCTCTGGCAATGAATTGCACTTCCTGAGGGGAAAAGGCGTGTAAATGGAGTTGAGGATAGGCATCTTTGATCGTAGAGATGACTCGCTGATAATAGTCGAGCGATCGCCCATTCAGTTTCGCTTTGAGGTTAAGCCCACCCTGCATACAGATTTCAGTGGCACCCCGTTGGACAGCATTAGCGGCTTTCTCAAGAACTTGGCTCAGGTCAAGCCAGTAGGCTCCCGCTTCTCCCTCATCGCGTCGGAACGCACAGAAGCTACAGTGCTGCTCACAGATATTGGTGAAATTGATGTTGCGGTTAATCACGTAAGTGACGATATCGCCTGCTTGCTGCTGCCGCAACTGATCAGCAATTTGACGGATTTGCTTAATACTTTCTGGCTCTGTTTGCCCCAGTAGAATAATGCCTTCTGCCACGGTCAAATCATGCCCTGCGAGAGCCTGCTCCAAAATCCCTGCAATAGTATCAGTCATTACGGAAGTCACTGTTAAAGATCAAGTACCAGCCCGCTCCTCTCTCTAACCAGTATGCAACTCTCTGGAGGATGGAGCCGTTTTGACTCAATATAAGGTACACCCCACCCCCATACTTGAAAGGGATTTACTCACTTGAACGAGAATTGCCAGGAAAACCCTGGAGAGCCAATGTTATAAATCGTTTATACCAGTCGATAAAAATCTTCTTTTCATGGCAGATAGTGCTTTCGAGGTTGCGGTAATTGGGGCAGGACTAGCTGGGCTAACCTGCGCTCAGCGACTGCAACAGATGGGTTATCAGGTTGTGGTCGTGGAAAAATCTCGGGGAGTTGGAGGCAGACTCGCAACCCGCAGACTGCACGGCACCTTTGCCGATCATGGGACGTGTTACCTGTCGCCCAAAAACCATTTATTCCAACAACTTGTTAACCATCTGAGCGAGCTAAACGTTTTGCAACCCTGGCTGGAAGAAGTGTATGAATGGCGCTCCGATGGAAAACTTCATCGTCCCCCAGCCGCAGACCGAACTCCCCGCTACGCCTCCCAGCAGGGGATGACCGCGATCGCTAAGTTTCTGGCAACGGGTTTAGACATTCGGCTCAACCAGCGCACCATTGGTCTGGAATTAACTGAGAACCGTTGCTGGCAGGTGACATCAGAGGAAACCACCCCAGATTCAACCACAAGGACTGAGCTGTGGGCGGAGGCGGTTGTTTGCACTGTGCCCGCGCCTCAGGCAATCACGTTATTGCAATCATTACCTGAAAGTGTGCTTGCCCCAGATTTCATCCGTCGTCTGAAATCCGTACAGTTTTTACCTTGTTTGAGTGCGATCGCTGGTTACCCACCCAATTGCCAGCAGGATTGGCTAAATCGGTACCCAGAAGTTCGTGCCATCAAGATTGCTGACCACTCAGATCTTTCCTGGATGGGTTTAGATAGCAGCAAGCGAGCTTCGTCCCCTCAACCCGTATTTGTGTTACAAAGTACGACAGCGTTTGCAGAAAAGTATCTGGAAGTGACAGACCTTCAGCCTGCTGCCTGCAAACTGCTCAAGCAAGCGGCAAACCGCTTCTCCCCCTGGCTGGAAACTCCAGATTGGTTGCAAATACATCGCTGGCGTTATGCATTTGCTCCAGACTCTTCGGCAGAAACAGAAACCTATTGGCTGTCTAATGCGCCTATCCCACTAGCTTGTGCCGGAGATTGGTGCAGTGGGATACGAGCTGAGAACGCCTTCCTGTCAGGATTGGAAGTTGCTGAGACAATCAACTATCAGCTCAGGAATTTGCCCAGTAATAGGCAACCTCTATGGGCAACCCGGTGATCAGCAAAACTCCCTGAAACCTTAACCAGACTTCAGGGAGTAAACCAGATTGAATAACCGTTTAACTCGGATTAATCAGCCGCGCCTTCGCTGCTCCGGCTTGCATTTTCCTGATCGCCCTCAGCATCTTCCATACGGTTACCACCATCGTACCGTCTTCTACCAAAACGGCCGGTATTAGACTTTTTGCGGAATTTGCGGGCATATGCCTGATTACGGAGAGCTTTTTCTTTTTTCTGATTGCGGCGTTTAGCCATGTCTACCCCTTGTCTGTGACCATCAGTGAGAGAAGCAGGGAAATTTTCACCCTAAAAGCCAGCCTGCTGTCAAGCTGACTACAAAACATTCTAAGAATACTGACCAAGAAGATCACTTTAACACAGTTCGTAAATTTCTCTGGACATCAATTTGGGTGAAAATTGGCGTATTCATTCTCTGTAGATGCTTTTGTCTTTTTTGACCAACTCTGTTGCCAGAGCTAAAGCTTCTTCAACCGTAGAGATCTTTCCCTCTGCACGAGCCAGTTGAATCGCTGCCAGTAGTTGACCAATCTGGGGCCCAGCCGCCAGGCTTAGAGCTGACATCAGGTGTTGCCCACTTAGAAGGGGAGTTGGATGGGCAACCAGATCATCCGGTGTGAGGAACCGATGAATTAAAGGAGCGATCGCCTCCTGGGTAATCCCATGGGCGATCGCCAGCACAGCTACGGCTGGGAAAGTCACTCCCACTCCCTGGAAAAACTTGTACTGTTCCCGTAAAGACAACGAAAGTGAACCAGAAGAGGTTGGGACCTGCCCAAGGAATTGAATGTCCATGCCTGCCGCAGAATATAACTGTGGCAGATATTTAAGGATAGTGCTGACTGCCTGAATTTCAGTGCGGCTGTATTTCAGCCGCCGCAATTGGACTTCTGCATCCACTGGATCAAGGGGCAGTAGGCTAGTAAGTTTAGCCGTGGAAAGCCAGGTACGAGATGATCCCGGCGTTTTTAGGTCAGCCAGTTCCTGGGCAGTGCCTCTCGGTTTTGAGGCAGTTTCCCCAGAACCAGCCCGATGGTTTCTAGGCGTGTTACGAATGCGGTGGCAAAGTTCCATAGAGAACTCTGGTAGGGTTTCCTGCAACCTTACAAATGCCTGATCGATGCCCGCAATCCACTCCATGCTGCGCAAACTAGTATCTGGAAACCAGTCCTTCAGCAAGCCATCCTGCCATGCAGTGCTGAGCCAAAATGTGCCTTTAGCGGTGCCCAGCAAGTAATTGATCTCTGACTGAACCCGCTCGGCAGCAATGTGTTGAAGTCGTGGGGCAAGTTGGCGAATCGCATCCCGTGTGTAGTCTTCTACTGCAAATCCAAGCTGCGCTGCCTGCCGAAATGCCCGTAGCAGGCGCAAGGGATCCTCCTCCAGGTTTTCGGCAGAAATCATTCTCAGCAGACGTTTTTGTAAGTCAGCATAACCCTGGAGCGGATCAATGAGTTGATCTGTGTGGGGGTTGTAGGCGATCGCATTCACCGTGAAGTCACGCCGCTTCAAGTCGGCATTCAGGGTCGATCCGATCTGTTGGGCAAAATCTGCGGTGCCCTGTTCAAACACGACACGGGCTATCTGGCGCTCTGCATCCAGTAACACGTAACCTGCCTGGTAATGACGAGCGATCGCCTGGGCAATTTCCACCGCCCCTTGCGGCAATACAAAATCCAGATCCAGATATTCGCCCTGCCGTCCCAACAAAGCATCCCGTACCGTTCCTCCCACCAGGCAGGCAGAGCGTGGCAACCAGTCTAGGCTAAAGGGCCATGTCTTGGGGGACAGTGCAGAAGACACTTCAGAAACACTTGGCAGACAATCAGTATGATTCAATCCAATCCTTTCCAGCGATCACAAAAAGAATTAACAGGCACGGACGACCAGCAACCCAGATTGGGACAGAACCATTGCCCATTGCTGATTGCCTCAACTTCCCTTTCCCTAATTCCAGCCTAACCTTGCCAGCCCTTTCCTTGCTCATTGCAATGAAAATCTACCCGACAATGGCTGAAATAATTTGCCCATCTGAGCTAGAGTAGCAGAAAAGCATCCGCATCCGTACTTGGATGTCCCATCTGTTGAGGGATAGGCTATGTGTATCTGTGTTAACTGCCACTACGTCGATCGCTGCACGACTTACCATGCGGTTGAGCATCAACACCAGCAGCCTCACCTGACCGAAACTCCAGATTTTGAGGCGACGGAACCTACGATAAACGTCAACATCCGCCACCAGGACGATATCATCGAGATGGAGTGGGATGTGGTGGGTTGCCTCAGCTTTAAGCAAGAGCAGGGCAAATGGGTAAAACTGCGCCCCGGCGAACTAGTGCCAACGTAAAAAGCGAAATTTGCTGCTTTAAAAATTGCTTAAACCTCACCAACTTAGAAACCCATAGTTTTTCTGGGAAAAAATCTCCAGTTCTCAACTTGGGTGAGGTTTCAACTGCTTGTCTACCAAGAATTCTTTTGAAGAGGAGACCTGGCGCTTCGGATGTCAGATCTCAGCAGCTAGAACTAAATCCGTTTTGACTGCTGACTTGGGCATTTTGTAGATTTCTGTGTCCAATTCCTATCGATGAAGATTTAACCCAAACCCGGAAGAATTGAGGAATGTCTATTTTTGAGCGATCGCTTCCTTTTTTTTGAGGTGGGAGTTAGACTAAGGAGGCTCTTTACTAGTACATTTGTTCTATGAGCAAGTCAAACCCCTGGGTTAAAGTGCTAGCAGCCTCCGTAGTGCTGATTGGCTCTAGTGTTCTGTTCCACCAAATGAAGCCCCTGTCATCTCAAGCGCAAGGTAATGTCCAAGCTTCTCCGTCCTATACCGATCAAGCTCTAGCTCCAAATCAAACTCCAGATCAAGCCTTAAATCAGGCTCCAGAAAATCGCCGTGACTTTTCTCTGGTTCCAGCTTCCGCTTCTCTGGCTAACCGCTCCGAAGGGTCTGCTTCTGTGGCGGCTGTTAACAACACCGACCTGCCACCCTGCCCCACCCCAGCCCAGAAAACGACGGGTATCTTAATTGAAGGCGATCGCCCAGGTGAAACCACCGGACGGAAGGAGAAAATTGAAGCTGTTGCCCGCCAAAACAATCTCCAGGGTAAATGGTGCATTTCCGCTAAGACCAACAACGCCACCTGGAATATGGATGGTATCAGCGTTGATGAAGCAGTAAGAAGCTTCAACCTGTTTAAAGAAGCGGGTCTGGTTTCCCTGGCGCGTCCTACGGATTCTGCCACAGGTGGTAGGGTCACCTGGAGTCCTGCGGAAGCCGGAGGATTGAGCCAGAATGTAGCATCACAGATGCCAGAAACGTCGGCGGTTCCTGAAAACTTTGCTCCTACAGGGGAAATGGGTCTTCCCAGCGGAGAAGGGGATCCTGCATTGGGTCAACCTGGAAGAATGCAGCCATGCCCCCAGTCTCGTTTCCAGGCTCAGGGCAGACACCAAGGCTCATCAATGATGAGAAGAACTCCGATGCCTGCTGGTTATGGAAGCTCTGCCCGAATCTGAACCACTGAGAAAGGGAATAGGGTTCCAGGAAGGGATAGGGGAAGTCATTGAGAGGATAGAAGAAGCGATGATTGCTGGCATTTGATCCCCACCCCCTACTACCTGCCATCTGTCATAGATTCAACTTAAAACTCTCAACTCAAAACTCTCAATTCCCGGTACCCAGTTCCCTGTTCCTTCCCCAGAAGGAAATTATATGCTCGGTCGATCGCACGCTGACACGGACTCTCCAGTATGCGAAAGTGAAAAGGCATGTGAACGCTTAACGTAATCTATGCCCTCTTTTGAGAAGCCCCCAAAGCAGTCTTCTAACTGGTTTAAGGTTGGCATTCTAGTGGTATGGCTGGTATCGCTGGGTCTCCGTTTTTGGGGATTGGAACGGTTTAATACCCTGGTTTTTGACGAGGTTTACTACGTCAAATTTGCTCACAATTACCTGGCTCAAACTCCCTTTTTTGATGGGCATCCACCATTGAGCAAATACCTGATTGCCTTTGGCATCTGGGTAGGGGAGCAACTGCCGTTTGGACATGATGCAGTTAATGGATTATCTGGGGGTGTGTACTCCCCGTGGAGCTATCGCTGGCTGAATGCGCTGACCGGCTCATTGATTCCTCTGGTGGTTACAGGAATTGCCTACCAACTGACGCGCCGTTATAGCTATGCTTTCATCGCTGGGCTATTTTTAGCTCTAGATGGACTGTTACTGGTGGAGTCCCGTTATGCTCTCAACAATGTTTATTTGATTATTTTTGGATTGCTGGGGCTTTGGTGTCTATTGCTGGCACTCAATAGCCAGCGATCGCTTCAACGGGAGTTATGGCTGGTTCTCTCAGGTATTTTCTTTGGTGCTTCAATAGCGATTAAGTGGAATGGGCTTTGGTTTTTGCTAGGTGCCTATGGCATGTGGGTGAGTGCCTGGGTGATTCAGTGGATTCAAGGTTTGGGGACTACTGGGCTGAGCAATTCTGCCCCTACGGTAGAACTGCAAGGAGTGGAGAAGGAGAAAAGCCCCCTAGAACGGCTGACCAGACTTAAGCTGTGGCAAGTCATTCTCCATCTGGCAGTGGTGCCTGCGGTGTTTTACCGTCTCGCCTGGATTCCCCACTTGCAGGTCAACCCCAAAGACACCTTCTGGGGCTTGCAAAAACAAATTTTGAGTTACCACCAGCGCGTCGGCGATGGTCCGAATGTGCATCCTTACTGTTCTGACTGGTTCACCTGGCTCTGGATGATTCGTCCGGTTGCTTACTTTTATCAGGTGACGAACCCAGGGGATCCTTTGCCAACGGGCAAATCAGCCCTGACAGCAACACCGGGTAGGCTGATCTACGACGTTCACGCGATTGGGAATCCCTTTTTATGGTGGCTATCGACTGTAGCAATCGCAGTGGTTGCGATCGCCCTGATGGTCTATGCCATAAGCTGGCTCAAAGCCAGGAAAGCATCCCCGCCATTGATATTTCAGCCACCACAGGCTGTGCTAGCACTGAACCCCACTGAACTCTGGTTGGGTGTGTTTCTGGTGGTCAACTATTCTGCCCATTTAATGCCCTGGGTGCCGGTGACGCGCTGTATCTTTCTATATCACTATATGGGTGCTGCCATTTTTGCCATCATGGCGATCGCATGGTTGGTCGATCGCTGGATTAGCAGCCGCCAATTTCATTTGCGGATGATGGGTATCGGAACCATTCTTTTGATCACACTGGCATTCCTCTTCTGGATACCAATCTATCTGGGATTGCCTCTCTCTCCAGGTGGGTTTGAACTGCGGATGTGGTTACCATCCTGGCGTTAAAGGGTTGATTTTTTAATTCGCCAGTTTATTTCTCCAGTTTCAGGCTTACAGCCATTTCCCCTTGCATAAGCCAGATGCACACCCACCTACTCATCCACTCATCCACATGCCGTTGTGGTTTACTACTCATCTAAAAATCGCTGTAAACCCTTACTCCTGGGGCTTTTCGTGCTCGACCACAAACACATTGGAGTAAAGATTGGCAATGATTTGCTTGCCCTGTTGAGTCAGAGATAAATAGTAGAGTGCATCCTTTATATATGGGAAAACCCCGTGCCAGTAGAACTTGGGGTAATTTTTGCGTAAGTCGCCAGGATGGCGGTAACCCAGCGCCTTATTTACACCCGTTTCTTCAAACTCGTAAAAGAGGGCGCTGATCTTTTTGAGATAGCGGGGGTCACTGAGTTGTCCAATCAAATCAGAGGCACGAATAAGGGCAGGATAGTTGACCGTGTCCTGGTGATCTTCAGCGGCAGGGACAGGAAAGCGGGTGAGTTCTATATTGCGTTTGATGACTTCGGCATCAATCAGCTTATGTCCGCCAAACCGCTCATCAATAAACAGCTTCGCCCGATCAACATGGTAAGGGGTCAGTCCAGCATCGGTGGAGCCAGGGGGCAGTGAAACCATTGCTCCATCTCTGCCAGTCGCATATAACCCATCCCGATCCTGGCGGCATACCCCTTTGACATAGCCAATATCATGGCAGACCAGGGAAATAATAATGTGCAGCCAGTCTTCGCAGGAAACCCCGCCCTCCCGGATATGCTTACCTCGTAAAATTTCTTGTCCGACAAGGGTTACCAGAATAGAGTGTTCAACGTTGTGATAGAGAGCATCGCTGTTAGCAATGTTTTCCATTGCCATCCCACCCACCCAGGCAATGATGTCCTCATAATCAGACTTCCAGCCTCCATAGGTACGACGATACCCCTCCTTGAGCTTTTTAACAAAGTCTTCAATCAAAAGTTCGGTGGCGTTAAACATTGCTGGCTGAGTACCTAAGGCTAGGACAGAGAAAGTTTTTGCATTCTAGAACTCTTATACGAGATTGTGCGGCAGATCTTAAAGAGGGATGATACCCAAGATCATTTATAGCGACTTGGGGCTAGCTCTGCACGGGTGGAGAACTCCCAGCAACCCATCTGACTAACTCATTCATATACCTTTGAATCCTGGACATTCTAGCCTGAGTCTATTTCAGAAATCTTGAATTAAAGTTCCGGTGCTTCAAATATAAGCTGTGATGACGAAATAAAGGACTATCAATCAATATCCAGTTTTAGAAGTGGCACCCGGATAAATCAACAATCTGTAAGCCAACTTCTACTCTGAGAAAGGATCACCCAAATAGGTAAAGATAACCATCAGAAAAAATTTCTGCAATTTGAACGTTTGATCCCGATCCCGGTGTCTAACCAGCAAGTCTTTCGAATGACTTAACTCAGATGGAGTGTTTAGAGTGAGCGTTACCCATGAGTTCATCCCTGTCTACATCCTGGTCAACCGTCAGATCGGCGGTTTCCCGCCTGTCAGTGTCAACGAAAGCGCTATCTAATGAGGATCTAATTCGTCGTTGCCAGCTTGAACCTTCACCCGATAAGGTTGCTTTTGCCGAACTGCTTCGGCGTTACCAGTCCCATGTAGAAAAAGTGCTGTATCATCTGGCATCTGACTGGCAAGACCGATCTGATATGGCACAGGAGGTGTGGCTGCGAGTTTACCGCAACATTCACCGCTTGAGCGAACCTGCCAAGTTTCAGGGATGGTTGAGCCGAATTACGACTAATCTTTTTTACGATGAATTGCGGAAGCGGAAGCGATCAGCCCCGATTATTTCAATGGATGCCCCCCTCTGTATTGGTGACAGTGAAATCGAGTGGGAAATTGCCGCAACCGATCCAGAACCAGCGGAGCACCTAGACCGGCAGGAGTTTTACAGTCAGTTGCAGGGGGCGATCGCCGAACTACCCGAAAGCTTCCGCACAACAATTGTCCTGCGTGAAATTGAAGGCATGAGCTACGAGGAAATTGCTGAAATCACTGGTGCTTCTCTAGGTACAGTCAAATCTCGGATTGCCCGTGCCCGTCAACGACTACAACTTCAGTTGCAGCCATACTTAGAAGCTTGTTAGAACATCAGGCGTCACAGGTGCCGCCTTCTAAGGCAGAACTCCATCAGGGATAAATTCTGTCACGACTCTACCACCACTGACAACAATGCCATCCTGCATGGTACCTGTTGCTCTAGGACCTGCCAGACTCAGGGGGGGATCTGCCTGACGGTAAGTAACCCCACCTTCTGCTAGAAAGTTTTGAGTGCCCAGGTTATAGGTGAGGCTGTTGGCACCAAGCTGGGACTGATTCTTTTGTCCAATCCCCCGCACGTTTCCAGTTAGATAGGCGGTCTTGGTAGCAACGTCTAACCGTCCCTGATTGGCATTCAAAGTAACGCTTTGCTGTGGGCTGAAAATCGTCACAGGTTCGTTGGAAACCACCGTTTTAGCATTCATGTTCCAGACGAGCGAGTTGCCAGAAATTTGCATGGGTGGATCGGTCAGGTTAATCTGGGTTCCCTGATTCAAGATTGCAGTTTTGCGATTCAGATCGATCTCGCCCTGTCCAGACGTTGCCTGGTTTTGTGCGGTTTGACCAGGAATGTTCCCGACGATCTGAAGTGGGCGATCGCTCATCATCTTCTTCTCCTGAACCAGCCAAACAATTCGTTCAGACTGGAATCTGGCGGCTGGGTCTTCAGAAATGGCTACCACATTTCCTTCCAGTTCCAGCTTCTTAGCACGGGTTAAAAACCGTCCACCTTTTGCCGAAACCTTAGTCTTTTGATAATCCCCAGTCACGTTATCTCGTACAAGTAGGAGATCACCTTTCGGTTGCCACTCCAGCTCGCCTCCAGTCAGAATCATGCCATTCCGCTTATCTTTTGCTATAATCTTTCCCCGCAGTAAAATGGATTCCCCATCTTCCCGGACTTCACCACTTTGGGCGCTGACCTCGACGACGGCTTTTCCATCTTGATACAGCTCCCCGGTGGGCTTCACGATCAAAGCAACCTTTTTATCCTTGCTATACCTTGCCTGTTGTGCCTTCACCTTCCACCAGAGTTGCCCCTGCTTGTTAAAGCCCTCTAAAGACAAGTCATTAAAGGTGAGGCTATTATCAAATTCCTCAACCTGCTGACGATCCTGAGCAATTTTTTCAGCCGTGCGGTTACGTTCCCCTCCACAGCCGGAGGTGAATAGCAAAAGCCCCACTAACCCCAATTTAAGGGTAGTAGAACCAACCCAACGGCTCCTATCCGCATTGAACATAACCAGCATGAAACTTCGTACTTCCAGACAAGAGACTATCGATCAACGGTTGATCACCAACCCGATGGGGATCGTTCTCCCCGTCCATAGTCTAGCGTTAATTAGCTGGAGCCTGTTTGAGCCTTTGTATAAGTTTGTTGCCTGGATATGGAGAAAGCAGACTTAACCTTCGTCAGGGTCATCCATCAAACCAATCCCGGAAAGGGGGCGATAGGTATAGCTACGGGGCATTTTCTGAATGTCTTCTTTAATGTTATCCAGGTCGATGTAGCGATCGGCGACATTGATCAGGCTGTCACTGGTCATCGATCTCAGGCTGACAACTTCCACGCGCACACCCCGATAGCTCACGGCATTGACCGCATAGGCAAGATCCCCATCACCACTGACCAGGACTGCCGTATCGTAAGAGCCTACTAGCGACATCATATCAACTGCAATTTCCACATCCAGATTTGCCTTTTTAGAACCATCCGGAAGTTGAACCAGATCTTTTGAAATGACTCGATAGCCGTTGCGCCGCATCCACAGCAAAAAGCCCTGCTGTTTTTCATTCGTGCGATCTACCCCGGTATAAAAGAACGATCGGAGTAAGCGAGAGCCAGATGTCAGGCGGCAAAGCAGTTTGGTGTAATCAATTTCGATTCCCAACTGAAGCGCGGCGTAAAACAAATTGGAGCCATCTATAAAAATGGCAACCCGCCCGCGATTCTCCAGGACTTGCTCTTGTGTAAATACAGATTCAGTTTCTATGTTGCTATTTAACATGTGTTATACCTCAGGTTCTTAATAAGTAAAGCAGCGGTTTTATGGGTGTATCAGGCTATTGTGAAAATTTTGTCGCTATATAGGGACCGTTTCTAAAAGCTCTAGACGTTGAAAAACAGGGGTAGGATCCTCCAGAGATTGTCCTGGTGGCAGTGTTCCCCACCGGGAATGAATTGAAAACGGAACGGAAACATCTATTAAGCTCTCCTCACTAAAGTTCACAAAAAACCCCAACTGCTGATAAATCCTGGTGCTGAGAGCCGGAGTAATGGGAGAGAGCAAATAGGCAGCCAATCGCACCGATTCGAGAACAGTATAAAGAATTTCTTCAACGGCTGAATGGTGTCCCTGCTTATATAAAGACCAGGGAGCCTGCTCATCAATATACTTATTTCCAGCCCTGACCAGAGTCAATACAGCTTCGCAGGCTTCACTGAACTTAAGTGAACTGTATGCCTGGGCAACGCGATCGCCCAAATCTCGACCATTCACTGCCAGGGGATTGTCAATCCCAGCAATGTCTTGAGGGAGAGTCGGAACATGAGCACCAAAGTATTTGTGAACCATCTTTAACGTGCGATTTAGGAGATTACCTAAATCATTAGCCAAATCAGCATTCAGAATGTTGACAAATCGGGTTTCATTAAAATCACCATCCCGCCCGAACTCAATTTCCTTCAAGAAATAGTAGCGAACCGCATCAGCGCTATAACGCTTGACTAGCTCAACGGGATCTAGCACATTTCCCAGAGTCTTCCCCATTTTGTGACCATCTTTGGTCAAAAAGCCGTGCCCAAATACACAAGAAGGAATCGGTAAACCTGCCGATATCAACATTGCGGGCCAATAAACCGCATGGAATCGCAAAATATCTTTTCCAATTAAATGCAACTGAATGGGCCACCACTTTTCCAGGGCTACTGCCAGGGTTGGTTCGCTATCAGGTTCCAATAAGGCAGTGACATAGCCAAGTAGCGCATCAAACCAGACATAGAGAGTATGACCGGGATCAACCGGGACGGGAATTCCCCAGTTGAGATTCACACGGGAAATAGAAAAATCTTGTAACCCCTGCTGAACAAAACTTCGCACTTCATTCCGGCGAATTTCCGGTTGAATAAAGTCAGGACGCTCTGTGTAAAGCGCCTCTAACTGATCCTGGTACTTGGAAAGACGAAAGAAATAGTTTTGCTCATCCCGCCACTCTGCTTCACGGTTACGATGAACCGGGCAGTAGTGCCCATCCAGCAAGTCACGCTCTTCCTTGAACTCTTCACAGGAGACGCAGTACCAGCCTTCTTGGCGTCCTAGATAGATGTCGCCCTGATCCCAAACGCGCTGAAAAAACTCTTTAACGATCGCTTCATGACGGGGATCAGTTGTACGAATGAAGCGGTCATACTTGATCCCCAATTGCTGCCACAGTGCCTTAAAGCCAGAGACAATCTGGTCACAGTGTTCTTTAGGCGAACGCCCTGACTGCTCAGCCGCCCGTTGAATTTTTTGTCCATGCTCATCGGCACCTGTAACCAAAAGCACAGGTTTACCCCGTAATCGCTCAAAGCGTGCCAAAGCATCTGCCGCTATCGTCGTGTATGCACTACCGACGTGAGGCAAATCATTCACATAGTACAGAGGTGTTGTAATGGCAAATTGATCTTTTTCTATGACTTTAGAACCCATGATTTTATAGAAAAACTCAAAAACAACATCTACGGACTCAAAAAATTGATGAATACTGGAACGTGTTCTTGAGCAATAACCCGCGAATCGATTTATCAAACATTAAGAAAGATCGGAGGTTTCTTTAATCCTAAGTTAACCTCAAGCCTTGGTGTCCTCTGATACAAGGATAGATTATTCGATTTTAGCGGTTAGTTGCATTCAAACACAGAAAAGAATCTTAAATCAACTGGAGATTTTAAAGGATTCAAGGAATGCAGAAGTTGCCTTTCAACATCCATCAACCCGAATCGAAGGGATATCGTAACGGAGGTCTATAAATTTTGAATTGCGCTTATGGAAGTTGTGGGGGCTATTTTTTGGAGGGTTCCCATGCCTCAAAAGTTATGACGATGCTTGCTATCACGAAAGGATCAGCGAGTAGACCAATAAGAAGTACTTACACTTCCTATATCTGAGACTGATGGTTGGCATTGCTGAATAACAGGATCAGTTGGAACAAAATTTCAATTGAATCCACCCTAAAATCTATCCACCCTAAATTTGTCTCTGGGATCAACAAATACCTGATAGATAAATCAGTAAAGATTATCAAAAGTAACAAAGGCGATTCTGCGAACTAGCGCAGAACTATTAATGAAATTCCTCATAAAAGGAAAAGCAGCAACGCTCAGACCCTCTAGATTAACCTGTCCGGTTATTTTTGTAAAGTCTTGTGAAGATGTTGGCGAATGTGTGCCTTCCACCTATCCGAGTTTTTGGTCATACAGCGAAGGGTCATGGGTTCACCATGACCCCAAAAGTAAATCTAAAACCCGCACCCAAACTCCCTGATGACTACAATATTCGTTGGAGTGTAGGAAGCTTTCGTGCAGGTTTTAAAGTCGGGTTGGAACAGTTAACCAATTGCCTTGCGTAACAGGTCTTTCTGCTGAACAGAAAGGGCTGCAACGGCTTTTTCGGACTGGGCGGTTTGAAGTAGACTCAATAACTGCGATAGCTCTTCTTGAGATAAGCTTAATTCCACATTTTCGTCGGCTTCAGGATGTTTACAGGTACCACCGTCACAGGTTAAGCCCAACTGATGCCAGTAGATTGTTGGAATTGAACGTCCCCGTTGACCAAAGTGTTCCCCATTTAACGTTTGAGACTCAATGTAAGCCTTGGGCGATGAATAGAGGGGTTGATGACGTGGATAGGGGACTGTAAAACAACCAAAAACTTTACGATATTCTTCAGTATCTAGCAGAGCGGTAATCATTTCTGCTACACCTCGGTGTAGCAAGATATCGCAGTAAACAGCGATTTCCTTCTGGTTTATGGGAGCACGTCCTAGAAAGTGTTTGAAGCAAAGCTCCAGAAACTTCATGTTTGAGAAATTGTGATAGAAAGAGTCAAGATAAACTTTAGAGTGTCCCAGTTCCTTTAAAAAGCGCCGAACACCGATCTTATCCGTTAGAAAATCTGTTTCCGCCTTTGCTAATTGCTTACGTTCATGAAGATAAGGTTGCCGTTCCAAAACCTGGCGGTAGATCTGGTAGAGAGCAGTCTGGCGCTCTTCTCGGCTTGACTGGCGGCTCACTGTAATTGGGGTGAAGGGGTTCATAGAGGAGTCCTCAAAGAGTTAAGCTATACCTGAGGAAACGGTGGGGCGCGTTATCAATTAAGCGTGAGATTGCAAAGTCTGGATGACAACTTCAAGGAAAGGGCGAATGAGGCTGGCATCTGCACCGGGTAAGGTGACGGTGATCGCCTCCTGTAGGGCACGGTAGGCAATGACGCAGTGGCTATTGCGTTTGTAAGCTAGCAGAATAGTATCTAGCCAGACGGTCATTTGCTCTTTGAAAAAGGTTTCATCATCTCGCAGAATTGACAGCGCAACGTAGCGCAGCACTTCAGCCATGTCATATTTGCAGCGCTGTCCATGTTGCTGGATCAATTCAGGATAGGTTTGCGCCATTTTACGCAGCGCCTGAATCACCAGTTTGTCGCTATTATCCCGAAGTTGCTGGTAGGCATGGTGCCGAGTCGCATAGCTCTGAATGTATTGGTCCAAAGGATACAGTTCTTGAGCATTTAGATAACGACCATCGGCTTCCAGTACATTTTGTTCTAGCTCGTGGTTGAGGGTGTGCATTGCGATATGAACCAAATTTAAGTTAAGCAGAAAGCAGATCAAAAGGATTAAAGATTCGGGATCGGAAACTTAAGCCAATCTCTGATAGCGATCGCCCGTATTGTTAGAACATTTTGAGGCTGCTTGACCAAACGTTGACACGTTCTACGTTCGCAGGCTGTCCTAATTCACGGGGCGATTACCACATCTGTTTTTCAGACTGCCCTTAAAGAAAAGACAGTCCAACAGTTTGAAGTGATTCTCAACAGAATGATGCAGTTCTTAATAGAAAAGGGGCAGAGGGGCAGAGGGGAGGGGGGAAGATCCCTACTTCTGATGGGCGGCGGTGGATGGGGTAACACGCTAGTTTAAAGAAAGATCAATTGATTTCTGAAGGGCAAATGAGGTTAGCGCGATGAACCGGCTCTGGAGTAAGGTGGGTAAGGTTTTAGGTGGGGTTCTCTTGTTTGGGGGAGGGACTGTCTCAGTTGGGCTTCTGGTAGGGATTGGATTGAGTCACGCAGCAGGGGTAGCCTTAGCGATCCTGTCAGTGCTGCTGGTCTTTTTTGGATTGGCTCCTGCCATGCTCGGTGGGTGGTTAATTTACAGCGGATTTAAGGCAGAGCAACGGGCAATTCGAGAGCAATTTTTTCAGCTACTAGTGGCAACCCAGGGTCGCCTATGCTTGAGAGATTATGTGGCAGCAACCCGGCTAGAACCGACGATCGCCCGTCATTATCTGGACGGCTGGGCAAAGGAATTTTGTGCTGAGTTTGAAGTGACCGATCGGGGCGATATCTATTACCTCTTTACGACCGAGTCCATGCTCTTACCAGAGAGTAGTAATCTGCAACTTTTGGGTCAGGTACTCCGCCAGTGGTTACAATCCACGGTCTAGGTAGAGGCATTCATTCATAAGGATTGGATAGGGGATGGTTTGTTGTGACCATATAACCGGCTAAAGCTGAAGATGTTGAGTTTCCCATTGATGAAACTAACCCACGGTACAAAACCTTTAAGTTCAGTTAAGCAATTAACTACGATTGGATAGTCACAGTGACAGACTTTGCACTTTAGAGATTTGTTAACGTCAGTTGCGTGATATGGCGTAGGGCAGTTGATCAAGCCACCCTTAGAATAGGCTCAGGCTACCCATGACTAATCGTTCGTAAAAAGTTAAAAAGTATAGGAAGAACTTTACCCATCCATGCCAGACCGACGCTATGAGGCCTGAATATCTCAAAAGCTTGCGAGATTGCTGTCGCAACGAAGCTGCTTTTGAGCAGATGCAACAAATTTTGTTGACTGCCGCGGCGGAGCATCGGCATTCAGATCTGCCTGAGCTGTGGCGATCGCTATTTGAAAATCAAATGGATGGGAGCCTTATTCCCGAAATCGACGGACCTCGCACTTCTCTCCAAGAACTCATTTTGGATCGGACCACCAATTTACTCCACACTAACGAGCGGTTACGTCGAGAAATTGCAGACCGTCAGTGGGCAGAGAGAGCACTGCAAGAAAGCGAACAGCGCTTTCGCTCCTTGATTGAAAACGCCACAGATATCATTGCCATTCTGGATGAGAAAGGTGTCTTTCGCTATTGCAGCCCCTCCACAGAAAAAGTTCTAGGCTATGCCCAGGAGGGCGTGCTTGGACATTCAGCCATTGAGTTTGTGCATCCGGCAGATGTGAATTTGATCCTTTATGTCCTCCAAACCGCGATTCGACAACCGGGGATCAGTCAGCCAGTGATTGAGTATCGAGTCAGGCATCAGGATGGGGACTGGTGTTTCTTTGAAGCCGTTGCAACCAGCTTGTTGGAAGACACTGCAATTAAAGGGGTGGTGATTAATTGCCACGACATTACGGAGCGTAAGCGGGCTGAGGAGGCGCTGCGAGCCGCCAATCACCAGATCGTTAACATTTTGGAAAGTATTACCGATGCTTTTATGTCCCTGGATAATCAGTGGCGGTTTAATTATCTAAACCAGCGGGCGGCTCAGGTGTTTCAGCGATCGCCGGAAGACTTATTGGGGCAGATTTTTTGGGATGCCTTTCCAGAAGCCGTTGGCTCAACCTTTGAACGGGAGTATCGGCGTGCCCAGGAGGAACAGGTTCCCGTTACCTTTGAAGAATTTTATCCTCTGCTCAAAACCTGGTTTGAGGTCCGAGTGTTTCCCTCTAATGATGGGCTATCCATCTTTCTGCTGGATGTCAGCGATCGCCGTGAGGCACAGGCGGAACTGCTGGAAATGAGTACTGCCCTGGGCAACGCGGTTGAAGGGATTGCCCGCTTGGACATCAACGGTCACTTTATTGCGCTCAACCGGGCATACGCTATTTCCCTGGGCTACCAGCAAGAAGAAATGATTGGCATGTCGTGGCATCAGACGGTCCACCCAGATGATGGGGCACTGCTTAAAGAAGCACGCCAGCAAATGTTGGCTGATGGCAAGTCGGAGGTCGAAGTTCGGGGAGTACGTAAGAATGGCTCCACTTTTTATATGGAAATTGTGATGGTGACTGCCTATGACTGGCATGATCGCTTGATTGGGTATCACTGTTTTACAAAAGAGATTACTGAACGGAAGCAAGCAGAGGAAGCATTACGCCAGCAGGCAGAGCGGGAACGGTTGATTGGGGCGATCGCCCAACGTATTCGTAATTCCCTCAATCTAGAAGACATCCTTAATACAGCGGTTTCTGAAGTGAGGCAGTGTTTAAGGGCAAACCGGGTCGTTATCTTCCGCATTGATTCGGAGGGGAATGGTTTGGTCACCGCAGAGTCCGTTGAAGTTGGCTGGAACTCTCTGTTGGGCAGTAGTCTGACGGAGGACTGGTTCAAAGAACGACAGGAAGATTATCGGCAAGGCAAAAATTGGGTGATTGATGATGCCGTGCAAATCCCCTCTGCCTGTCGAACCTACTTGGATCACGCTCAAATCCAGGCATTACTGGTTGTCCCCATCGTGCATAGCAATCGACTTTGGGGCATCCTGGGTGTTCACCAGTGTTCCAGTGCCCGCCGCTGGGAACCGCTCGAAATTAGTTTACTGGAGCAACTGGCAACCCAGGTGGCGATCGCGATTCAGCAATCGGAACTGTACCGTCAAGTGCAGCAACTCAATACCCATTTGGAATACCAGGTACAGGAACGAACCGCCCAACTTCAGCAAGCACTTCAATTTGAAGCCATGCTAAAGCGGATAACGGACTCAGTGCGCGATAGCCTGGATGAGGACCAGATTTTGCAAACGGCGGTTCAGGAATTGGCTCTGGTGCTGGACGTGAGAGGTTGTGATGCGGCTCTGCATGACCTCGACCAGCAGATGGCTACGATTCGCTATGAGTATATTCGCTCCGATGTTCTGACTCCAGCCATTGGGTCAGTGATCGAGATGGCAGAGTTTTCTGAAATCTTTGAACTATTACTGCAAGCCCAACACGTACAGTACTGCTGCCTGATGCAAGGCACAGATGTCAAAAATTCAGGAGCCATTTCGGTACCGTGCGCTGTGTTTGCCTGCCCGATTGTGGATGATCAGGAAGTTCTGGGCAACCTGCGGCTGTTCAAACCCAGTGAAGCGGTCTTCAGTAGCCTGGAAATTCGGATGGTGCAGCAGGTGGCAAATCAGTGTGCGATCGCCATTCGACAGGCACGTCTGTTTCAAGCCACTCAGGCACAGGTGGCTGCTCTAGAAGAACTGAACCACCTCAAAGATGATTTTCTCAGCACCGTTTCCCATGAACTGCGGACCCCTATGTCCAATATGAAAATGGCGATTCACATGCTGAAGAATGTGATTACGACGGATAAGCGCGATCGCTACCTCGACATCTTACAGTCTGAATGCGTTCGAGAGATTGAACTGATTAACGATTTGCTCGACTTGCAGCGGTTAGAAGCCTCTTCCTATCCTGTTTCGTTGCAAACCATTGATTTGCAAGAGTTTTTAGTGAATGTGCTGCAACCGTTTTATTCCCGTGCAAATGAACGTCAGCAGCATTTACACGTCCAATTACCTGAAAACTTGTCAACTTTGATTACCGACAAGGTTGCTTTAGATCGCATTCTGGCAGAACTCCTGAATAATGCCTGCAAATATACCCCTCCAGGTGGCGAGTTAAGCTTAACGGTTAAGCCACAAAACTCATCCACGACTCGTGCCGGTTCTCAAATCCTGTTTGCGATTTGCAATCAAGCTGAGATTCCAACTTCAGAGTTGCCACGCATCTTTGAAAAATTCTACCGGGTTCCCAACGCTGATCCCTGGAGGCAAGGTGGGACAGGACTGGGGTTGGCTCTGGTGCAACGGTTGGTGAGCCAGTTGAGCGGCACGGTACAAGTTGAAAGCCGAGATGGATGGACCACATTTACGGTGGTGCTGCCTTTAGACAATGACCTTTAGGATGGTGACTTTACCGGATCCTGCGATCGCCAGTCTTAATCAGAATTTTTTTTAACGCGCCTCAAATTTTGTCCCAAGTTCAAGCCACAGGATGATGGCTCTGCCAATGTCACAGGCATTTCATCCCTATTCCGTCAGGTTAACTTCTCTGGTGAATCGCCTGAGTTAATGATGGACTCGCTGAGATTTCTTAACCAGTTTGCGCGTGGCTGTTTTGTAAACGGCTTCTTTCGCAAAGCGCAGAACAATCCGCTCAGCCCCAACCACAATCCAGGTATACCGGCAGAGTTGTTCCATCTCGCTGATTAACTGGTCTACAATCCACGGTTCTGAACAGTGAATGGTCAGCGTATTGCGTTTGTCTAAATGCAGAAAGCATAGCCTCAAGGTGTCACCAAAGAAGGAACGGAGGCGCTCTAGACGAAGCTTTTCGAGGAGAAGTAAATCATCAATTGTTAGTTCTGGGGGCATGGGATAGACCTCAAAGATGATGCTTTGATTAAACTCGATAGAAAGGATTACTCTGTACGGTAGTTCCTGGGATCTTTGGAGCAACCGAGGCTCATCTTCTGGGGGGATTTGCGGATCAATCCTGGAGTTCATGAAAGAGTTTTAGAGACTCAACACTGCTTGCAGAAGGTTTCTGATAACCTGCTATAAGACTGTGAAGGAATGTAGACATCTGGATCTGGATTTTGGATAGAGGCTATTGTGACCAAACCTCGCGTACTGTGTCTTGGCGAAATCTTATATGACTTTTTGGCAGATCAACCGGGTCTTCCCCTGGAACAAGTTCAATCCTGGACACCCTATCCGGGTGGTGCCCCTGCCAATGTTGCCTGTGGATTAACAAAACTGGGAACCACGACCGGATTTATTGGTTGCATCGGGGAAGATAGTTTAGGCAACTCCTTGGTGAAATTGTTACAGGAAGTGGGGGTAGATGGAACAGGTATTCAGCGGCATCCCACGGCTCCCACCCGTGCCGTTTATGTCGTGCGTTCGGCAACGGGGGATCGCACCTTCGCTGGGTTTGGTGAACACGATACGTCCGTATTTGCTGACACTCATTTGCAAGCAGGTCAATTGCCGATCGCCCTATTTGAATCTGCCGAGTTTTTGGTTCTGGGCACTTTAGAGATGGCATATCCCGATAGTCGAGCCGCCATTGAGCAGGCGTTGGAACTAGCGGATCAGTACTATCTCAAGGTGTTGTTAGACGTGAATTGGCGACCTGTGTTCTGGAAAGATCCGGCGATCGCGCCCGCCATCATCCATAATCTGGTGAACCGTGCAGATTTCCTCAAACTTTCCGATGAAGAAGCCGAGTGGCTTTATGGAACAACCGATGC
The DNA here is from genome assembly GCF_056784235.1 of Kovacikia sp. CALU 1929. Taxonomy (NCBI): domain Bacteria; kingdom Bacillati; phylum Cyanobacteriota; class Cyanophyceae; order Leptolyngbyales; family Leptolyngbyaceae; genus Kovacikia; species Kovacikia sp. CALU 1929. Next base: position 88,864 of record NZ_JBXBCF010000062.1, read on the forward strand.
CGGGGTAATTACTCACCGGGTTGGGAGTCTGGAAGGTGTCCTGGTTACAGGCGGCGAAAAGGGCTGTTCCTATTGTCTTAATGGCAATGAGGGACGGGTTCCAGCTTTTTCAGTTGAAGTGGAAGATACAACGGGTGCAGGTGATGGCTTTGCGGCAGGCTTTTTGCATCAACTGGGTCGGCGAGGCATTCAAAGTCTGCGGGATCCTGTCGTTGCCCGTGATGTAGTACTCTACGCCAGCGCCATCGGTGGCTTGACTGCCACACGCCCCGGCGCGATCGCAGCCCAACCTACCGCCGCCGAAGTCGAGGCGTTTTTGTATCTCCAGCAGCAGCCAGGATAAAGAAGGGGTGAGGGGTGAGGAAACCAGATCGCTCTTTACACGATACCCGATGCCCTGTAGCTGGATGCCAGTCTTAGGTGGCTGGAATGTAAATGGAATGTTGATGAAATGCCAGTTGAAATTGAGAGAAAGTTTTTAGTCAAGGGCGATCAGTGGCGATCGCAAGCCATCGGTACTCGCTACTGTCAGGGGTATCTTGCCTCTCGTAAAACCACCGTGCGGGTACGGGTGGCTGGTGATCAAGGCTACCTGACGATTAAAGGACCCTCGGTTGGGCTAAGTCGGGCTGAATACGAGTACACAATTCCAGTGGAAGATGCCCTGGAAATGCTCCACACATTATGTGAACCGCCCCTGATCGAGAAGATCCGCTACCGGATTGGATTTGAGGGTTTGGTTTGGGAAGTTGATGAGTTTGAGGGTGAAAACCGGGGATTGGTGCTGGCAGAGGTAGAACTGAGTCATGGGAATCAGGCGATCGCGCTTCCTGACTGGATCGGTGCAGAAGTCTCCAGCGATCCCCGCTACTACAACTCTAACCTGGCAAAAAAACCGTTTAGCCAGTGGGACAGTTGAAATACCGTCTATTTGGCTTAAGTTTGAACAGCCAAAATCGTACTTTAATGACAGATGACACAGGGGTATTTAAGTAATTACCGTATTCGACGGTTCTAGAAATCTGACATTTATGAACTCTCGTATGAACTCTCGGTTGAATCTGATGAACCTGGATGCCCAACAAATGAAACGGCTAAAGACTCTAGCCAAACTACTAGGGAAGTCCAGGTTGTTTCGGGAACCTTCTGTGACAGTTGTTCATGACTTTAGCCACTACGAGCAGGGTCGAGAGTATAGTTTTGAACCTTTAGACAACGGTAGGCGTGCCCTGATTCGGGGTTATGGTGGTACCGTTCAATCTGGCGATCACCTGATATTAAGTCATGGTCAGGGTTCTGTTCGCTACAGGGTAGAGGAGATAGAGCATTATGTTGGTTCCTCCCCTTTATGGATCGCGATCGTGCGACTCCGTTCGGGTTCTCCTATCAATCAACAGTTTTGGATGGGTCCTGCCACAAACCCTTGTGCACCTGCACTAACGGTCTAAAGACCAGACGAAATGTATCTTTGGACTCGCTGAACCGTCTCAGGCTCGATACGTAGCCGGTGCCAGGTCAGGTGTCTGAGGGTGAAAAGGACGGTGTGGCAAAAGTTTGGGTTTGCTAGATTGTCCAAAACCTAATAGTTTTAGCTATAAAAAATAAAAAAGGGGGCACAACTGCGTACCCCCTTTTTCAGTCAGGAAACCCTAACCAGTAGTGCGACGGATATGCTCCATAATTTGCCGCTTACGGTCAGTAGACCTGACTGAAGTTGGACGCTTGCCGAAGTCTCCAGTACTGCGGGCAAGATGTTCCATCACCCGTCTTTTGCGATCATTTTCGATTGCCATAATCTATCTCACTTGGGGTAAGGATACATCTCCTTATTGTTACAAAACTTTATTGTGATTTACCAAGTTTGACCTACGGGGATCACAGGATATTTTTACTTTTTTGAAATTAAGCAACCGGCGGCTTCATATCTGCCACTACTTCGTAGACAAATACGTCGGGCGTGTGGGTAAAGAGGGGAGCCATTTTTTTTAGAATTGCCTGGTAGGTTGCGCTCTCGTTGTCTGTCATGTCTTCCACGCTTTCCCAGAAAATAACGGAAATGCCTTTATCACTGCCGGGATCCCGCAGCAAATAGGCACCCTTAAACCCGTGGGTGTAAGTGGAAATTGCCTGCTCGTAGAGATACTGGGCTTCTGCAAACTTGCCCGGTTTAAACTCACCGATCGCCACATGGGCGTACTGGCGCTTCAAGAAATCATGAAACTCACTCATGCTGACCTCGTGATTTTGATTGCATGGTTGCTCCACTATACCGCCAGCAATGGGTGCCACCACATTATTAAGTAGATTGGCAATTTTATAGCAGGGGTGAGGGGTGAGGGGTGAGGGGTGAGGATATTTGGCAATCGCTCCAACTTTACTGTGCGCTCAGTATTTTTTTAGTGGCAGCTAGGGCAGCTTCAACGGTTTCGTTCACCAGTTTGGGATCAATTTGGCGATCGCTGGGTTTGTGGTAATTCGGCTCTACCCCCCGATGAAAGAAGAGGACGGGCACGCCTGCCGAAGCAAAGGAAGCGTGGTCACTGCCCTGATTACTGCCAATCGTTGAAAGTTCAGCATTGGGAACCTGTACAAGCTCGGTCAGAGAAGCGGTACCGCTAATTTTTAGCTGGTCATTGACCCCAACCATATCCAGGTTCACCATCCCTTTCATGCCAGAAATAAAGGATGAACCAGCCTTCTGGACAAATGCCCTGGAACCCTGAAGCCCGTCTTCTTCTCCATCAAAGGCAACAAACCAAACCTGACCAGCTTGGGGAGTCCTGGACAGGCGACGGGCAATTGCCAGCACAGCGGCTGTCCCCGATGCATTGTCATTGGCACCGGGAGAATCAGAAACCGAGTCGTAGTGCCCTCCCACCAGCAGTTGGGGCTGAGTCATGCCTTTCATGGAGGCAACTACATTGCGCCCGGTAACCGTTCGGCGGCGGGCATTGACATTCAGGCGAACAGTTGGGGTTTCCTGTCTTGCTTGTTCCAGTAAGGGATTTCCAACTTCCCTGGAGACTCCCAAAACGGGAATTCTGGAATCGCCGGTCAAGCTGCCATAAAGGTCACCAGACTCACTATTAACAATCACCACCCCGATCGCCCCGGCATCAGATGCATTTTTGGCTTTTTCTGTAAAAGGAATCACACCCCGCTGCACGATCGCGATCGCCCCCTGCACATTTACCCCGGCAAAGTCGGCTGGATTCCCGACATTGGGGACTGCTACCAGTCGGGCAGTCAGATTACCCGCGATCGTTCCCCGCAGGGCACGTCCCGTAATGGGTTTTCCTGAGGCAGTGAGGCTGGAACCCTGATCCTCAAATTTTGAGTAAGTAAAGGTTTGAATCTCAGTTGTGTAACCAGCTTTGCGGAACTCCTGCTCCAGGTAAGCACTTGCCTGTTCCATCACAGGTGTACCTGTTACCCGTGGTCCCAGGTTGACCAGGGTTTCTATGTCTTGAGCAATCTGACTTGCTGGAGTCAGAATTTGAGTTTGAAGCGGCAACAGTTCCTGAGCCTGCGCTTCCAGGTTTTGCCGTTGCCCACAACCAACCAGTCCTAAACTGGCGATCGCCAGACCACTGATTAAGCATTTAAAGGATGAAGCTGATCCGTTTGAAAACTTGTTTACAGATCGATGGAAAGAATGTTGGCGTGAACCTGCTAGGTTGAGTGGCATTTGGAAGGGAAAGAATAAATAAGGATGACGGTAACCCAGAAGGTGAATGAAGGGATTGCAACTATTCTAACAAGGACGGCAATGCGACTTTGCAGGTTCCACTGCCAGAGCGATTTTCAAGAAACAACGGTCGCTCTGGATAGCAAGCGCCAGAAATATAAACTTATGTAAAGCCGCGCTGATTTTAGCAGCAAACCCATCTCAAACAGTTGAGAGAAAGATAGGTGAACGTCAACACGAAGTTGGCGATCGCCTCCAAATCGAATGTCATTGTATTTCATCTTAATTCTCAGTTATCTGTCGCTCATTTGAGGAGATTTGCCCCCATGACTGCCTCTATCGAGCAAGCCCTGACCTACTTACAGGGTAACGATCAGCTTCAGGCATTTGTAATGAAGCTTTTATGCCCCAATCCATCTCAAACTTTGCAAACATTGGCCGCAACATTTTCTAAATATGAGTCACTGGAGAAGTGGCTAATTGATTTTTGTGTTGAGCATAATCTAATTGACTGTAATCATTTTCAGCAATGGCTAAATAGCCGCCTGAGTATTTTCCCACCCAATACAAAACTCAATGATGTTTTCCAATTCATTGAGTTTCACTACCATCAGCCGATCACATTGCGCGATGTCGCTGATGCCGTGGGATATTCCCCTGCTTATCTAACCGATTTGGTTCGACGTGAAACAGGAAAACCCGTCAATCACTGGATTATTGAACGGCGCTTGAAAGAGTCCTGCCGCTTGTTACAGGAAACGGATCAGACTGTAAATCAGATTGCAGAAGCAACAGGTTATCAAAACCCCGGTCATTTCTTTCGTCAATTTCGTCAACACTATGGAACAACCCCTCAGTCATGGAGGAATTCTCACCAATGATCCATTCTTCAAGACTAATCACGGATCCATTTACATGGTCATTCAGTGCAAAGCTGACGATCGCCATGCTCTCAGCCAGTATTCTGCCCGTTGCGCTCACCGTTTCTTACACTGTTCCTTACCAAAGTCTGCGGAACTTGTTAATTGTTGGAGCGATCGCGATCGCAACGCCATTTTTGCTAACGCGACTGGTGACCAAACCGATTCGACTATTAGCAAAAGCAGCGCGGGCACTGGAAAAGGGCAATTTTGCACCTGCGGCTCTGATGGAAGTATCCGGTACGCCTGACAACATTGGCTATTTAGCACAGGTGCTTTCAAAACTGGCAACACGAGTCAAAGCAGCTCAAGAACAGCAGGTGAATCAGTCAGTTTCGAGGGTGTTGCTACAAGAATTGAGTAACCGAGATCTTGATTGGCTGATTAAAACAGGACATCACCTGGAAGTGCAATCAGGAGCGACCCTTGTTCAGGCAGGGAAACCGATTGATACTTTTTCCATCGTGCTGGATGGCACTCTGTCAATGACCACGACTCGCTTTGAAGGCAGTTACTTAAACCGTCCAACTACCTGCCGAGAAAATGAACAAAGTGATTGGGAAATCTGGCAATTTGATAGCGGTGAGATAGTTGGAGAAAGCTTACTGGCAAATGCCTCCACAATCGCCACAACAACAGTCAAAGCAATAGAACCTGCCCTGGTTTTATCACTTTCCCAGCAACAGTTAATGCATAAGCTTAAGCAGGATGCTGGATTTGCCGCTCGCTTTTACCGGGCGATCGCAATCCTTCTATCCAGTCGATTGCATACTCTGATGAGTCAGTTGGGGTGTAATTCCATGACCCAGGAGCAACCCTTGCGAGATGTGCTATTTATTCTGGGGGCGTTGAATGATAGCGATATTGACTGGCTGGTAGCGGTTGGCAAGCGACAAAAAATTCCATCCGGTACAGTGGTGATTCAGCAAGATCGACCTGTTGATGCCCTGTACATTCTTCTAAATGGGTCTTTATCAGTTTCCACGGCTGAAACTGTGTGCAATCCCTTCCTGCGTGCCTTTTCAATCATTGATGGGGGGAACCTTCCTGGGCAAGAAATTACGCAGTTAACCAAGGGCGAAATTGTCGGTGAAGCTCTGCTGTTGAATGGTCACCTACCGCCCACTACCGTCACTGCTTTACAGGATTCGTTGTTATTGATGATTCCGCGATCGCAATTGATGCTTAAATTGCACCAGGATTTTGGCTTTGCTGCCCGTTTTTACAAAGTACTGGTCAGTCTCCTGCATAACCGTTTGCAGGACTTGTATAGCAGGCTTGGCTATGTTGGACAGAGTGAGATTCAGGAAGAACCGTTGAATGGAGCAATGAAATCGGGTGATGAGTTGAATTTTAATGTTCTGGATCAGATGGCGATCGCGGGTACTCGCTTTGATTGGATGCTGAGGCGTTTAGGTGGGATTGAACCCGCATAATAATGCCTATAGTTTGCTATTTAGACCTCGGAGGTTTTCAAAACCTCCGAGGTCTTCCATTCGACGTTCAATAAACACATTGATTCAGCAATACCAACCAATCAAATTTCAGCAAAATTAATGATAGCTGTTTCTAAAAAATGTTCATTGGTTGAAAGAGATCTAATGGTTACTATTGGCAGTATCAGGGCAGAGAAAAATACATAGATCTTTCCCTGAAACGTTTAATCCACAAACAATTCTGCCTATTCAAGGAGTTAACCATGTCCAAAAAATTTGTCAAGCAAGCCACTTGTTGGTTCCAATTCAGTGTCCTTAGCGTAGCTACCAGCATTCTTCCATTAATTGGAGGAGTCATCAAACCTGCTCAAGCATCTAATGTGCCTACTTGCGTGAATACGAAAAGTTCAATAGTAGGATTCAGGCACTACATCACCGTCCAGAACAATTGCACATCCTCACAGAGGGTGAAGATTATCTGGGCAAATGCTTCGGATGGCAGTTGTATTACTTATCGTCCTGGTGCCTCAATCCAAGCATCGCGATTACGCCCTGGTCGATTTGGTGGATTGAGGAAATGCTAACTCTTCCACTAAAAGTAACCTAATGTTTAAACCTTCGATTTCTCCAAGAACTCGGAGGTTTTCAATCTAGACTTAAACTTGTCAAAACTATTGATAGTTGAATCTAAAAATCGTTCATTGGCTCAAAGAGTTTTGATAGCTACTATGAATAGTATCAGGAGTCAAACAGAAATAACTCTTTTCCTGAAATCTCAGAAGACCTGTAAAGTTAAACAAGGAGAAAAAGATGAATTCTGAACAGAAGATCATGATGTCAACCGAAGCTCTTGTTTCTGACAATCAAGAACTCAGTGATGAAGAGCTTGATGCGGTCAGTGGTGGTTGTGGAGAATCCGTTAGAGATAAGTTACGTCGCTGGAAAAACACAGATGGTGGCCCTAATATCCTGCGGCGTATTTTTCCTCAGCGTGGTAATCGTCTCCCCCCTTGCTAGAAGGAATTAGGTAGCTAGCTTTGTAGGCTGGATTGGGAGAGGAGGAATCATAAATGTATAAAGTTTCCACTTGTACCCAATCCAGTCTGTTTTTTTCAAAATGTGTTGAGTGTTGAGATTTCTGATTTGATTTTCCCTATCAAGGAGGATGATAATGGATAGTGCTAAAAATAACTTGCTTTCATCCGCAGAACAAGCTGAGATCGTACAAGATCTTGAAGAATCAGAACTCAAAGATGATGAACTAGAGGAAATCAGTGCTGGTTTTTGCCGTCGCCCCTACAAACCATTTCCCGGGATACCCTGGAAACCTCTGCCCTGTCGTCCTCAACGACCCTGGCATCGGTGGTTCTAGTCTTGGCATAGTCTGTATCGACTGATAGTTTTCACGATTGGCTGTTCAATTACCTATTCAGACCTCGGAGGTTTTCAAAGCCTCCGAGGTCTTGAAGTATTGGAAACAGAATAAACGATTTTGAGGATTTTAACAAACAGGCTTTCAACTAAATTATTGATAGTTGAATCTAAAAATAGTTCATTGGCTTAAAGATTTTTGACAGCTACTATTAGTAGTATCAGGAATAAAGAGAGACAAGAAATAGTTCTCTTGAAACTCTTAAAAGCCTGTAAACAAACCACAAAAGGAGAAGCAACAATGGATAACCTTGAAAATAAACAAGTGCTGCTAACCGAAACTCAGATCTCAGATGAACTGAGTGCTGATGAGCTAGATATGGTCAGTGGTGGTGCCGTAAAAGTTGAAATCAAGGACGCTGGTGGCTTGATTTCAAGAGGAATCGGTGCTCTTAAGCGTGGAGTTGATAAAGCCGATGATTGGCGACGTTCAGATAGAGGTCCTAACCTTTTGAGGCATCTTGGCTCAGTCACGCTTGGGAGATAGTTAGTCAATTCTATAGGTTGGGTTGAGTATCACCAAATAAGTAAATGATTTTAGCTAAAAGCTCAACCCAACTTTCTTCCAATTGACTAACCTGAAAAAATTTTGTTCTTGCTACCACATGAATTTATTAATGCCCACCTATTGATAGGAAAAATATATAAAGTGTCGAGGTTCCTATGTTAACCCAACTTAAGATGTAGTAGGTGAAAATGAAACTTCAACAGCAATTAGATTACAAACTTTACAGCCTGGGATGGCGCAGTGGCTTACATGGCTACCATCATCCAGTTCTACACTTCTTTTTGAGTACCTTCTATCTTTATCGTCGAGGATTTTCAGCAGGTTTGCAGTGGGTTTCTGAGTACTACCCGGAGCGGAAGTTTAAGAAGAACCTCAATCGTTTTAGCGGGTTAAATTATTCAGTTGTGAGGCTACAAAAATGGTTACTCAAAAGCAAGATCTGTTTCGCAAAGAATCCTTAGAGCGGTTATCGTCCCCGGAGCGATTAGATCAACTGATGCAGGTTGTAAATCCCAAAAGTTGGTTGCCGTTAGCTTCTCTGGGTGTGATTGTCGGGACGGCACTAATCTGGAGCATTTATGGACGGATTCCTGTCACCGTCGAAGGTCGCGGAGTATTAGTTTTTCCCAGTAAGGTGGTACCACTGCAATCAACCAGTGCTGGGCAATTGGTATCACTTGAAATCAATGTGGGAGATACTGTCAAAAAAGGAGATGTGATTGGTACTATCGATCAATCGGAACTGCGGAAGCAATTACAGCAGCAACGAAAGAAACTAACCGAATTACAATCTCAAGATGCCGCAGTGGGTTCGTTACAGGGGTTGCGAAATCAACAGGAACAATTATCGATTCAGCAGCAGCGGCAGTATTTGCAACAACGGATTCGAGAACTGCGGGAAATGTCGCCGCTGTTGGCATCAACCAGTGGGCAGTCCGTTCAGGAGCAGCGTCGAAGTTTGCAACAACGGTTGCGGCAGGCAGAGGCAATGGTACCCATTTATAAAGAACGCCTGGAGATTCGCCAGCGACTTTTTCAAGAACGGGCGATTACCCATGATGTTCTGCTGGAATCACAGGAGAAAGTACAGTCAAACCAGGATGCGATCGCCGATGCCCAAGCGCAGCTAAAACAACTGGAGGCGAAAGCAACCGAGCAGGAAAAGCTGAATCGAGATAATGTGACCCAACTGGCTGAACTACAAGCTCAACTGAAAGAACTAGATAGCCGAGAGGCAAATCTAGCTCAACAGAATTTGGAAACCTCAACGAATCGGCAAAAGGAGATTCAGGAGGTGCAGCGAGAAATTGCCAGATTAGAACTGCAACTGAGTAATAGCAGCCAGATTGTTAGCCAGCACAGTGGACGGATTCTGGAAATTGCGATCAATCCCGGTCAGGTGATGGAGTCTGGAAGCCGCCTGGGCAGCATTGAGACGGAAATTGAGTCCAGCCATCTGGTGGGAATGACTTATTTCACCATTGCCGATGGCAAAAAAATTCGACCGGGAATGCCTCTGCAAATCACACCGCAGACCGTAAAACGGGAACGATTTGGCGGCATTATCGGCACCGTAAAGACGATCTCGGCTTTTCCGATCACCACCGAAGCGGCATCCAGCGTTGTGGGTAATCCAGAGGTTGTGAAAGGACTGGTGGCAGACAAGCAAGAAGGGGTGATCCAGGTGCTTGCAGACCTGAAACCAAGCGCCTCAACGGTCAGCGGCTTTGCCTGGTCGTCATCGAAAGGACCCCAACTCAAGCCATCCTCCGGCACAACCACCCTGGTGCGTGTCACCGTCGAGGAACGTGCCCCGATCACCTTTGTTCTACCAATTTTGAGGTCGTCCAGTGGTATCTACTAACGCGGTACTTCCATCACCGGGAAGCATTCTCCAGTCAATTCAGCAATGGCTGGGATTGTATTCCAACCGGGCAAAGACCCCTACCCTATTGCAAATGGAAGCGGTCGAATGTGGCGCGGCTTCCCTGGGGATTATTCTGAGTTACTACGATCGCATCGTTCCTTTACCAGAACTGCGGCAGGAATGCGGGGTCTCCCGTGACGGCAGCAAAGCCGCCAATGTCTTGCAGGCGGCTAATAAATATGGCTTAGAGGCGAAGGGCTATAAGAAGAAACTGGAGCAACTGGAAGGTCTGGAGCCGCCCTTTATTGTGTTCTGGAATTTCAATCATTTTCTGGTGGTTGAGGGGTTTGGCAAAAAGCGAGTGTTTCTGAATGATCCGGCATCAGGTCCGCGATCGGTGTCTTACCAGGAGTTTGATGAAGGATACACCGGAGTGGTGTTGGTGATGCGCCCCTCCGCTGAATTTGCAAAAGGAGGACGCAAACCCAGCATCTTTCTGGCGCTCTGGGAGCGGTTACAAAACTCGGTAGGAGCGCTTGCCTACTGCATTCTGGTTGGTTTTTTGCTGACGCTGGTAGGGCTGGTGGTGCCTGTGTTCAGCCAGGTCTTTGTGGATGAAATTCTGGTTCAGGGTCGGCATCAGTGGATCCGTCCGTTGCTAATTGGAATGGTGATTGCAGCCGTGCTGCAAGGGGTGTTAACGCTATTTCAGTTGCGCTATCTACGACGGCTGAAAGTCAAACTATCGGTGGGTATGTCGAGTCGATTTCTGTGGCATATTCTGCGGCTTCCGGTTGGTTTCTACGCCCAGCGGTTTGCCGGAGAAATCAGCGATCGCACCTCCCTCAATGATCAAGTGGCAGAGGTGCTTTCGGGGGAATTGGCAAGAACTGTAATTGATGCGGTGATGGTGCTGTTCTATGCGATCGTTATGGCTCAATATGACTCAGTGCTAACTTTGATTGGCATTGCGTTTGCAGCAGTGAACATTTTGACAATGCGATGGATTTCGCGCAAACGAATTGATACCAATCAGCGATTAACTCAGGAACAGGGTAAAGTTGCCGGAACATCGATCGCTGCTTTGCAAAGCATTGAAACCATCAAAGCCTCTGGACTGGAATCAGACTTCTTTGCTCGCTGGTCTGGCTACTACACCAAGGCAATCAATTCCCAGCAGGAATTAGGGGTTACCAATCAAACCTTTTCAGTCCTGCCCACCCTCATTTCTGCCCTCACCGCCATGCTATTGCTGGTAATTGGCGGATTGCGGGTGATGGACGGACACCTCAGCATCGGAATGCTGGTGGCGTTTCAGGGATTGATGCAGAGCTTCTTGTCTCCAGTCAATAACCTGGTGAATTTTGGCAGCACCCTGCAAGAGCTAGAAGGAAGCCTGACCCGCCTCGACGACGTGCTACATAACCCCACTGACCTCCAATTGAACCGTTCCCCCTCCTCCGCTCCTCTGCTCCCCCTCCCCCCTGCCCCCGCCCGTCTCCAGGGATACATCGAACTCCGCAACCTCACCTTCGGCTACAGCCGTCTGGATGCACCCCTGATTGCAGATTTCAATCTCACGATCAAACCAGGTCAGCGGGTGGCACTAGTGGGGGGAAGTGGTTCTGGTAAGTCCACGATCGCCAAACTGGTGATTGGACTATACGAACCCTGGTCTGGTGAAATTTGTTTTGATGGCATTCCCCGGTCGCAGGTACCACGCCAGCTTCTAACCAATTCTGTGGCAATGGTCGAACAGGACATTTTGCTATTTGGTGGCACCGTTCGAGATAATTTAACCCTCTGGGATGCGACGGTAACCACTAAAGAACTGGTAAAAGCCTGCCAGGATGCCGCGATTCATGATGTGATTTTGTCCCTGCCGGGTGGCTACGATGCGGAACTGATGGAAGGTGCCGTAAACCTGAGCGGCGGGCAACGGCAGCGGTTAGAAATTGCCAGGGCATTGGTCAACAATCCATCGATTCTGGTGATGGACGAAGCGACGAGTGCCCTGGATGCGGAAACCGAACGGATCATCGATCGCAATTTGCGCCAGCGAGGATGCACCTGTCTGATTGTGGCTCATCGCCTGAGCACCATCCGGGACTGCGATGAAATCATTGTGCTAGAGCGAGGCAAAGTCGTTCAACGTGGCACCCATCAAGAACTCTGGCAAATGGAAGGCACCTACTCACGCCTGATTCGGACAGAAGGGGAAGCGTTGTAAGGAGTTAAGAGTTGAAAGTTAAGAGTTGAAAGTTGAAAGCTAATAGTCAACGGCATAAGTTCGGCAAGCATTCCAGTTGAGAGTGCTGAGTGCTTAGTAGAAACTCTGAATTTGCAACTCAAAATTCAAAATTCAAAACTCAAAATTCAAAACTCAAAACTCTTTCCCACCATGCAACTACTAACCAACACCCACAACCCCCAAGGACAGCCCTACCAATTTCAAGGAAACCAATCCTTTCTGCTCAATGATCCACAAACGGTCTGGGTCATTCAGTCAGGGGCGATCGCCCTATTTGCGGTAACGGTGGTTCAAGGTGAAATTGAAGGGACTCGTCGCTATTTATTTACGGCAACGGCTGGAGATGCGTTGTTCGGTACGAATCCTCAGTTTGAACACTCAGATCGTCAATTGCTGGCGGTTCCCGTTGAAGAAACAAATCTGCTGAAGCTGGATAAAACAGCGATTCAGAAACAGATTGCCAGTACAGATCCCGCTCTCAGTGACTGGATTGAACGCTGGTTGGGGCATATCAATCCTCTTTTGGGTAGTGATCCCGCTCCATCCGTTCCAGTCAGTATGGTTCCTGGAGTGCGGTATTCCATTGATCCGGATCAAGTTACCCGACCGGATGAGATCGCCTGGATTCAGATCCAGGAAGGCATCTTGCACTGGATGGGCAGGGAAGAAGAGGAATTGGATGCCGCAACCGGATACTTTCTGGTCAGCGATCGCATGTGGTTACAGGCGAAGGGTTCAGTCCAGCTATCGACTTACTCTACGTCGGCGATCCAATCCGCTAACCAGTTACTCAACGGACTCTCTCAGCTTCATGTTCATCTACTGCAATATGTTGAACGCCTGGAACAGAAGCAAGTTGAGGCTGAATTGCAGCGCTTGCAGGCACAGGCACAGCTCAATCGGCAGGTTACATCTGAGGCATTGGGTGAACTGGCTTCTACCTTAGGATCTCAGAATGGTGTCTATCTGACCGAAGATTCCCCGGAACTAATCGCGGCGGGAGCTATTGGAAGAGCACTAGGCGTCACTATTCGTCCACCAGCAAAGTCCGAAGATCTGAAACGGGTGAGAGATCCCCTGGAAGCCATTATGCGTACCTCCAGGGTGAGAATGCGACGGGTGTTGCTACGGGATGACTGGTGGCAGAAAGACTCTGGGCCTCTGGGGGGGTATACCCAGCAGGACAATCAACTGGTTGCGTTGTTACCGGTTTCTGCGACGCGCTATGAATTGCTTGATCCGTGCGATCGCTCACGTACCTTGGTCACGGCTGAAGTCGCGGCAACCCTGAATCCGGTTGCCTATATGTTCTACCCTTCGTTACCCGATAAACCCATCAAAGTACCTGCCCTGGTTCAATTTGCCCTGAAGAAATCTGTACGGGATTTGGTGTTAATTGTGGTGACTGGAATGGCTGCCACACTGTTGGGAATGCTGACTCCCCAGGCAACCGCCATCTTAATCGATAACGCGATTCCCGATGGCAATCGCGGTTTGCTATTGCAGGTAGGTTTGGGTTTATTCATAGCCGCATTCAGTACTGCCTTGTTTCGACTGGCTCAGGGATTGGCAATCCTGCGCGTCGAAACTCTATCAGATGCCACCACGCAAGCGGCTGTCTGGAATCGCCTACTCAGTTTACCAGTCTCCTTCTTTCGACAATACACAACGGGTGATCTGCAATCGCGGGTGACATCCATCAGTGAAATTCGCCGCCAACTCAGCGGTACCACCCTGATCGACTTAGTCACTGCATTGTTTGCCTTACTCAACTTAGGGTTATTGTTTCGCTACAGTGCCCAACTGGCTTTAATTGCCGTGGTTGTGGCAGTGATTGCGATCGCCGTTACCACCCTCTCTGGCTTTGTTCTTGTTCGCAAAACCTGTCCCCTGCTAGAAATGCAGGGAGACATTTTTGGACAAACCGTCCAGTTGATTAATGGCATTTCCAAACTACGGGTCGCTGGTGCAGAAGAACGCGCCTTTGCCAACTGGAGTAAGCGCTACAGCCAGCAGGTCAAGCTAGACCTCCGGACTCAGTTTATCGAAGATGGGGTTGCCCTGTTTAATACCGTGATGCCAACCCTGACTTCTGCTATTTTGTTCTGGTTTACGATCCAATTGCTAACTGAAAACCAGGCAGCCGGAGCCGCTGGACTCACGGTGGGTTCCTTTCTCGCTTTCAACGCGGCATTCGGTACGTTCATCGATGGTGCCACCGATCTGAGTAATAAGTTAACCAATGTGCTAGAAGTCATTCCCCAGGCAAAACGTGCCCAGCCTATCCTGGAAACCATTCCAGAGGTGGATCTGACTAAAGCGGATCCAGGTAAACTGACGGGCAGAATCAGCGTCGATCACATTACCTTCCGCTACCGGGATGATGGACCCCTAACCCTCGATGATGTTAGCCTCCAGGCAGAACCAGGAGAATTCATTGCCCTGGTCGGTGGTTCTGGAAGCGGCAAATCCACCCTCTTCCGCCTGTTGCTCGGATTTGAAACCGCTGAATCCGGCTCCATCTATTACGATGGTCAGGATTTAACCGGATTGGATGTGGAGGCAGTACGTCGCCAACTGGGAGTGGTTTTACAATCCGGTCGCATCATGTCTGCATCCATTTTTGACAACATCGCCAGTGGTGCCCAGATCACCCTGGATGAAGCCTGGGAAGCGGCACGCATGGCAGGTTTTGATCAGGATGTGGAGGCGATGCCGATGGAAATGCACACGGTCATCAGTGAAGGCGGCGGCAATCTTTCCGGTGGTCAACGACAGCGGATGCTGATTGCCCGTGCCCTAGTTCTGAAACCTCAGATTCTATTATTCGATGAAGCAACCAGTGCTCTGGATAACCGGACTCAGGCGATCGTCAGTGAAAGCCTCGATCGCCTGCAAGTCACCCGTCTGGTGATCGCCCACCGACTCAGCACCATCCGCAACGCTCACCGGATTTATGTGTTGCAATCCGGGCGAGTCATTCAAACCGGCACGTTTGATGAGTTAGCCAATCAGGAAGGCTTATTTGCCCAACTGATGAAACGTCAAATGGGGTAACTGTTTCATACGTCTCTTTCAGCACCTTGCCTGGGGAAGAACTAAGCACCATTACGGCTGAAAAAAAGTAGGCAGACCAGTATGATGCGGCGATGGGCATCGCACCCGCTACCAGCTCTTATCAAAGCAAGATCTCAAACGTTCACTTTCCCTGATAATCACACTGTTTCTGGAGGAAGATTCTGAATGAATAGCTGGAGACATTGGATTTACAAATTTAGTCTATCCAGTTTTTCTGTATGTTTTGGTATTAGTTCCCTCGGAACGAATGCCGTTGCCCAAAACATTACCTTAGACGGAACGCTTGGACCTGCGGGTGCGGTACCCATTACTCCGGGAGCGGTTCCGTTTTCGGAGGTCTATATTATTCCTGAATCGGTTGGACAAGTTGTTAGAAACAATTTATTTCATAGCTTTGGTCAATTTAATTTAACGGCGACTCAAGAAGCTCGGTTCCAAGGTGGTGCGGATATTCGTAATATTTTCTCTCGTGTTACAGGTGGTTCTCCTTCTTCGATTGATGGATTAATTTCTACTGAGAATCTCAATGCCAATTTTTATTTGATCAATCCCAGTGGAATTCTATTGGGTCCAAATGCCCAACTCAACATTGGTGGTTCTACCAGAAGATCCTTTGTAGCTACGACTGTAGATGCTTTGGTATGGGCAGATGGGAGCCAGTTCAGTGCGATCAATCCCAGCGGTTCGGATAGTTTGTTGACGATTGTGGGGGATCCCAGTGGTTTTCTGGCATCCCAGCGATCGCCCTCACCTGAGATCAGAAGTACAGGGAATCTTTTGAACGTGGCTGAGGGTCAAAATTTACTATTCGTAGGTGGCAGGGTGACGTTGGATGGCAGCAGCATTCGGGCAGCAGGGGGACGAGTGGAACTGGGCGGCATTAGCTCAGGCGTTCTTGGGCTGCAATTTGACGGGAATGCTCCTCGCATTAATCCTATGACTCTGGATGGGGTAACACGGGCAGATGTATCACTCCTGAATAACGCTCAGGTAGATGTGCGAGCCGCAGGTGGCGGAGACATCGCCGTCTATGCTCAAAACCTCACGATCGCGGATGGAAGTTTTTTAAGAACAGGCATCTCCCCTGGTATAACCAGTGGCGGCAAAGCGGGAGATATAGTCGTTGATGCGGTGGGAGAGATTTTGCTGACCGGGATTGCAACTTTTGAAGACAGAAGTTCAATCATCAATTCTGTTGGAGAAGGGAGCGTATCCGCCCAGGGGCAGGGTGGTGATATTCGGCTGAAGGCAAATATCCTGCGGGTGGTGGATGGTGCCCAGATCTTTGCCAGCACTTTTGGAGAGTCTGGAGACATTCCAAATACCATTGAAATTCGGGCGAATCAAATTTACCTGACGGGTGGAAGAGTGACCAATCCTGGTAATCCGGAGCAGGAATTTGCAACCAGTCGAATTGAGAGCCGGGTACAGGCTGGAGCAGTGGGAATAGGGGGTAATCTGCAAATTATTACCAACTTATTAGAAGCAACTGATGGAGCCTATCTGAGTACCAGCACGGGTGGTGTGGGTAATGCAGGAACGGTCAGAATTGAAGCTCCTAATGGTGAAGTAAAATTTATTGGGGAAGGTCCAGACGGTATTGCCAGTGGGGCTTACAGTCAAGTGGTGTTAGACGCATTTGGCAGAGAAGTCAGAGGAGATGCAGGATTTATCCAGGTGCACGCACGATCGCTCTTTTTACTGGATGGCGGTCGCATTTTTTCCAGTACCAATGCCATTGGAAATGCAGGCAGGATTGAGGTTGTTGCTGATAATCTTTTTCTCTCTGGTGAACGGGCTTCTGATGTAGACTCTGAACGCAATCCTATTGCAACTGGTATCTACAGCCGAGTAGAGGAACAAGGAAATGGGATTGGTGGGAATATTGAGATTTCAGCCAGAGAACTGCGGTTAGAAAATGGGGCAGTGATTGATGCCAGAACGCGATCACAAGCAGACGGTACAATTGCTGGTGATATTACTATTCTGCAATCTGGCATCATCGTTTTGGATGGAGTTGGGCGAACTTCTCCCAGTGGGTTATTTGCCCTGACTGGTGGACCCGGAGAGGGAGGAGACCTGAGGATTTTAAACACTGGGCAGTTAATTGTTCGCAACAGGGCACAAATTTCAGCCAGAACGGAAGGTACAGGAGATGCAGGAACCCTGGAAGTTAATGCCGATTCAATTACAGTAGACGGCAGGGAGAGCGTGATCGACCTTGATACCCGTCGGAGTCTTGGTGGTGGATCGGCTGGAATTTTGACGATTAACACTCAAAGGTTAGATGTTCAAAATGGAGGAATCGTTACAGCAAAAACTTTTGGCTCAGGTGATGGTGGCATCCTGACTGTAAATGCCAGTGATTTTGTGCGGATTGATGGTAATGGTAGTGTCTTGAGGTTTGAAACCAGCGGACCAGGCAATGCCAGAGGTTTGACAATCTCAACCAGGAATTTGTTTGTTCAAAATGGTGGAGAAGCTACCGTTCAAGGACTGGGTCCAGGTTCGGGAAGCCCCGGCACGTTGAACATTACGGCGGACTCAATTTTTATGCAGTCTGGAGGTAGGCTCACGGCTACCACCTTTGCCAGAACAGGCGGCAACATCTCTATTCAGTTTGGCGACCTGACGCGGATGTTCGATCGCAGCAAAATTCTTGCCTCTGCATTAGGACCCGGTGACGGAGGAAATATTGAGATTCGAGGAAATTTCATTATTTCCAACGGCAGAGGTAGAGATAATGATGTCCTTGCCAGTGCAATTGAAGGCAGCGGTGGACGCATCACCGCAACTCTGGCAAGTGAACCCATTAACTTCATTGAATCGAGTATTCCGACTCCTCGCAGCGACTTCAGTGCGGGTTCTGAATTTGGTAATCCTGGTGTGATCATTCTGGATATTCAGGAAAACCAGCCTGAAGAAGCTATTCCCCTGGACTTTTTGAGAGCCGAAATTGCCCAGGGGTGTCGGGCACTGAGGGCACGCAGAGACGAGAGTAAATTTGTGATCACTGGTCGGGGTGGATTACCTGCCGATCCAAAGGAGGCGTTAGGCGGCAATGCGGTTCAAGTGGATCTGGTCACTCGTAATCCTGAGTCCCAAAAGCGCTCCAGTCCAGCTATTTCATCCGATTCTCTATCTACACTGCAACGTCCTGCACCGGAACCCATCATTGAGGCACAGGGTTGGGTTATGGACTCTGGAGGAGCCATCACACTGGTTGCCCATAACTCTTCTGCATCCCCTCACCTGGGACAACTGGAATCTGACTGTATTGCACCCTAACCCAGTTATGGACAAAAGCAAGGAAACATCATGCTCAAATCGCTGAAATGGACTCGATTGGGATCTCTAGCAATTCTGTTGTGTCTGTTTTTTGGGACGATGCTGTTGCCCCCTTCGCTGGCTTACATCAGAGCAGACAATCCAAATTGCGTAGGGTGTGTTAGGCAACGCCGTAACGCACCAATAAATAGGCTTTCGGCGCGTTACGCTGACGCTAACAGCACCCTGCACGGTGATGCCCGATCTCTTGTTGCCAGGTTAATACAAACAAACAATTCAATTGCAACAAGTAATCCAATTACCGAACAACTGATCAATGCTCAAAGTGCTCAAGCTATTGAACAACAGGCAAGCCAACTCTATCAAACAGAACGCTATGCTGAAGCGGTAGACCTCTGGCAAAAGGCTGCCTCTGCCTACAAAGCCAATGGCGATCGCCCAGGCGAAGCCCTCGCTTTGAGCAATCTGTCACTCACTTACCAGCAATTGGGCCAGTGGCAAGCGGCAGAAAAGGCGATCGCCACCAGCCTTTCCCTCCTGCACAACTCCCCACTCCCCACTTCCCACTCCCCACTCCTCCTGGCTCAGGCATTAGACGTGAAAGGTCGGCTAGAACTGGCACAGGGACAGGCTCAATCTGCCCTGGACACCTGGCAACAGGCAACAAAAATCTATACGCGAACAAATGATGAGACACGATTGACTCGTAACCGCATGAACCAGGCACAGGCTTTGCAATCATTGGGGCTTTACCGTCAGGCACAAAAGATCCTGATCGAAGTCAATCAAGCTTTGCAGAAACAACCCGATTCTCTGCTAAAAGCCACCAGCCTACGCAGTCTGGGAAATGTGTTGCGGGTTGTGGGAGATCTGGAGCGATCACAACAAGTCTTACAGCAAAGTTTAGCCATCGCTGAGACTAACTCCAATGCTCAGGCGATTGGTGAAACTCTACTCAGCTTAGGCAACACTGCCCAGACCCAGAAAGATGAGCAAGCCGCTTTCCAGTTTTATCAACGGGCTGCTGATACAAACCCTGGCTCAACGATCACTCGAATTCAAGCGCAACTGAATCAACTCAAGCTTTTACTGAAAAATCCGCAATTGGGCGACCTTCAGAAACTACAATCCCAACTGCAAGCTCAGATTGAAAATTTGCCCTCCGGTCGAGCAACTCTTTATGCGCAAGTCAACTTTGCCCGTAGCCTGATGAGATCCTCAGCCAATGCAGCGCCCGTTCCAATTGCCCAAGGCTGCATCCCTTTCCCAAATAATTCATCCGCTCCCCAATCTGTTGCCACTCTGCTCGCCACTGCCGTTCGGCAAGCTCGAAGTTTGGGCGATCGCCGCGCTGAAGCCTATGCGCTCGGTACGTTGGGTTGCCTGTATCAGAAAAATGGACAACTGGCAGAGGCACAAACTCTGACCCAGCAGGCATTACTGATTGCTCAGAGTATTCAGGCAGGGGATATTGCCTATCAGTGGCAGTGGCAGTTAGGGCAGCTACTAAAACAGCAGGGAAGGGTAAAAGACGCGATCGCCGCCTACACCGAGGCTTTCAAGCTCCTGGAGTCCCTCCGGCGAGATCTGGTGGCGATGAATCCCGATGTTCAGTTTTCCTTTCGAGATGAAGTGGAGCCAGTTTATCGTCAACTGGTAGAGTTGCTACTGTTGCCGCATACAAACGCCGAAACGAGCCAGAATGACCTGAGACAGGCTCGGTTTGTGATCGAATCGCTCCAGTTAGCCGAACTAGACAATTTCTTTCGAGAAGCCTGCCTGGATGCCAGACAGCCGATTGATCAGGTGCTTGATCAGCAAGATACTACTGCTGCTGCCATTTACCCGATTATTCTCAGCGATCGCCTGGAAGTTATCCTCAAATTACCGCAGCAGAACCAGTTACGCCATTACACAACAATGGTTAGTCAAACCGAAATGGAACAAACCCTGGATCAGCTACGGAAGGATCTGGGAGAGAATCGTATTCCTAAGCTGAATCAGACTCGATCGCTGGCGCAAAAAGTTTATGAATGGCTGATCCGTCCGGTTGAGACAGAATTGGCGCAGAGCCAGGTGAAAACACTGGTGTTTGTCCTGGATGGTAATCTGCGAAATGTGCCAATGGCGGCTCTGTATGATGGCAATCAGTATCTTGTGGAGAAATACAGTATTGCTTTAACTCCAGGGTTGCAGTTGGTAGAACCGAGTCCGATTCGGCAAAAACAGTTACGGGCGATCGCGGCAGGGGTCAGTGAGGAGCGTCCGGCACTCAATGCATCTTCCCTTCCCAATGTCACCCAGGAATTGGAAACCATTCAATCGCTGCTACCTAGTCAGGTCTTGCTGAACCAAAACTTTACCGCTGAAGCACTGCAAGACCAGGTTAGCCAGTTACCTTTTCCCGTCGTCCATCTGGCAACCCACGGTCAGTTCAGTTCGGATGCCAACCAAACCTATGTCGTTGCCTGGGATAGGCAGATCTATGTGAATGAGTTAGATAATCTTCTTAGAGCCAGAGATCAGAAAGAACCAGAACCGCTGGAATTGCTGGTTCTGAGTGCGTGTCAGACGGCTGAGGGCGATCGACGAGCAGCCCTGGGGTTGGCAGGGGTGGCGGTGCGGGCGGGGGCACGCAGCACTCTGGCATCTTTGTGGAATTTGAAGGATGATTCGGCGGCTCGGTTGATGGGGTACTTCTATGAGGTATTGGCAACCCAGTCGTTCACAAAAGCAGAAGCCCTTCGTCAGGCACAACTGAGACTGTTAAAGGAAGAAAACTACCAGCACCCAGCGCACTGGGCACCCTACGTTTTGGTCGGTAATTGGCTATAGGGATCCTACTATAGCGATCCTGTTTGGATTGTGAAAGGACTTTCCCGTCAGGGAAAGACTTTCACAACTCTTCTTTTTCACAAATGATTTAGGACTGCTATATTGCTTTAGAAATAACAGTTGTCAAAAACACCCATGACAATCGCCAAAAGTCCCTCACCGATTCGAGTTGAAACAGGTCAAGGAGACATCCGCACAACCCAGCATGGAAGAACCTGGGAACAGTTCAACCACCTGCAAAAAGGCTTCGAGAACACCCGTGGGGGAACGTGCTGTCGGAGTGTATTTTATTGGAGAAACTTCC
This sequence comes from Kovacikia sp. CALU 1929, assembly GCF_056784235.1. NCBI lineage: Bacteria > Bacillati > Cyanobacteriota > Cyanophyceae > Leptolyngbyales > Leptolyngbyaceae > Kovacikia > Kovacikia sp. CALU 1929. Next base: position 110,470 of record NZ_JBXBCF010000062.1, read on the forward strand.
AGGATTAAAGCCGCTAAAAAGCTTTGGCATCTGACTCTATTGCCCCATAGATGAAGAGCAAGGAGAAAATCCCAAGACCTCCGAGGTTTTGAAAACCTCGGAGGTCTGAAGTTGGGCGATCGATGAGCGCATGGATTGAAGGCGATCGCGCATCATTCCCGCACAAAGCCGATTCCCAATCCAAATTTAGAATCAGCAATGCTTCATAGCTCTCATGGTTGACAACAATTGACCAGGGGTTGTTGGGCAACATCTTCTAATCCAACCGATTGCAAAAGTATTGCCCAACTTGTATCAGTGGTATTTGCTCGTTTCAGTTTGGCAGCAGCGGTGAGAGCATCCTGCCAGAGACCATTGCCAGCATAGGTGGCAACCTGCTCAACAGAGTTTGCGGTTTCTAACTGACGTTGCAGTGCTGTATCTGAAGGTAGTCGTTGGATATTGCCTCTAACGTAACTGATTGCCCAACGCTTATTCTGACTACTATCCTCACAGAAAACCTCAAAATACCAGTGATAGGGTTTACCAACTGCCAATGGTGCTGCCGTTGCAGGTAAGGTAAAGCTAACCACACCAGGGGTTTCAGTAAATGGGACTTTGTATTCAGTTTGCTGTTCAGTTTCATCCTCTAATACAAAAATCCCATAGGTAGGGGAGGGGTAAGGAACATAAAACCAGAAAGTAGGACGTTCTGAGGTGGTTAGTCCTCCTACAATTCCTGAGGCATCAATCGGTACCAGAGCCGTTAGTAGAGGGGTATTGTCAGATAACGCGGCTGGACAACCTCCAGATCCTGGACGCCATCCACCACTCGGTCCACCCCGCTGTCTACCCGGTGCGCCAAAACCACGATTTTGCAAAATAGGGGCTGCAAATTTTAGTGGTTTGTTTACTTTTTGCGCTGAGTTTTCACCAGACTTTTGGGTGACAATAGATTGAAAAGATTGTGCTTGCGAAGGTAGGTTATAAATCAGAATCAAACTACTCAGGAGAACAGACTGAATTGTGTAAACGGGTAAATTCATCTTTATCACGCCTCCTTGATAACACTTTTCAATACTTGTTTTTCAGTTTGTGATACAGCTTGGGTGATGACCCCTGTAACCGTCGCAATCAAAGCAAGAGCAGATGGAACTAAAGGAACCCAACTGCCCTGGATGAGAAACCAAAGACACAGCAGATATAAACTACCCAGGCTAACTCCAGTTGCCAGGGCAAGATAGAAAAGCGATTGCTTAATTGATAGACGATGTAAGAGCAGATATCCAACGATTAGACCACCCACCATAGACCAGATCCAGATCCAAAGCACTTCACGCCCCAATGTCCAGGGTACTAATAAGGGTCTTCTATCTTTGACCGCACTCAAGATTTGACTGACCATTTGTGCTTGAGCAATCACTCCTGGCATTCTCTGATATTCCCCTGCTCTGAAACTGTATGGTGTTGAGACATAATCACCTGCACTAACAGCGATTACTCCTATCAAGATAATGCGATCGCGCACTAATTCAGGTTTCACTGCTCCCCTTAAAATATCTGTCAAGCTAACTACTGGAGCAATCTCTGTAGGAGACCAGTAGGATCGGTAATTCAAAAAAGTTTGATAGCCCCAGGCATCGATATTTTGATAGCCGCCTCCACGGTTCTGTAAACGTTGGAAGATCACATCTCCAACTTGCAATGTCAGGTCAGGATGAAACTGGGCTGTAATCCCTTCGGCATTAAGATAGTGGAATGCTAATTGGGCACTTAAGGCATAGGGCGTTGTACAGGGTGAGTTGGGTTCCTGATCCATTGCAATCAGGTGTCGCCGCAAAATGTTATCTGGATCCGTGACAAAATCGCTATAACCCTGGCGATGAACTGGAACCTCTGGCGGAGGTGCAATGCCTGGATAATTAACTGCCTGATTGCGTCCTTTACAGATGACAAAGAAATTATTTTGAGAACCGATTTGGTTGGCTAACTCGGATAATTTGGAGTCAACGGGAAAGTCGCGGTAGATGTCTAACCCGATGGCACGGGGTTGATATTGATTCAATTTTTGTAAAAGTTTCAATAGTGCCAGATCGGAGAGAGAACCTTTTCGGTGCTGCTGTTCGGGTAACTGAAAGTCCTCTTCTGTGATACCGACAATTAGCAAACGGGGATCCTGGGGTTCTGCGGGGCGTTGCTGCATCAGGTGGTCAAATGCCTTCAGCTCCCAGGCTTGTAGCCATCCCAACCAGCGGAATCCCATGACCAATGCAGTCACGGCAACACTCGTGAGGAATGCTGTTCGGAAATATTTTTTCCTGGAACGTTGAGCAGGTTCTGAGCGTTGGATGATAGCGGGTTCAGCCTGTTTTTGCTGTAGGCTTTGCCAGCTTACGGGCGCGATCGCCGGATTCTGGCAAATGACCGGCAACCAGGAGGCACAGGGATACTGCTTTTCCATGCCCTGAAGTCGTTCTCGTCCCTCCCGCACGGCGGTATAGAGGGACTGCCCGCTGACAAATGCCGCCAGAAAATACTTGAGAAACATCTGAGCCACAACATCAGGCACAGGTTCTCGCATGACAATGATCTGGGGAATATTCAGATCGGCTAAATCATGGGCTAATCCCAGTCCATCGCAGGAGTTGAAAATTGCCAGTTTCAATCCCCTATTAATTGCCCGTCTGAGGGCATATTTCAACTGAGAAATGGTCAGGCGATCGCGCTGGTTAAGCAACAAATATCCCGTTTCACCCTTTCCCCACTCCTCTGGCGGCTGGCTGAAACTGTGTCCAGCAAAAAATAGGATGTCGCATCCCTCCCACAACCGCTCATTCAGTTGCTCCCGTGATGGCTCCACCAGAAATTCAATGTCTGCCTGGTTGGATAACTGCTCTAGAAAGAGGCGGTCTTGATGGACATTAATGCCTTCGCTGTTGCCTAATATTGCCAAAATTTTGACCCGACTGTTCGGGGACTGAAACCGTGAAGCGGGCGATCGCTGGTATTCCTGAGTGCTTAAGGCAACTTCGGCATTGGGGTAATCTTCAAAAAAGTTCCACAGGTGCCAGGGAAGCCGCCGCAATAGCGGATCATCCGTTTCAATCAGAACACGAATTTCATCGGTGGCATTCAGCCGGGTTCGTAACTGCTGGTCAATGTTTTTAAATGGTTCTGAGTTGAGCCAGTGATTGATCGTTTGAGCTAATTTTTGACACAGGTCGTGATGCTCCATTTCAGAAACATTGGTGACATCGGCGACATCCACCTGAATCCGAGAAGATCGCAAACGGTGGCACAGAGCAGTGTAGAGCAAGCGCCAGGAGCGGTACAGGTCAGGAATTTGGGGGGCGGCTGGGAGGGAGCCAGTAAACTTCATTGGGTGGGGGTCATCCCCTTCCCAAAGGCAAGCGGTGACAGCCGGAAACCCGCTGTGCAAATCACCCAATCCTAAATTCAGAACAATTCGCTGACTCATGCCATTTTGGATTTTGGATTTTGGATTTTGGATGGCAGGATCCTGATGCAGTAAAGGTTTCAATCCGCCGTCTGGGGCATCCATGATTGCAATCGGTATTAGATCACAAAAGATTCGGTCAGATTTACTTCTCCCCAGGTTAGTTGAATCTTGAAACTTTCTCCAGGTAAACCATGAAATCGCTTGAGCTGAATGTAATTGTCCTGACTGCGCGATCGCACCTCCTGAAGGGTCTCGCCTGACTCAGTCAGTAATTGCAGCTTTAAGTCGGATGGGAGGTATATTTCCCCCGTCGCTGGATGCAACTGAACCGATATTCCTAAAGTCCGTTCTGTTTCTGGAGTAACCGCAACCAGCAGTGCCGCTGATTGTTGCTCCAGTTGCAGCCCTAAATTGAGTAACTTTGCCCGTCTCACCGTTGCCTTAGACCGGGTCGCGTCTCCCCTAAAACTGAGGGCAAGCTGGGGCTGAGTGCCTAGCAGTTCATCCAGAGATCGCCATCCTGCCGCCATGATTCCCTCTAACCACTGACTCAGTGGAATTGGGGCTGATAAAGGCTGCAAGTGGTTCAAAAAATCATCGAGCGATCGCAAGTCGCGAATCACAATCTCACCATTCCCAGCCGATGGCGTGTATCCCAGTAGGGTGGCTGTCCTCAGTGAAGGCTCCAGTTGCACCGCAATATAGCCAATGCGATCGCACCAGACTTCAGGCGGAATTTGCATCGTGGTTGTGTCTGGCAGGACGGGACGGCACTCGACTTTTCCATAGTAGGGTAGCGTCAAATCTGCCACATCAAGCAATGCCTGTTGAATCGGATCCCAACTGTCACTGGTTTCCTGATTAGTTTCAATTCCCATACATTGGAAGTAATACTGCACCGCACAGACTGCCAGAGTATTCAAATACACCTGCTGGGCTTTAGCGCGATCGCGATGCTGCTGGCTAAATTTTTCTGCCTGCCGGTGAAAGGAATTTCCCAACAGGGCAGTAAACGTTAATGGTTGGTTTAAGTCGTTCATGCTGTCTCTCCTGTCAATCTCCCCGCTCGATACAGTACTCTCGCAATTTGGCTGAAAACTTCTTCAAACACCGGGAATAAAAACTGCTGATGGTTCCGGTTTTAGTGCTGTATTTGGTTGCAATGACCTGCCAGGACAGTCCTTCCAACCGTTTCAGTGCCAATACTTGAAAATGGGCAGCGGGGCAACCTTCCAGATGTTCATTCTTGAACAGATTCTCTGGATCACTTTGAATACATTCCTTGAGCATATCCGTCACTGTCAGAGATTCCTGAGGGGATGCCAATCCTGCCATATCCTCCAGCGTGATCCGCTGAACTGTGGGTTTTCCAATCACATCAGGAATCGCTTCCCTAAAAAAGCGCCGTTCCAGCAGCATATTCACCCAACCCATGAGAGAGGCTTTCTCCGAGTTGTATTTATCTATGTTCTGGCACAGGTAGAGCAGCAAATTTTGAACTGCCTCATCATGAATCTCCTGGTAGCGTCCGGGAAATTGCCCTCGCTGGGGATGGCAGAGCTTACCCGATCGCAGGATGCCATTAACCAGTTGTCTGAGGGCAACTTGCCGCCCGTGGGAGCAGGGGGGGCACTGCTGGGCGGCGATCGCTAACTGGCTCAGTTGCTCATTAGATCCGTTCATCGAATGCATCAACCCTGGCTACACTCTTCTGTAAATTTAACCAGGTTGCTAAAAATCACAACCCTTATCTTGTTCTCAGTCAATCAAGCGAACTTCTCTGCATTGTGATGAAAATTTTTTGAAGCGGAGGAGATGGGGGAGTGGGAGAGTTCAGGGTTCTGAGTCCACACTTGACTAATGACTAATGATTAATGACTAATGACTAATGACTACGAACTAACAACCAGTAAACCCCTTCACCTCAAAACTCTTAATTCTCCACTCTTAATTCTCCACTCCCACCTTCAGTAACACGGTTGGCGGTTCTAAAGTCCCATAAACGGTAGGGTAGTTAGGTTGCCTCAGCTTGAATGGTTGCGCATGAATGAATTGCTGTCTTCGCTGCGATCGCTAAATTCCCAGGTTTGGGTGCAGGCGATGGGGCGATTGTTTTGTCAGGTTGGATTTGGCTTAATTAGCTTTTACATTCCACTGTTGTTTGTGAATCAAGTGGGGTTATCGGCAACGTCGGTGGGGTTCAGCATTGGCTTGAGTTCAGTCACCGAAGTCGCTGCCCATTTGATTGGGGGGAGTCTGTCCGACTCACCTAAATTTGGGCGTAAAGCAGCACTGACTCTCTCGGCGGCTCTGGGGGTTGCGGTATCCCTGGTTCTGGCGGTCAGTCATAGTTTATGGACACTGGCGATCGCCAGTCTTTTGCTAGGCTTCAGCCTGGGATTTTACTGGACTGGCTCCAGTGCTGCCGTGATGGATGTAACAACTCCCGAAGAACGGCACCGCGCCTTTGCCCTCATGGGTGTGGCAGAATACGTGGGTGTTGGGATTGGAGTGCTGGGTGGAGGGGCGTTGTTGCTGCTGACCAACCAGTCACCGCTAGTCCTTTTCGCTGGCTGTGGCATGATTTTTCTGGGGTTTCTGCTGCTGATTCAACTGACAATGACGGCAACTCAGCAACCCAGTTCAGACCATGAAAACCTGGCTCAGGGAGTTCTGACTGCCCTGAAAGACAAATCGTTGCTCATTTTTCTGGCAGCCAATAGCTTCTACGCCACTTATGTTGCCCTGGTCACCAGCACCATTCCGCTCTATTTCACGAATGTGGTGGCAGGGGCAGACAGCATTCCAGGCGTTTCCGTGGGCAGCACCGCGAATCTGTTTACCTGGTGCTACATCGGTGTGGGAGCCGTCCTGCAATTGCCGATCGCCCAACTGTTCACAGCATTTCAGAGAGTGCGTGTGCTCATGCTGGCAATGCTACTGTGGGCAACTGGATTTTTCCTCCTCTGGGCAGCCGGAACCTTTGCCACCAGCCAGTTCCTTTGGGGAATTCTGGCACTCTGCATTTTATCGATTGCCTCCGTGACTTACAAACCCTTCTTTGTCGCGATCGTCTCAGACCTGGCACCAGAATCCCTGCGGGGGGCATACACAGCCGTCAGTTCCCAGTCCTGGACGATCGGTTATTTTATTGGTCCCATCCTGGGCGGATGGGCGATTGATCAAGCTCCTGTCGTTTCTCGTTTTTTCTGGCTGGTGGTCGCAGCAAGTACCCTGGTTTGCATTGCCCTTCTACGGGTTTTTGAGACCATGAATCCCGAAGCCGAAGTTCAATTATCTGAATGAAAATCTGGCAACGGGACTCATCGAGATGCGGTGCGTTCCAGCGACATAGAATAGGGTGCCACCGTAAACCCCATTCCTTAGTCTTGAGACAAGGTGCCCAGCCTTCCTATGAGGTTGCTATCTGGCATCTGATCCGGCAAGAAAGTTCTGGTTGACTTCATCGGGGGTCAGAGCCGTGTTGTAGATGGCGACAAGATGAACTTCACCCATCCAGGCTCGCGGATGACCTCCAGCTTCGTTGGCAATCACAAGTGGATAATTGTCATTCCAACTGGAGAAATTACCAGAGACATTTCTCTTTTGCCCAGCCTCAACGCCATCTTGATAAAATTGGGCGATTTGGGTGGCAGCACTCCAGGTATAAACAAGGTGAGATACCGTATCCGTCCTCACAATAGCTGTCGAGTTAAGTTCATTGTTGACTCCATTTCGTGCTTCATTATTATTAGCACTGGTGCGAAGACGAACGGTATAGGTGCCATCTTGTTGTCCTAAGGTAAAGTTGCAGTTTGCATTATCACCTGAGAGGGTCAGAATGCGTGCCGGGTATGCTTCTAATACTCCTGGTTCAATTCTTGCGCTGATGTTTTTTGGTTTAAGCCAAACTTCGATCGTGATGGCATGGGTGTTCGCAGGTTTCGCTTTGGCTTGTTGGATAAGCTTAGTCGCTGCTCCAGTCGAAGTAATCACTGCTGGACTGTTAGCAGTCAAAATTCCACCTGCTAACGTTGCACCACCGCTAACCGTGAGATCCAGGCGAGGTGCAATCCCGGATACATCGTTGACGGTGGTGCCGTCGTTTTCCTCAAAGGTATAGAGAAGCACGGGAGGAGGTGCTTTGGCAACCACTTCAACCGTATCGCTGGACGCGACCTCGACAGTCCCATTCTTCGCCCCATCCTTTGCGGTAAGGCGCAAAACATAGGTACCACTCTCCGAGAATTGGGCCTTGGTGTAACTGGCAGTGGCATCGGTAAAGGTAACAGTACCGGGACCACTCTCTTTTTGCCACTGGAGGGTGAGGGCTCCGGGCGTGGTGGGCAATCCGTCATCACTCACGGTGGCATCCAACTCGACCTCGGCAGGAAGTTGGATCGTTTGGTCGGCTCCCGCATTCACTACCGGACGCTGGTTCACGGTAATCTCCACGGTTGCGCTGCTGGTCAGCGAGGGAATCTGGCGATTGGTGGCTGTGAACCGCAGCACATAGATGCCTCCAACAATAAAGGTTGCCGTTGTGGAGCGCTGGGCGGCGTCGGTAAGCACAGCCTGGACTGGGCCGCTGACCTGCTCCCACTTGAAGAGCAGTCCATCCGGTTGGTTGGGGTTTGCTAACCCACTATCCTGCACGATGCCAGTCAAGATTACCTGAGATTGCACGGCTGCACCTGGGGACAACTCCGCCGGAGTGGGCAGGGTCACGATCTGAGGCTCACCAGCTCTGACGCTGGGAGTTTGATGGACATTGATCGTGATCGGCTGTTTCTGAGCCGGTAACTTGCCGTTATTCACCTCCAGTTCAAGGCTATAAACGCCGCGATCGCGGAATGTCGCTGTGGTTTCTAGTTGGTTGGGGGCAGCGATTTGCAGGCTGCTGGGGCCACTGAGCCGCCTCCAGGTGGTAGTCGGAGTCCCTGCATCACCTCGTCCAGTGTTTTGGATTGCCCCTTTGAGTGGAGTGACGACTGAGCTACTGGTCAGGGCAAGGTTAGGGTCTGCCTGGGCTGTGAACGTCGGCGGCTGGTTGACTGTAATCATGACTTCATCACTGGCCATCAACTCACCGTCATCGACGGTCAGGCGCATCACATAGTGTCCATTTTGGGTAAATGTAGCAGCGGTACTTAGGGCATTGGCATTCGTCAGAGTTACACCATTCGGAGTTCCGGGGCCTGCCACCTGGGACCAGATAATGGCAGGAGACTGGGGTTCGCGATCGTGGGTGGCGCGTCCGTTTAACTGGCCCAGAATGGGTAGGCTGTCGGCCCCATTAATCTCCTGATCTGGTCCCGCCGAAATCACGGGAGGAAGGTTGGTGTCTGAGCCAAACTTATAGTTTTGCTGCACATCTTCCAGGCTCAAGGCGCGGCTGTAGATAGCAACCAGATGCAGGCTACCCGTCCAGGCGCGATCGCGCCTGGGAGTTGTCCCCAACTCATTGCCGAGAGCCAGCTTGAAGCCCTCATCCCAGATGGAAAGGGCACCGCTGACCTCCCGGCTACTCACTTCCTGCCCGTTCAGGTACAGGCGAACCAGACCCGATGTCGTCCGGGTGCAAACCAGATGGGTCAACTCTGTGGTGCTGACGCTGCCAGCGGTCAGCGCCTTGCGACTGGCGTTGGGGTCGGTGGTAGTGGTGCGGATGGCAACATAGTAGTGGTTGCCGCTTTGCCCCAGGGTAAAGTTGCGCTTACCGGGTCCATCGGACAGGGTCACAATGCGCGCCAGCCCCTCGTGGTTGGGGGTAGATGGTTTCAGCCATGCTTCGATCGTCAGTTCGTTGCTGGCTTTTATTGCCTGGGTCAGCCTGGCAACAGAACTCGTAGTCGATAGAAGGCATGGAGTCTGGATGGTGAGTATACCGCCACTGCGGGTAAGGGCAGATGGATCGCTAATCGCCAGATTCAAGGGAGCTTCTGCACCGGAGACATCGGGCACGCTGGTTCCGGTGGTGGTGTCGAAGGTATAGAGTGCCTCTAGCTGGTCGGTGGTGCGGGCCGCAACCGAAACCATCACCTCATCATCGGCGGTAAAGGTGCCGTTATCCGCCGTCAGCTTGAGCAGGTAGTTACCGCTTTTATCAAAGGTAGCGGTTGTTTCCAGGGACTTGTCATTTGAGAACGTCACTGTGCCCAGTCTGCTCTGCTTAGTCCATTTCACGGTGACAACGCCCCGCTCAGGGTCGCCCAATCCACTGTCAATCACCCTTCCAGCCAATTGAGTTTCCAGCGTCGGTGAGGTCTGTCCCGCGTCGAGCCGGGGTCTAACCTGGAGATCGGTTCCGGCAGAAATGACTGGACGCTGATTCACCACAATGGTGACATCATCGCTGGCGGACAGATCGCCATCACTGACTGTCAGTCGCAGCCCGTATTTACCCCGTTGGGTAAAGGTGGCGGTGGTCGTCAGGCTATAGGGATTGGTAAATTCAACGCTGCCCTCGCCGGAGACTTTTTCCCAGGTGACAAAGAGGGCTTCGGATTTTTGGATGCGATCGTCGATCGCGGTTCCATCCAGCGTGACGGTCACATTGGCTCCATCGAGTCCAATGGTTTGATCAACGCCTGCATTGACGATCGGTGGCTGGTTCAGGGTTCGCGGAGCATCGATCGTTTCCCCATCCTGTCCTGCCAGATCCTGAGTATCCACGATGCCATAGTACAGGCTCATGTAGCGGATGATCTCCTGGGTGTGGGGTTGAAGCTCTGGCAGATAGAGTTTAATCGCCTCACGGATGGCTTTCGTAAACTCTGGATAGCTGGTCAGGCTGGTGCTAACAAAGGGTTCCAGTTGCCGGATCAGCTCGTAGTTGCTGTCAATGTCCAGGGTTTGCAGCGCCTTCTCCAGGGAGGAGGGGGCGGGATTGCTCAAAGGCGGCAGAACGCGGCTGACATAGGTGACCCGATGCATAATGCGCCAGCAGTTGTTTTTAGCCTCCTTTGCTTCTCTGAGCGCAACCGCACTGGGGTGGTCACTCTGCTCCAGCCAGATGGGGTCTACCACCCGGTTAAAGAACAGATCGAAGTGATCGGCTTTGGGTTCCAGGTAGAAGGACATGAAGCGGTAGGCATCGACCCGCCCCGGCATGGGCTGGGGTTTCCAGTGACGCATTCCGGTCGGGTCATTGGGGTCAGGAGACCCACTCTTGTCCATCACCATTTCACCCTTTTCGTTCCGCAGGTAGACATCGCTTTCGACTTTGTCCAGACTGACATTCAGCCCAAAGGTGGTCTGCGATTCCTTATTTTTTGTCACCGTCAGGTTCAGGTGCCCGCCCAGCATTGCATCTAGCTCAAGTTTGAGTCCCGCTCTAAAGAAAGCCAAGGTCAGATCTGTATAGAGACCTGCCATTCCCTTAAAGGCATAGGAACCTCCTGATTGCTCCTGGTACATATCCATTGATTCTTGAGTTTCTGCAAACAAGCCTCCTCCAGCGGTCCAGACATAGCTGTTGACCAAGTTGCGTTTTTGCTGGTGGGGGAGCTTGTTCAGCAACTCTCCACTGGCTAGATCCTCATCCCCTCCGTAGACTCCAGCAATGCGGCGACCTCTCTCGCTGGACTGGTATTGCTGGTAGTAAGTCTGTAGCTCGACTTCCTGCCGATTGATCTGGTCTTTTAACGAATAAGCTTCGATCGGCTTGAAGTAGCTGCTATCTGGGCTATAGGTAAAGGCGTTGGGATAGTCCGGATCAACATCTAAAACGCCGATTTTGCCGTCCAGGGTGCCCTGCTTGACATAGCGGGGGTTGAGCGGGAAGGTGATGATATTGCGATCGGGCGGAATATCGGGGTTCGGGCGCATCTGGAAGGACACCAGTGCCTGATTGTGTTTCAACCGCAGGGCAAAGATATCCGCCGTTTCAGACTTGACCAGCGCCATCCCCGTGTTGTCGGGCACAAACCGTCTTCCTATATTGGGATAGGCAACGGCATCGGCATTTTCTACATATCCACGAAACTCCATTTTGGTGGACTGAGTGGTAGTGCGCCCCACGCCTGTACTGGCTTCATTGAGCCAGCCCCAGGAGCTTTCTAAATTAACATGGGCACCGATAATATTTTCCACATCCACGGTTTCAGCAATTAACCCGAAGCCTACATTGGCTTTTGCACCAAGAACACCACCCAACTTCATTTCAAACGAAAAGTCAGTTCCCTCTTCTTTCGATGCGGAATAGGTGTAGGTGGTGCTTTCAGCCTGGGCTAATTCTACGGAACTAGCTCCGGTGTAGTCAGCGAATTCTCCCACTACATAGCCTGTAGCCGTCAAGTTTTCACTGGGAACTGGAGGCGCACCTTCGATGTAGCCGATCAACTGGGGTGCGGTTTGCATCTGCCCGATCCACTCCGTTACCAGGTCACCCACCTTAAAGCTGGTGAGCAATTGCCACTGTCCATCTTTGATGAAGCTGTAGCAGCGCTTATACACGCCGATCAGGTTGCCGTCGATGTCGTATTGCATATCGCCGTATTCCTGGACTCCCGGTTGGCTCTGGATCAAGCTGTGGAAGGCAGTTTTCACCCCAGCCAGGGCGCTACGAACGATGGGTGCGTCGTCACTGAGGGGAGCCGTGGAGAGAATGTAGGTTGCCCCGGTGATGGTCAGGTTGTTACCTTTCGGAGAGCGATCATAAAGGGTGGTCAGGGCATTGCGTGTCTGGTCAGAATCCAGATCAAAGGTGTAGTAGGCGATCAGATCATCCTGCTCACCCAGCAATCTCCGGAACAGGTTGTCCTGGATTTGTTCCTGGGTGCGGCTGGTTTTCCAGATTCGCACTTCCTCGAGTTCGCCCTGGAAGTATTCTTGAATTCCATTGCTGCGTCGGCAGGCAGCCAGGGTAAACTGCGGTTCGCTGGATTTCAGAGGGGCAGCACTGACGGTATCCGTTGTGATCAGAGCGCCATTGTAGTAGAGCACGAGTTTGGAACCCAGTGGATTGGGGTCTTTGACCCATTGAACAGCCCCCTTGATCGTGGCATGGTTGCGGCTCTTGGAATCAAAGGCGGTGTTGCCGTCATTTTCCTCGAACTGCCACCAGGACACCAATCCCTTTTCGTTGCCTTTGATTTCCTGGGCGATATTCCCCTGTTCGTGGGCGGTGTTCCAGATCCGGACTTCGCTGATAGTGCCCCGGAATGCCACGGTTGAGTTGAAGCCTCGACCTATTTCCAGGGGCTGGTTGCTGCTGCCCACGTCGATCGGCTGACGGACATCGTCACTTGTGCTCTGGGTACTTTCGTATTTAGACGATCCCGATGCAACCCCGTTGATATAGAAAGTAATGGTATCCCAGGCTGTGACCTTGGCTCCAATCACATCGCCATTGGAATTTTTCTTGGGATCTGGAGGAGACTGTTCCCGCTTCCGAGTGACGGCAATTTTACAGAACTGAGTGCCGATAGTACCGCTGGAATAATAGGTTTTGGTCTCATGTTTGATGGTTTCAAAGGACAACCCAATGCGTCCATCTGACCCAATAAACAGTGCATAGGGCACATCCTGCTCCGTGGTGCCATCATCAAAACGTCCACGGCTGAGAATGCCATTGCCACTAGCAAGATCGGCAACTTTCAGGAAGACTTCGATCGTCAAATCGCGGCTGATATCCAGGGTGGAGTCATTGCCACAATCGAGATAACCGCCCTTGCCATCAAATTCCAGACCATAGGACTGGCGGAACGTCGCTGCCAGATGGCTCCAGGTATTGGTGGGAAAGGTCTGGCGGCTCCGGACAAACTGGTCATTGACACCGGCAAACCAGTAGAAACCTCCAATTTGAGGATTGCCATATAGCGTTCCCGGTTTATTGCTTGAAGAGTAATCCTTCACGGTCGTTCCGGTGACTTCATCAAAATACCAGTAGCCAATTAAGTTCTCTTCGCTACCTGTTAACCGACTGCGCATGCTGCTCTGAATTTCATCTAACGTGCGAACCCGATTCCAAATCCGCACTTCATCGATTTGACCTTCGAAATAGGGATTTTTGAAATCTGGATTTTGGGCATCATCGGTGGAAAAGCCGATTCGAATGGTGTCGTCTAGTTTGAAGTCAGAAGTTCCTATTACGCCACTGGCGACTTCTTTGCCATCCACATAGAGCTTCTGCCCCGTCCATCCGTCGATTGTCCCAAAAACATGGGCGACATGGTGCCATTCACCGTTGGCAAGATTGAGATTGGTACTGGAAATGATTTCAGATTCCGTACCCCTCGGTGGAGGGTTAAGTTTGCTCAAAATCCGCGCTTTAATGTTGCCGCCACTCAGGTAAATCTGGCGATCGAACACTATTAGCCACGTTACCCCCCCTTCAACTGCAAACAGTCCACAGTTGGGTGAACTGGTTTTGAACCACAGTTCGTGGGTAACGTTGGTTTCCGGTTCATTCAGCGGTACGCGCATATATTGATCCTGCCCATTTAGCTTCAGGGCCGGACTCAACACCTTTAGACCCAAACTGTAGTTGGAGCGATCGGTACCACACTGAATGATGCGGACGGTGTTAGGCTGAGCACGTGGATTCAGGGGATTGCTGGGGTTAACCCAGGCTTCCATCGTCACATCCCTGAGAGCCTCAAATTGTTTGAGAGTAGCGGTACTGGCGATAACGGCAACGTCATCAACGCCATCAAAGGTGAGGGTGCTACCCGGTGCAGCGGCAGTCCATTTGCAGGAGAGGGTCGAGCCGCTGGTGACCTGTTGCCCGATCTGGAGTTTGCTGGTGGCATTGAGTGTCCCCTGCACCGCTGCCCGGACTAACAGGGAACCGTTATACAGGTCGTTGGGAATTTTGGTGGTCTGGGCATTGGCGGTGTAGTCGTACTCCACAAAGAACAGGGGCAGGTTGTCTTTCAGGGTTGGAATTTCATCGCTGGCGATCGCACACTCTTTAGCATGGGCAGCAATCGCCTGCTGCACGATGACTTTGGTTTTGCCGACAAAGAGGGTATCTCCTGCTGCCAGCGATCGCCCAATGCCAGCCGGGATGGTCAGGCGTTTCACCTGTCCTAACTCGGTGACAATGGAACCAGAACCGACATATTCCCGCTCACCCGCCAGTCCATTCAGCACCCGGGCAAACTTTTCTGGGCTACGGGGCATCTGGTTCCAGGTTTCTTCGATGCCCGCTCCGGTGATAGTCACGGTGCAGGTATCAGCCGTGGCGGAACTGGTGATGGCAATCTCCAGCTTGTCCAGTTCCAGCTCGGTCGATCGGGCAGAACAGATGATGCGCTCATCACCGTTTTGATCGACCAGGGGATATTGGGCACGTTCGGTCAGGGTTTTGTAATAGGCGACAAAGAACTGGTCATCGGTGCCCCGGAAATAAAGCGCCAGATTGCCCGTAGCGCTGTCAAACAGAAGAGGAGTATCCTTTGTCCAGGCAAACCCCAGCAGCCCGCCAGAGATGGTTAGCCCAAAGGGGTCGGTGTGGATCAGGTGCATGGGCACCTCTACCCCACTTTGCAGCACCGAGTCGAGGGCGTTAATGGCAGTTCTAACGCTGTCAAGCTGGGTTTGTTTCTCCCGTTGCTCTCGCTCATAGGTCTGCTTTAAGGTGTCCAGCTTGTCTTTTTCATCTTGGACAGCCTTCTTGGCTTTATCGCGAGTGTCTTTAGCGGTAGAGAGTGCTCTACGATCTGCGCTTGTATAGTCAGGGTTCTCATGAATATAGATAGCCTCTAATGCAGAACTTTCAAGCGGCAGATTCCTACGTACCAATTCAGGGTTTATATTTTCAGGTGGTATAGAAATAACGTTTTCTTTATATGTAAAGGTTGTGACAGTGGCAATACCCCGTAAACCATCCCATGTACGAACTGCGATTTCAACTTGTAATTGTTGAGGAAGTTTCAAAGAAGTGGGATAGCGTAAGCCTTCTCTTTGTAGATTAAGCCATTCGATACGCTGGGATTTAAATGTCGGAAGCTTATCTGTATCGTCCTCATCATTTTCAAGTTGAAATTCAAGCGAAATGTCCTGGAAGTTAGGATATTGGTATAAAAAAATAGCTTTTGCTTTTCCTACCTCCTCTTTCAGTCGTTTGGTCGCTTCATACTTATCTTGAAAGTCTTTTTCGGCTGCTTTGAATTGGGTCAGTTTATCGTTGAGATAGATCAGTTTAGAGTCCGTAAACGTCGGGCTGACGATCGTTGATGGGTTAGCCAGTGCCGTACCGAGCTTTTCGATCGGTGACTCCAGCTCCTTAATCAGCTCGATAAGCTGATTAATCCTCTCATTTAGGGCACGCCTCTGCCCCTGTAATCGGCTTGCCTCGTCCAGCTTTTCGTTAATCGATTGCTTCGTTGCGTTGGGCGCATGAATCACTGGCAACGGCACCACATCGGGAACCTGGGTCAGCTTCCCAGAGGTGGAGACGGCAAAATCCAGCGTGGCAATTTCGTTCTTGTCGCCCCCCGCATTTTTGGTCGCCACCGCCAGCATGACGCGGGCATTGCGCTTGAGGGGCTTTTCTTCCGCCGCATAGCCACTGACCACGTTTTCCTGCTGGTAGTAGAGCAGTGCCGTCAGACCCGACTCAACGGTGCGGGGTTCCAGCACTCCGGTGGCCCCTTCCGAGGTAAATTGAAAACTGCTGCGACTGACTCCCAGACTCTCGCCCACCGGGGCATCGGAGGCAATCCACTGCCAACCGTTCAAATTCAGGGTGATAGGAGTGCCGCCCTCTGGAGTTGCCTTCCATTGCACCGTGCCCTGGAGGGTGCCATTCACCTTGTTATCTGTCTGGTCATAGACCGTGTTGCCTGCGGCTTCGTCAAACCGCCAGTAGCCGACCAACCCGATTTCCTGCCCCACCAGCCGCTGGCTCAGACTCGATTGCAGTTCCGCCTGCGATCGCGCCCGGCTCCAAAAACGAATCTCGTCGATCGTGCCCTTGAAGGAATTCTGAGTCGCTCCTAAAAATTTGACTGGACTATCAGAGCGTGGCTCTAAAAGCTTGATGGCTGGCTTATCTGGGAGTGGCTTGTCTGCGATCGGTGCCCGTTTGGGTTTCCCATCTGGATTGGTCTGAAGCGTACCGCTGATGTAAACTTCCATCTGGTCAATCTTTTCCCGCAGCCTGCCATTCACATAAAAGCGGTAGGCAATGCCATCAAAGCTAACGGCAAGGTGGTTCCAGGCATTGGGCGTTAATAAGCTCTTGGTGGCACACTCATTCCACTGACTGCCGTTACCAAACCCAACCCGAACCCGACTTCCGGACTCAATCCACAGTGAAGGGCAGGTAGAATGGTCAGCACGGCTGGCTGCCAGGCTGCCCACGGATTTGCCGTCGTGACCCGTAATGAATGCCTGGGGAGCAACACCCGATACCTGGGGCGAAATCCAGGCTTCCACAGTAAATTCCTTTCCGAGCTTCAATCTTGTTCCCAGGGCAATATGAGGTTCTGCAACGGTTGAAAACTGTCCTTGTGACAGGAGATTAGATTTCCCTTGCTTATCTAACGCGGTTGCTACCTCGGCGTCCAGTTCCTCCTCGGTTTTGGGGCGCAGAGCCGACTCGGCATAGCCCTCAGTGACGACTCGCGGGATCAACTCTTTGTCGCAGGTTTGGCTGGGGTCTCCCAGGCTGGGTTCAGTGCATTGGCCAGCCTTCTGGGCAAACACCTCTGGATGGTCTACACAGGTATACACCTGGGAACCACGGGTGTTGAACAGCCCATCGGGCGATCGCTCCACATCAAACAGGTCAATGAGTCCGGTCTGGCTGTTGTGGGCAAAAATCTGCCAGCGCTGAATTTCCTGGATCGCGGTGGGCACCAGCAGCACCGTAAAGCGTCCCTGAGTGAGATCACCCACAAACCGGAGTTCCTGGGTTGGCTCCAGAAACGGATTGCCATCCAGATCCTCTGCCCCCAGACTATCTTTGCGGCTCTGGGGACGGGTCTTACTGCGGCTGCGCTGAAACCGCACTTCCCTTTTGGGTTGCAGCGTGGTTCCCGATAGCACAAAGCGATCGACCAGCAGGGTGGAATTAACCAGGGGCGCAATCTTGCTGGCATCAGGAGTCTTGATAAATGTCCCAGCTTTATCGGTAAAGCCCAGTTTAGCCTCGGTGCCATCTTCGCTGGTAATGACATTCCCATCGGGATCGACAAATACCATGGCTTTGCGGGCTTTGGTTTTGTCATTTGCATCGGTGTAGCTGGCTGGAGCGGCGATCGCCTGCCGAAACACGTACACAAACTGCCCATCCGACAACACCTGAAACGGCGCATCCGCAGTCAATCGGGCGGTTGTCGAGAGAAAGGAATCCTTTTCGTCGGGTTTCAGGTTTGTTCCCGGTTTCTCTGGCACCCGGTTTTCGTCTCTGAACACGGGCAATAACGTTTGATCCGCGACTCCGTAGCCCACCTTGGCAATTTCGTTGGGAAAGATCAACGGCTGGGGGCTGGCCTGCCAGGCGTTCACATCGAGGGGGTCTTTGCGGTTCGTTTTATCCGCCGAATCATTTTTGCTGGTGCCGGTAAGATCCAGCACCGTGTAAAAAATCTGCTGTTCGTCATTCATCGCAAAGGCAACGACTGTGCCTTTGTGGCGGACGGTGGTGGTGTAGCGATAGGTTCCGGCGTACTTCTTGGTAAATGCATCCAGGACAGTTGCGTTTGACATGGGGGGACTTCCTAAAGCTTGGTAGATAGATTTTCGGGAATTGATGTAGTCGTCAACCTGGGAAAACTAGGTGAAACCTCAGGCACTTAGAGATTCCATAATCCGGGTTACATTTATTCTTTGGATTTTCGCAAAACCCAAAGAATAAACGTAATTTGGTCATAAACTGTAATACTTCGACGGTAGTGTTCTAGATGGGTGGATAGGATCTCGTAGAAATGTTCCGTCGGGAACGTTTCTACGAACAAAAACAGCAGGTTTGAAACACCACCGGTTGCCTTACCTTTTACGGATTTTTGGAAACCATGAATCCCGCAGCCGAAGTTCAATTGTCTGAATGAAATCTGGCGACGGCTACGGTTCGCCACCCTGGCTTTCCTGATGATAGGGAACACCCAAAGCAGCAGGGGGAGTGGATTTTCCTGCCAGCCCCACCATTGCCAGCAACGCGATCGCGTAGGGCAACATCACCAAAAATTGATAGGGAATATTCAAATTAAACGCCTGGATCCGGAGTTGCAATGCTTCTGAGGCACCAAACAAGAGACATGCCAGCACCGTACTAACGGGATGCCAGCGTCCAAAAATCAGGGCTGCCAGGGCAATAAATCCCTTACCAGCACTGATGTCTTCGGTGAAAAACCTGACATGCACCAGTACCAGGTATGCCCCGCCCAGAGCGGCTAACATCCCGCTGACCACAACACTGATATAACGCACTCGCGCAACCCGGATGCCAGCGGTATCGGCTGCACGGGGATACTCCCCCACGGCTCGTAAAGTCAACCCCAGGCTTGTCTGAAACAGGAGGTAGGTACTCAGCGGCACCAGCAGCAGCAGGAGATAAACCAGCGGGTCTTGATTAAACAAGAGTGGTCCCAAGATGGGGATCTGGCTGAAGCCTGGAATTGCGATCGCCCCCATGCCTGGAAGCTTTTGAGTGGTATCACTGGTAAACACCAGCCGCGCCATAAAAGCAGTCAAGCCCGCTGCCGATAGGTTAATTGCCAACCCCGAAACTAATTGATTGACCCGCAGCGTCACACACAAAAAAGCGTGTAGCAACCCCACCAAGCCCCCAGCCACCAGAGCCGCCAGAATACCCACCCAAACATTTCCACCCGCATAGAAGGTGGCTGCTGCACTGACAAACGCCCCCGTCAACAGCATCCCTTCCAGTCCAATATTCAATACCCCCGATCGCTCAGACCATAACCCGCCCAGCGCCGCAAACGCCAGCGGCATCGAAAGTCTCAAACTCGCTGAAAGGTAGTCAGTGAGGAATGTGGTTGTGTTCATTGTTTCACCTCGTCTCTCCTACCTTTCTTTCCAACACCAGACTGATGGCAATAAACAGTACGGTGAGTCCCTGAATCGCATAAACCACCGTTACAGGAACGCCTGCACTGCGCTGCATAACATTTGCTCCACTGCGGAGGGCACCAAAAAAGAGGGAAATCAAGACAACCCCTGCCAGATTTCCCCGACTCAGGAAAGCGATCGCGATCGCATCAAATCCGTAGCCCGGTGAGAAGTTTTCAAATAGCCGATATTTTAGCCCCATGACTTCTCCAGACCCTGCCAGCCCTGCCAATCCGCCCGCCAGTGCCATCACCAGCAGGATAGTACGCTCGACAGAGATTCCGGCATAGCGGGCAGCAATGGGGTTTTGTCCCACAGTTTCAATCTGGTAGCCGAGCGGCGATCGGGCAAAAACAATCCACAGCACTACGGCTGCAATCAGCCCCAGGACAATCCCAGCGTGAACCTGAGTTTGGGGCAAAAGGATGGGTAATTGGGCAGAGGGCGCAATCAAGGGGCTGAACGGGGTTGGGGCACCTGGCTCCTTCAGGGGATGGCCCACAGCATAGCTGACTAAGTTTTGAGCTATGTAGTTCAGCAGTAAGGTAGTGATGACCTCATTCACCCCCCGATATGCCTTCAGGTATCCGGGAATCATGCCCCATAGGGCACCCAATAGAAAACCGCCCATCAACGCCAGGGGAACGTGAATCAGTGGAGGTAAGCCATAGATATAGAGTCCTATCAGGGCACTACCCAAGCCACCCATGTAAATTTGCCCTTCCCCCCCAATATTGAACTGACCGGCTTTCAGCGCAACCAGTACCCCTAAACTGGTTAGTAGTAACGGTGCCATTTTAGTCAACGTGTTACCAAAGCCGTAGTAATTTGCCAGGGCTTCGCTAAACAAAACGGCGTATGCTTTCATGGGGCTGACTCCGGCTAGCAGAATCAGACCGGCACCCACTAGAAGGGCAGCGGCGATCGCCAGCAATGGCGACAATAGAGGAAGCAATCGGTTCAGTTTTAGGGGCACAGTCTATCGGGTTACTACATCGACTCACAGGAATCCTATCCTGACACTGATGCACTTTCTGCACGTTGAATACCAGAATGAATTGCTGCACCGCTTTGCAAAACTTGCTAAATGAATACCCCGGAACCCTCTAACGCCCTTTTACTGCTGCTGATTAACCTGGTTCTGATTGCGATTAACGCTTTCTTTGCTGCCGCCGAAATTGCTCTGGTTTCTGTCAACGACGTGCGGATGAAAATGCTGGCAGATGAGGGCGATCGCCGTGCCCGCCTGGTACTGAAGACGACCGAAGATAGCACCCGGTTTCTGGCAACGATTCAGCTTGTCATTACCCTGACAGGCTTCCTGAATGGAGCATTTGCGGCTGACAACTTGGCGGATCCCCTATCGGGTCTGCTAGTTCCCATGCTGAGTCCCCAGGTCGCCAGCCAAGTTGCCTTAGTGGGAGTGACCATCATCATTGCCTTGCTCAGTTTGATCCTGGGCGAATTAGTACCTAAACGACTGGCAATCCGTCATGCAGAAGAGTTCGCCCTATTCTGCATCCGTCCACTCCGCTTTTTGGAAAAATTAGTCGAGCCGGTGGTCAGAATGGTCAGTGCTTCCAGCAACTTTATCCTGGTTTTGACGGGTAATCCAATCTATGAAACAGAGGAAGGGATCAGCTCGGAAGAAATCAAGGCAATGGTCGATGCCGGACGGGCAGGCGGTTCCGTTGGTGAACAGGAGCGGCGCATTATCTACGGTGCGGTCGAACTCAGCCACATCACTGCCCGGGCAATTATGGTGCCTCGTGTGCAAATTCAGTACCTTAAAATCGACATCTCCCTGGAAGAGGCTTATCGGGTAGTGGCAAACAATGCCCACACTCGCCTGCCCGTTTGCGATCCCGATTTAGACCATATTGTGGGAATCTTGCACGTTAAGGATTTGATCCGTCCTCTTCCCCAGGCGCTGGAAAAACCCCCTACTGTTTACGAACTGTTGCGTCCAGTCCATTTCATTTCAGAGAACAAGCCTGCGAATGAAATTTTGGCAGAAATGAAAAAGAACCGTCTGCATTTGGTGATTGTGCGGGATGAGTTTGGTGGAACGGCGGGACTGGTGACTCTGGAAGATGTGTTGGAAGAGATTGTGGGTGAGATTCGAGATGAGTACGATGCCGAAGAAGAGTCCGAGTTTCGTCAAACGGGGGAACATGAGGGCATCTTCAAAATCCGTGCCAGCATTGCAACGGTGAATAATGAATTGGATATTGAGCTACCCCGTGAAGAGGCGGCAACCCTGGCAGGGCTGTTCTTAGAAGAATTGCAGCGATCGCCTGAACCGGGCGATGCCCTCCAAATAAATCATATTTTGTTGACTGTGCTTCAAGATGGGCAGCGAGTTCGGGTAGCGTTGGTTCCCAGGTGTGATTTAGATGATTTAGAAGCGGAACGGTAAAGGATTCACACAACACTCATCCACCCATCCACCCGCTATGTGATGTTGAGTTTCCTGTCATCAACCTAACCTACGAGGCGGGCGATCGCACTAACTATTACCCACAGGCACTCCGTACCAAGCATGAAGATTTGCTGAGACGTATCCGATAAAATGCTCTGGCGAGGCTAATATACGACTCAAATGCTGGATAAAAGGCGGTTCAGGCATATTACCCAGCGCCAAAGCTGTCTAATCCCCCGATTTGGGTAAATAGCCTGCACGGGTGCCGAATAATATACCAATTCGGGTGCTTATCCAGCATTTTTGCAGGCTATCTATCTACGGGGAAATCGATAGCTGACCTGGACGTTGGATAAAATCCCTCTGGGGAGTGTTAGCCTGCTTAGAAGGGGGAATGCCGCTCAAATAGTAGTTATGCCGCCTTAGTTACCTGTTGGGCACAGTTGAAAAATTATCTTTCGGGCACCTCGAAAAATCGAAAAATGGGTGTCTCAACTTGAGAATGAGCAGCTAAAATGTCGGCAGTTAGGCTATCCGAGAACAGCAATGGGGCAAACAGGTTTCTGGGATTTAGAGCAACGCCAGCAAGAATTAGCAGCCAAGAGTAGCACC
>NZ_JBXBCF010000063.1:0-121743 GCF_056784235.1 Kovacikia sp. CALU 1929
TCGATAAATTGCCGCCGACAGGTTTTGCAGAGGTAATTTTGTTTACCTCTTTGCTTGCCGTTCTTACTGATGTCAGTTGAGCCACATTCGGGACATTGCATCGGTTTCACCCTGATTTCATATTCCCATTATGCAACGCCCAGATTGGTTTGCTAAACTCGCCCGTACAGTTTGCCGAATCAGGTAGGCTTTTCAGGATCGGGCAAAATGGACTGCTAGCCAATCTTCGGATGGGAGGCAATCGATCGCTGCTCGAGCGCCGGGTTGGGAAACATGGAGCGCTGCTCAATCCAGTAGCCGATCGTCCAGACGGAAACGATGGTATCCACAATGATGACCGGAAAAAAGCCGTGAGTGTTTTCATTGGCAAACCCGCGGGATCCCACATAGAGCAGAACCATCAAGAATTTTTCCGCAAATGAGTAAAACACGACCGGGTGTCGCCAGGATGGCTTGAACGCAGCAACGACCATCACCACGCCCATAAAGCCAACCATGACACCCCAATGTTGGTAGATGAGATAGTGTCCTTGATCGAAATAGTTCACCGCGAAGTTCTCGCTGTAAGGGAGTCTCAATATGTGCACGATCGCCCACTCAGGCGCGATCGCGAAGATAAAGACACTAGCCGTTGCCAATCCCATGACGAAAAGCATCTTGGATAGGTGGCGGGTAAAAAACATATTGAATCATCTCCCGTTTACTTTTGTTATGGCTTTCATCGCGGAGGATCAGGGTAAAGTGGCGAGTCCAGCAATCCTAATTGATTTGCAAAACAGACTGGCGAGGCTATCATTCGTCATTTGTGATGGGTACCCCTAACGGTTATACCTCAATGACCAATGACCAATGACCAAGACCAATGACCAATAACAAACCAACTTTCACAACTAATTTGGGACTGCGATAGAACTGCCCTTTGAGAGTGTCAGGTTGTAATGACTGGAACTATCATCCGGGTAGCTTTGATGGGCGTCTATTCAAAAATTGCTTTTTTAGTACCTGAATCAATCCCTGAGTGTTACACATTGCATAAAATCAAGATTGCTTTTTAGTTGAGTCCTACTGAGCAAAAGACTATCCTGTGAAGTAAAGCTCTGTATCGTTTGCAAAAGGCTTCATATCGATTTCCTATTTTGTTTCCCTAATATAAGGAAGCAGATCACAGGGGCAAAAAATCTGACACCTTGTGGTAGGTCGTTTTATGGGAATAGCGTTCAAAAACCCTTAATTCAGTCAAGCATCAGCCGTTGCCGAAGGTTGAACCCAGATCAAGAGACTTTTTTCTCAGATGTTTCTTCGTAAGCTTTCTGGTTATTTTCCAGTCAATTTTTTGATCGTAAATTTTCTGACTATCCAATGCCACATCCCCCAAAATTTCTACTGTCGATCCTGACAGGTATCGTTCTGGTCCCTGCACTCCTGGCTGAAAAAGTTTCTGCTAAAGCGATTCCTTCAGCCTCACCTCAGACGAATTCAATCATTCCAATGGGGCAGATGCCACGATCGCCCCACTTGTTGTTAGCCCAGCAAAATAATTTCACCACTTTTTTTGAAGAGGGGCGGTTGCCATATGAGAATCGACTGCGGCGGCAACCACCCGACCCAACCTTACCCGTTGCGCAGGACTCTCAGTTCTGGCAACCCATTTTTTTCCGCTCAGGTGGGTTTTCGTTCTGGATGCCACCTGGAACGTTGAGTGAAGAAATGGTCGTGTTGCCCACACAGGCTGGTGACGTGAGCTTCCGGACGCTAACCGCCAACTCTGACAACGGCCGGTATGTAGTGGGCTATGCGGCTCAACTTACCCAGGAACAACTCAAGAACCCAGAGACGTTGTTGAATGCAATTACAAATAAAGTCATCGGAGCACAAAAATTTACACTCGTTCGCAATCAATCCATTACCCAGGGAGGTGTCCAGGGGCGAGAACTGCTTTACCAGAGTGATACAGAGGTCATTGCTTTTCGAGCCTTTCTGAACCGCAATCAGGTTCACGTCATTGGAGCTAGATCACCCAAAAGTGAAGGAATTCCATCTCGGAAAACGACTATCTTCCTAAGTTCTTTTGAGTTTTTAAGTTAGTACCCGTTTCAAGGAGGCTGGACTGATGCCACTATCAACCAGTATTACTGCCGAAGCAGCCCGCAGTACTTCCCGTGAAGCCTATACCTACGGGTTTCCCCTCGTCGAAAGCTACAAAACTCTGTATAAACAGGCGATCAACACCAGCAACCCAGATTTCAAAGCGCCCATTAATCAGATTGGTCGTGCCACACATGTCGCCACCCCGGATGACACGCAGTTTGTCACTCCCAACACCGACACGCCCTATTCCTATCTCTGGGCAGATCTGCGGACTGAGCCGATCGTCGTTACCATGCCTGCGATTGAGCCAAACCGTTACTACACCGGGCAGTTGATTGATCTGTATACCCATAACGCTGCCTATCTCGGTACTCGCGTTTTCGGCAACGATGGGGGAAACTTCCTGATCGTGGGCTCCGGTTGGGAAGGTGAGCCACCGGAGCATATCCGGGCGGTGATTCGGTGCGAGACTGAATTGCTTTACGTCCTTTTCCGCATCCAGCTCTTTAATCCATCCGATCTAGAGAAGGTGCAGACGATTCAGGCTGGGATTCAGGTGCAACCTCTGTCGCAGTTTGTGGGCAAACCCGCCCCTCCAGCGGCACCCGCGATCGCCTGGCTCCCACTAGTGGAGGGCATGACGGAGACCCCCCTGCTATTCAGCTATCTCAGCTTTCTGCTGCAATTTGCCCCCACTCACCCGTCCGAGACTCAACTGATGGCTCGATTTGCCCAGTTAGGCATTGGTGCAGGCGAACTCTTTGACATCGCAACCTTTCCCCCGGAGATCCAGCAGGCGATCGCCGCCGGTATCGCTGACTTCTGGCAGCAAGACTTCGCAGATATCATGCAGCGTGTCAACGCGGGAGAGTTGACCAGTGGCGATGTGTTTGGCACCCGCGAGTTTCTTCAGAACAACTACCTGTATCGCTTCCTGGCTGCAAAATTGGGGATTTATGGCAATTCCGGTGAAGAAGCCATCTATCCGCCCTACTTTGTCGATGCCGATGGCAACAAACTCGATGCGTCACAACACCGTTACACCCTGCGCTTTGAGAAAAATCAACTGCCACCTGCCGATGCATTCTGGTCTATCACCCCGTATGACGGTCAGACCCAGCTACTCGTCCGAAATTCACTCCAACGGTATGTGCTGAATTCCACTGTGCTGGAGACATTCAAGTTTGGTGAGGATGGCTCTCTCACCCTCTATTTCCAGAAGGATTCACCAGGAGGCGATCTGGAATCCAATTGGCTACCTGTTCCGGACGGACCATTCTACCTGATGATGCGGATTTACTTGCCCAAACCCGAAGTCCTCAACGGCACCTGGAAGCAACCCCCGTTACAGCGGATTCAATAAAGGTCGGGGATTTCAGTCTGGAATTTCATGACAGTGCAGACGCTTTGATTCTTTGAGAAGAACCCCATGCAGGACGATACAACTCAAGCACAAACGCTACCAATGACTGGTACTATCAACTCCCGCATCGGATCGTTGGACTTCGAGGGGGGATATCCAAGGTCGGAGAGCCTCGTCAACCTCTATGACGAACTCGACTTCCAGCGGGCGGTGCAGACCTATCTCTGGGCCATTCCCCTGGTCAGCTTCGCGGCTTGGCAGGAGGCCCATGAGACCGTGTTTGGTCAGGCGGATGGCGACCTAGTTCTGACCACTAGCTTCCGCGATAAACTCGGACTTCTGACTGCCAATGCCACAACGCCCTACGTCGTCGGTTTTCTGAACCTGCAACGGACGGGGCCCTTAGTGATCGATTATCCAAAAGGGCAGACCGCAGGCGGCATTCTGGATTTCTGGCAGCGTCCAATTACGGATATGGGGCTGACGGGTCCCGATCAGGGCGCAGGCGGCAAGTACCTCGTGATTGCTCCCGGACAGGAGGTTCCCCAGGATGCCGAGGGCTATCGGGTGGTGCAGGCCCCCACCAACAATCTCTTCCATGCCTTCCGGGTGCTGTCCACCGACCCACAGGAAGCCCAGGCGCTAACCGCCAGTTATCAGGCGTACTCCTATGCGCAACGGGATAATCCTCGCACAACGCGGATTATCCCGGCGGCAGGCAAACCCTGGAGTGGATGGCCCGCTAGCACCATGGACTACTGGCGACTGCTGGCTAAGATGCTGAACGAAGAGCCAGTGCATGAGCGCGATCGCATGATGGTGGCAATGCTCAAACCACTGGGCATTGAAAAGGGCAGTCCGTTCCAGCCCGATGCCCGTCAGCAGAAGATTTTGGAACAGGCGGCGATCGTGGCAGAAGCGATGGCTCGGTGCCTCAGCTATGCCAAGCGTCAACCGGAAGCGCACATCTGGCCCGGAACACAATGGAAGAACGCGGTGCTACTGGAAGCCAATCAGGAAACGGAAAACCATACTGCTCTGGATGAACGCACAGCCTGGTTCTACGAAGCCGTGACCCTGAGCGCCGGAATGACAACCAAAACCCCCGGCATGGGTCAACAGTACATCGGTATCCAGAAAGACAAGGAAGGAGATTGGCTCCAAGGCGGCAACACTTACAGTCTGCGCGTTCCGCCCAATGTGCCCGTCAAACAATTCTGGTCGATCACGCTTTACGACACCGAAACCCGTTGCTTCATCGATACCCCGCACAATATTGCCGGGGTGGATTCGCGCGGGAATTTAATCCAGAATGCCGATGGTTCCGTAGATCTCTATTTTGGTTCCACCGCTCCACCTGGCAAGGAAACAAACTGGGCACCCACGGTATCGGGGCGGGGCTGGTTTGCCTACTTCCGGTTTTATGCGCCGACCGAACCCTACTTCGATCGCACCTGGGCGCTTCCGGATATCGAAAAAGCGGCCTAATCAATCACGTCATCTCGGTGATGTTTAGTGTACCGTTCTGTTGAAGAAAATTATCTAGCGAACTGGCGTAACCGGGACTCCTATGGCAAGTTCAATCTTCAAACAATTGCAAGCGTCCCCCAATTGGAAGGCAGACGGAAGTGCCGCACTGACCAATACGCTGACGCTGATCCCCGATGCCCTGGCGAATGCCCTGCTGATGGGAGTTAACCCGGTCTATGGGCTACATGCCTTGATGGTGGGGACTCCCCTGGGTGCCCTGTTGAGCGGGTCTGAGTTCATGACCATTAACGCCACTGGGGCGATCGCGGTGGTCACGGCGGGTGTGCTGGCAGAGTTTAGCCCGGAGCAGCAAATTCCGGCCCTGTTGATGCTAACGATGCTGGTGGGGCTGTTTCAGGTCTTGTTGGGGCTGTTTCGTGTGGATGGTTTTCTCCGCTTCGTCTCCAACGCCGTCCTGACTGGGTTTATGAATGGGATTGCCGTTGCCATCGTTCTCGGACAACTGGGGACATTGACCGGATACAACAGCGACGCTGGCAATCGCCTGACTCAGACCCTCGATCTGCTGCTGCACCTGAATCAAGTCAATCTGGTAACAACTGCAATTGGGTTGGGCGCGATCGCCCTGATCCTGGGTTTGAACCGCACTCCTCTGAGGCAATTTAACCTGGTCCTGGCACTGCTCATGATCACGGCATTGACCTCCGTGTGGCAGCCCGCCTCCGTCCAACTGGTGCAGGACATCGCCCCCGTCCCCCGTTCTCTCCCAGTACCGGCTCTTCCCGACTTTTCTCTGCTTCCCCAGGTGCTGCCTGGATCAATCTCGGTCGTGCTGATTGGTTTAATTCAGGGGGCTGGGGTCGGTAAAACCATTCCCAACGCGAATGGACGGTACGGCAAAGCCTGGCAGGATTTTCTGGCTCAGGGGGTGTGCAACCTTGGGTCTGGCTTTTTCCGGGGTATTCCACTGGGAGGAAGTGTGTCTGGCACCGCCATTAACATCAGTGCCGGAGCCGTATCGCGCTGGGCGATTGTGCTGGTGGGACCCATGGTGATCCTGGCGGTGCTGGTATTTGGTGGTCTTGTCGAACAGTTTCCGCTGCCTGCGATCGCGGCTTTACTGGTGGTTGCAGGTTACCAGGCGTTCAAAGTTGAGAAATGGAAGGATGTGTGGTTTACCGGTTGGGTACCTCGGCTGGTGATGCTGGCAACCTTCATGGCTACACTGCTGCTGCCCATTCAAAATGCCGTCCTGCTGGGGGTTATCCTGTCGATCCTGCTGCATATCTACCAATCTTCCCTGGATGTACAGGTGAAGCAGATCCTACCAACGATTACCGGACAATCATTCCAGGAACATCCCGCACCGGCTCATCTACCCTCCAAAGCTATTACCATTTTGCACATCTACGGCAGCGTCTTCTACGCCAGTGCAGACATTTTGCAAGCAGCCCTGCCCTCCCCCTACACGGCTGATCAATCGGTCGTTATTCTAGGCTTGCGGGGACGTAACGAATTAGGCAGCACCTTTATCAAACTGCTGGAAGGTTATGCCAAAGAACTCTGTACTCGCAACAGTAAATTAATGTTGGCAGGGGTTGCCCCCAGTGTCATCAAACAACTCACCAAAACCCACATTACTGATATGATTCCTCTCACAGATATTTTTCCTGCCACACCGATCCTGGGAGAATCCGTTCAACGCGCACGAGTCGCTGCGGAAGAATGGCTTTTGACCCTTTCATAAACTCCCCACTATCGCTTTCTACACTAATCTCATGCAGTATATTCACCCAACCTGGTTTAGAATTCAACGATCCCCGCTCTGGTCTGCTAAACCGCTTATTCTTTTAGGTTTGGGACTGTTGGGACTGCCACTCGTTGCTTGTCAGCAGCAAGGCACCCAAGGTAATGCCCCAGCCGCAGTGCCCGTGAAATTGCAGGTCTTACAAACGAGTCCGATGGCAGATAGTTCCGAGTTTGTGGGGCGCTTGGAATCGCCTGAACGGGTAGACCTACGACCAGAAACTCAGGGACGAATTGCCGAAGTGTTGGTTCAAGCCGGCGATCGCGTCACTCAGGGAACCACCATTCTCACCATCCAACCGGCCCAAACGGTGCCCCAGTTAGAAGGTGCCCAGGCATCGGTGGGCATGGCTCAGGCAAACCGGAATGCCATGGTGCAACAACGGCGTGTGTCCGAAAAAAATCTAGAAGTAGCCCGCAGTGAACTCTCCAGCGCCCAGGCTAGCCGGAAGTTATCCAAGACCAATTTCGATCGCGCCACGTTCTTGCTGAGTCAAGGCGCGATCGGGCAATTTGACTACGATCGCGCCCGCACCGACTTAGAAATTTCGAGCAATCGGGTCCAGGTAGCGCAGGAAAAAGTTGGTCAGGCTGAGGTTGCCATTAGTCATGCCCACGCTGTTGTCGCTCAGGCAGATGCGGGAGTGCGGCAGTCCCAATCTCAGGTGGCAGCCGCCGCCGTGAATGTCGGGTTTAAGCAAGTTGCCGCGCCGATCTCAGGGGCGATCGGAGAAATTTTTGTGAAGCCGGGGGATCTTGTTTCCAGTGCTCAAACCATTACCAACATTGTGCAAAACAATGCATTGGATTTGCGGATGTCTGTTCCTTCCAATCGTCTGAATCAATTGCGAAAAGGGTTAACGGTTGAGTTAATTGATCCGAATACTCGCAAACGCATTAGCACTGGAAAAGTGGATTTCATTTCGCCATCGATAGACTCATCGGCTCAATCGGTGTTGGTCAAAGCTCGCTTCCCAAACAGCAACGACAAGTTACGCAATGGGCAATTTGTCGAAGCTCGTATCATCTGGGATCGCGGCACTGGGCTTTTAATTCCCACCAATGCCGTGTTGCAAGTGAGTGGTAAGAGCTTTGCCTATGTGGCAGAATCAGATACCTCGAATGGGCAAACGCAGAAAGTTGCCAGAATGCGTCCTGTCACGCTAGGTGATATCCAACAACAAAGCTATCAGGTATTGAATGGCTTAAAACCGGGAGAAAACCTAATCGTATCGGGGATCTTACGGCTACGTGATGGTGTCCCCGTTCAACCGGAATCCTAGTTGCCGCAGAGCATTTGGGCAAAATCGATTGATTGAAATCAAAAATTCTGCTCAAATGCTTCACCTTCTTCCCTGACAGCCCTTTGCGGCTCGACTGCTCGCTCACTGGGTCACGCCGAAGTCATCGCCGAACGTCCCTCTGCCTTCTCCGAACTCAATGATCTTCTCCATCGCCACCCTCTTTATTAAACGTCCGGTGCTGACCACCGTTTGCACTCTGATTATTTTGTTGCTCGGTGCTGTCTGTATTCCCCTTCTGCCAATTAACTACCTACCTGATATTGCCCCCATTCAAATTCGCGTCTCGGCTCGATATAGCGGGGCGGATGTGAATACGGTGGAAGATACGGTCACGAGTGTGCTGGAACAGCAAATTAACGGAGTGGAGGGCATGGAATACATGACTTCCAATACATTTGCAGGGAATAGCCAAATCTCGGTATTCTTCGGCTCCAATACGGACAAGAACACTAATCAGGTGAACGTTCAGAATCGGGTGGCACAGGCGAATGCTCAACTTCCGACACCTGTACAACAGCAAGGGGTCACAACCAATGCTGCCTCCAATAGTATTTTGTTGATCTACGGGGTGTATAGCGAAAACGATGAATACGACGACATTTTCATCAGTAACTACGTCGATCAAAACATTGTCGATCGCTTGCGACGGGTGCCCGGTGTTGGAGATGTGACCGCATTTGGGGATAAACCGAATGCGATGCGGCTCTGGTTAGACCCCAATGCCCTGGCCAGTCGAAATCTGACCATGCTGGATGTGATCAATGCGCTGCGATCGCAAAACGTCGTAGTTGGGGCAGGCGGGATCGGACAGCAACCCACGCCAGAGGGACGGGAGCAAAATTATGAATTGCCGATTCGGGTGGAAGGGCGATTTCGGGATGAACGAGAATTCAGCAATCTGGTGATTCAGCGTAACCAGGAAGGGGGACTGATTCGCCTGCGGGATGTGGGGCGGGCAGAACTGGGGGCAGAACGCTATGTCAGTAATGCCAGAGTCAACGGCAAGGTAGGAGTTGGCATTGCGATTTACCAGGCACCGGACAGTAATGCGCTGGATATTGCCGATCTAATCGCATCTGAAATGAAGGATGTGGAAGCCAACTTTCCACCCGGACTGAAGGCAGAACCAGTGTTTGACACCACTGAATTTGTGGAAGTGTCGATTCGGGAGGTCGTGATCACCTTACTTCAGGCGTTTTTGCTGGTGGTGCTGGTGATCTTCATCTTCCTGCAAGACTGGCGTACAACGGTGATTCCGTTGATTGCGATTCCGGTGGCATTAATTGGGGCAATGGCGTTTGCGTTCCTATTTGGCTTCTCGATTAATAACCTGACGCTGTTTGGTTTGATTCTGGCAACCGGGTTAGTGGTCGATGATGCGATCGTGATTGTGGAGTCTTGTACGGAAAAGATTCAAAAGCAGGGAATGACTGCAAAACAAGCGGCTATTGCCTCAATGGAGGAGTTGAGTGGGGCTACGATCGCGACTTCTTTGGTGCTCATGGCAGTCTTCATCCCGGTCGCATTTTTCCCCGGTTCCACCGGCAAACTGTATCAGCAATTCGCTTTGATTATTGCCTTCGCGATCGCTGTCTCCACCTTTAACGCTCTCAGCTTTAGCCCCAGTATGGCAGCAATTCTCCTGGGTCCGGCGCAACCTACCAGCGGGCCATTGGGCTGGTTCTTCGACAAGTTCAATCAGGGGTTTGCCTGGGTCAGCGATCGCTTTGTGCGATTGGTGCAGTTCTTCATCAAAATTCGCTACATCATTTTGGGATTGTTTGTGGCTGGATTAGTGACAACGGTGTATATGTTTACCGCTGTGCCCACGGCATTCGTGCCGAATGAAGACCAGGGTGCGTTTGTGGGCATTGTGCAGGCACCGGATGGTGTATCGCTCAGTTATACCGATCGGGTTCTGGCACAGGCAGAACAACGGATGCAAGCCATTCCTGAAATTGAATCAACCTTCACCGTGAGTGGGGCTGGCTTCAATGGCAACGGACCCAATTTGGGTTTGTTCTTTGCCCGCCTCAAACCCTGGGATCAACGGACAACTCCTGAAGCATCGGTTGAAGGTGTCTTACGACGGTTAAATCGGAGCTTTCAGTCGATTACGGATGCAGTCGTGATGGCACTCAACCCGTCTCCCATTCCTGGCTTCAGTGCCACGGGTGGAGTGGAGATGGTGCTGCAAGACCGCACCGGGGGACAACTTTCGATTGATGACTTTGCGGCCAATGCGCGTCAGATGATTGCTCAAGCTAATGAGAATCCTGCCACAGCGGGAACCGTGTCCACCACCTTTACCACCGGAACGCCCCAATTGCGTCTTGCCCTCGATCGCAGCAAGATCGAATCTCTTAACATCGACTTTCAGCAGGCATTGCAAACCGTTGGTGCCACTCTGGGTTCCCAATTTGTCAACGATTTCACCCTGGGCAATCGGAACTATCGGGTGTTTGTCCAGGCAGATGCTCAGTTCCGCAACTCTCCGGAAGATCTGACCAGTTTGAATGTCCGTGCCCGCGATGGTACTTTAGTTCCCTTATCCCAAATTGCTACTATTAGCCGCATGACCGGGCCGCAGGTGATTGGACGCTACAACGGTTATCGTTCGATCAATGTCCAGGCGAACGAAGCACCCGGATATAGCAGTGGACAGGCAATCCAGTCCTTAGAAACCGCCTACGAGCAAACCGCCCTACCCGGTGTGGGGCGCAACTGGATCGGCATTGCCCGCGAACAGTTGTCTGCGGGGAACCTGGGAGCGCTGATCTTCCTGTTCGGTATCATCATGGTGTTTCTCACCCTCTCTGCCCAATACGAGAGCTACGTTGACCCGATTATTATTTTGCTGACGGTACCACTGGCGTTACTGGGTGCCTTAGGAGCGATCGCGCTGCGCGGTCTGAACAACGATGTCTATGTCAACGTTGCCCTGGTGATGCTGATCGGACTGGCCAGCAAAAACGCCATTCTGATTGTGGAATTTGCGAACCAAGCCCGGTCAGACGGCTTAAAACTCACCGAAGCCGCGCTGAAAGCCTCCAAAGAACGCTTTCGTCCGATCATGATGACCGCCGCCTCTTCTCTCGTCGGCTTTTTCCCACTGGTGATCGCAAGTGGAGCCGGAGCCGCCGCCCGCTGGTCGTTGGGTACCGCTCTATTTGGGGGGCTTCTGGTTGCAACGATCCTCAGTTTGCTGGTCGTCCCCGTTCTCTACATCCTGATCAAAGGCTTGGCAGAAAGCTTATTACAACGAGGTTCCGATTCCGAACCACCCCAATCTGGATCCTCATCCGGATCCTCGTCCGCCACTGCGATCGCAGCAGAAGAAGCTGCCCTCACTAGCCGCAGCACCTTCTCAGTTGACACTGATTTGCCAGGGAGTGAGTAACTGTCATTAGTCATTGGTCATTGGTCACTAGGTATTACAAAGGACAAAGGACAAATGACGACTGACCAATGACGAATCCCTATTACCCAACCCCCAATCCCTAACCCCCATCCCCCATCATGCTCCTACTGACCCTCGCTGAAACCACTGCGATCGAAGAAAGCCTACAGCAATTCCTGCTGATTATTTCCGCGGCTCTGATGGTCGCGACCCTCTCGCAGCTTGTGCCCTGGTTGCGGCAAGTGCCTTACACCCTGATGCTGGTGATTACGGGGATGGGGCTGGCTTTGTTGGATATTCACTTTTTCACGCCTTCACCTGCACTGATTCTGTGGATCTTCTTGCCGCCCCTGCTGTTTGAAGCGTCCTGGAACCTCAACTGGAAGGATTTGAAACGGGATTTAGTGCCGATCTTCATCTACGTCACGATCGGTGTCGCCATCACGATTCTGGGAATTGCCCTACCGCTCAACCAGTGGAGTGGGATCACCCTACCCGTTGCCCTGCTGATTGGAGCCTGTTTGGCCGCAACGGATCCCGTTTCCGTGAGTGCATTGCTCAAAGAACTGGGTGCGCCCCCTCGACTCAAGGCATTGGTGGAAGGGGAAAGTATGTTCAACGATGGCACCGCCGTGGTTGCCTTCGGGTTGATGCTGGGCATCGCGCAAGGAACGAAAATCTTTGATGCCCAACAACTCCTCGTCAATTTCATCACGGTGGTTGGAGTTGGATTACTGGTCGGTTTGATTCTCGGCTTTAGCATCTCTTACCTGACTCAGCGGTTCGATCTACCCCTGGTCGAACAATCCTTAACGCTGGTCACCGCCTATTCTGCCTATCTGATCGCCGAAAAGTTAGGTGGTTCTGGCGTGATTGCAACGGTGGCGACGGGATTGATTCTGGGCAACTTCGGTTCTCGGATTGGCATGAGTCCACGAACTCGCGTTGCCGTGAGTGAGTTTTGGGAATTTGTTGCTTTCTTTGCCAATTCCATTCTGTTTTTACTCATTGGTGCTCAATTTCGCATTACCACTGATGTTGCCGATTTGCTCGTGGTTTGTATTGCCTTTACGGCAGTTTTGTTTACACGGATGATTGTGGTGTTCGGTTTAACCTGGGTCAATAATCGGTTGGTGCAATCAGATATTGATCTCAGAACTCAAACCATGCTCTGGTGGAGTGGACTGCGAGGTGGAGTCGCACTAGCGTTGGCATTGAGTGTGCCGGAGGATTTGCCGGAAAGACGGGCTGTTCTGGTAGCCGTTTTCAGTGTGGTCTTTCTCACCACCTTGCTGCAAGGTGCAACGGCAAAACCTGTACTGGCAGCACTGAATTTAATTGAAGTGAGTCCCCTGCGCGATCGCTACCTGGAGTTAATCTCTCGGCAAGTCGCCCTGACTTGTGTGCTGGAGTATTTACAACAACCTGCATCGAAAGCTGGAGTTGAGCCAGAAACCCATCAGGCAAAAGAAGCAGAGGTGAGGCAACAATTAACTCAGCTTCAAGATGAAAGTAGCAAACTGTGTCAACAAGACCCTGACCTGCTCGAAATCGGTACTCAACAATTCCAGCGGGATTTATTTGCGATCGAAATGACCACCTATACCGAATTTGTGCGATCGGGCCGATTAAACCAGGAGCTTCCAGGCTTGCTGGATCCAATCCACCATCATGTTGCAGGTCACAAAGTGGCAGAAGCGTTGGCGGACTGACAAGCACCTTTTGTCCTTTGTCTGACCTACCCTGCAATCAATTGTGATGTCATCAAGGTCAAAGCAATGAATTCTAACAGGTTGATCAAATGGACAGAAGATAAGTACAATCGAGTGCTAATTTTGCTCTTTTTGTTGTTAGTTTCGATTGCCTTGCCTGAAAAACAAGCGATTGCTAAAGTCACAATTTTAATTCTGTTTTTAGTCGCAATGTTATTGATCATCCGGCAAATTAGACCCGGCAGATGGTGGCTGAAGTTCTATACCGGATTAGTTCTGATAAACTTGACCCTTTTGGTTTTGCAAGTTGTAGGGATGTTAAATACTTCTCGGTGGAATCATGGTCAGAGCGCCATTGAGTTTATCCTTTTTATAGTGCTGAGTTTGCCCATTTTTCTGATTCAACAAGAGATTTTTGCAACCAAACGAGTGACGGCGGATACGCTCAAAGGAGGGATTGCAATTTATGTTCTACTGGGGCTAAACTGGGCAATTTTTTACACAATTCTATACGACTTCGATCCAAGTTCATTCAATGGCATTACCCAGTCCCAGTCCCAGGCAGATTTTCTGCATTTTAGTTTTGTAACGTTAACTACGGTGGGCTATGGCGACATTCATCCATTAGTGGCATCGGCAAGAATTGCCACTGATTTAGAAGCGATCGCTGGCGTGATGTATCCAACCATTCTCATCTCTCGCGTGGTGAACTTATACAACACCAATTCCCAGGAGTTGTTATGAATCGCAAACTGCTGTTGTTTTCTGGACTGGTCACGATGGTGATCGGGGCGGGTTTGGGCCTGATTTTGGCGACGCTCCTACCCACTCCCTACCGAGGCGGAATTTATCTCGATCAGAAGCCTGGGTTTATATTGATTGGCGCAACGGGAGGATTTTTATTTGGAGTCAGTATAGAAGCACTACGAGAACTGAAAGAGCAACGCGATCGCGAAGGAGATTTATGATGGAAATTGAAAGACCGAAGAAAACACCATTAACTAAAGAAGATCTGCAACATCTGGAAAAATTAGAGGCTTTACTTGAGAAAGCGATCGCTGATGGTGTTGTTACTCGCCAGGAGCTGAATGCGATCAAGGTGCAAATTGCCGCCAATGGGAAAGTGATGATTGAAGAACTAGATCTGGTTCGTAAATTTATCCGAGAAAAAGTAGTAGATGGAGAACTTTTAATTGACTTCTTTGATTAGATACTAAGACGATGACAGCAGATTCACCTAAGGATTAACTCTAACCTGGATACACTGGCTGAAACTTCCTTTCTGAATAGAGATTGTCCACGTCATAAGTGCGGCAGTTCGTCCTACTGGGGAGGGAATCTTAAGACAGAAGCACGTTTGATTCTTTTGAAAGTGCCCGATAAAGCCTGGTCAAACGAGTAAGTAGGGGGACTAATTAAATATAAGACCTGTGTAGGTTGGGTTGAGGCACGAAACCCAACACCCGCATGGGTTAACGCTATCGCTAACCCATCCTACATTTGATTCCACCTGCCTACTTAAGTAGGGAGACTAATTAAATATTAAGATCTGTGTGGCGAATATTGCGGGGAAGTTGCGGCAACTGCATTGAGTGAAAACCTTGGTTGACCGGGAACCCCTGTAATAATTAATCGCAAGTAGATTCAGGGTGATGGTTGTAGATATCAGGGGTATAGTCTTTGAATTCCAGACCTGTTTGCGCCGCCAACCGTTCAGCAAACGCCCGTGCAGTTTGGTAAGACTTGTGGGTACAGATCAGGCGGGTATTTTCGCGCAGTGCCATACCCTGCCGGAGTTCGATCGCCGTCGGGGTTCTATACACGTTAAAAAACTCCACTGAAGTGTCTGACAATGGCACCCTCTGGTTGCTCCCTGATGTCAATGACTGCGATCGCGTAACTTCCAACATATTGTTTACGAAAAGGGTGGGTAGTCCCCACCCTGATGGATTTGTTGTCTGATGGAAACCCTGATTTCATCGCTGCGTTGTCGCAGTTCTTAGTGACCTTCCTGCACTCTGAACTCTATGTCCTAAACGGCTTTCTGGCAGGATGCCTGCGATTTAGTATCGGCGGCATCGTTCCGTTGCTTCCCGCTGACCCATAGCCTGGACTTGCACAACTGGCTGATTGTGTTCATTGCCGTTGAAGAAACCCGCTTCTTGCAGATACCTACCCCTGATGGAGGCAGGAATTTGAAAGCGGTAACTGCCCCGACTGGTTTGCCTAGAAGATTGAAGTTCTGTATACATGACGCGGTTTAAGCATCGCTGGAATCGGTAGTCACCTTGCCCTCCGATGGGACCGGGATTGGGAGGATTCACGACCGGAGAGGCTGGACAGCCAAAAGGAGTACAGGGACCTGCGCCAGGATTGGGACAACCAAAGGGATTGCACGAACTCGCTCCTGGTTGGGAACAGCCGAAAGCATTACAGGTTTGGGCAAGGGAGGCAGATTGGTAAGAAAAATAGGTCATTCCCAGTCCTAAAGCGCCTAGAATTAGAAACTTTGCTGTTTTCTGAGCAGTGGTTTTCATGGGTTCCTCCGGTAATGTGGGTTAAATGATTGCCAGAGTGGATTTGCAGCCAGGTTAAAAGTCTTGCAAGACTGTTTGCACCCTATTGCGATCGCGCCTAAACTTCAGTACAGCGTTTCAAACGCCGTTGGTAGTTCGCCCTGGTGAAATCCGCTTCGCACCCACCTTAACTACGGTGTATTCGATTTGACGGTCGGAGAAGGTCCGAATAAGGTCGGAACAATGTGTAAATCTACGTAGGTCGGCTTCTCAGTCACCTTAACTTTCAGGTGTCCAATTTGACAGTCGGAAAAGGTCGGAATAAAGTCAGATCTAGATCAGTGGCACGGAAGCATCTACCCCCTGGGCGTAGGAGTTGATAGCAGGGGGTAGGAGCCATTAATTGGTAAAGCCACCTTTAGCGATAAAGATGAAGGCAAAGTCAGTGCATTCACTGGATGGAGTTTGAAGCATGACGGTTGAAGAGGCGATCGCAGTCGTTGAAATGGTTCTGGAACAGGGGCGACTGAACAAGGTCCAAGAAATTGTGTTGCGGCAGTCCTGGGAAGGGCAGTCCTATATGGAAATTGCCCGCAGTGCAGGCTACGACGCTGGCTATCTCAAAGATGTGGGTTCTGAACTGTGGCAAAAACTGTCCCACGCCTTTGGGGTCAAAGTCACCAAACATAACTTTCAAGGAGTTCTGAAGCGCAACACCATACCGCACAATGCTTCTGCCACAACTCACACCGTTCGGCTGAGCGCTCACGGCGAAGCCCCCCACCCCATCCCCCAGATAGACTGGGGCGACGCGATCGATGTGTCCATTTTCTACGGACGCAAAGAGGAACTGGACATCCTCAAACAGTGGCTTTTACAAGACCATTGCCGTCTGGTGACCCTTTTGGGCATGGGAGGAATGGGCAAAACAGCGCTTTCGGTCAAGTTGGCAAGGAAGCTAGTGGGAAGAGAGGGAGTAGAGGAATGGAGGAGTAGGGGAGTGGAAGCTACTTCATCCCCCCCTCTCCCCCTCTCCCCCACCCCTCATCATTCCTTTGAATCCGTCATCTGGCGATCGCTACGGGATGCCCCTCCGATCCATGAACTCCTAACGACGCTGATTAAATTTCTATCGGGTCAGCAAGAAAGTCCCTTGCCTGAAAGCGTGGGAGGCAAGCTCTCCCGGCTGCTGGAATTGTTGCGCCAGTCTCGCTGTTTGGTCATTCTTGATAATTTCGATGCGGTGCTGGAGGCAGGACAGCGAACGGGGGTATATCGCGAGGGGTATCGCGACTATGGTGAACTGTTGCGTCGGGTGGGTGAAATTGCCCACCAGAGCTGTTTTGTCCTCACCAGTCGGGAAAAGCCGCAGGAAATTGCGGCGTTAGAAGGGGAAAAGCTGCCGATTCGCACCCTATCCATGACGGGTTTGGATACGATCGCCGGACAGAACTTGCTCAGTGCAAAAGGACTAACAGGTTCCCTGGAAGCAACCACCCAATTGATTGAACATTACCGGGGCAACCCCCTGGCGCTAAAAATTGCTGCCACTTCAATTCAAGACCTGTTTGCCGGCGACATTTGCCAATTTTTAGACCAGGGGACCGTTGCCTTTAACGGAATTGGCAACCTGTTACGGCAGCAATGCGATCGCCTGTCTCCCCTGGAAAAACACATCATGTACTGGCTGGCGATCGAGCGCGAAGCGGTTTCAACCACCGGGCTACAGTCCAACCTGGTGCCAGAGATTTCCAGAGCCAGGTTAATGGAAGCGCTGGAATCCCTTTGCTGGCGGGGGCTGATGGAAAGCAACGCGATCGGGTTTACCCAACAACCCGTGATTATGGAATACACCACCGACTGCTTGATTGAGCAAATTACGCAAGAGATTGTGACCGAAGCCCCCAGTCTTTTTCTCAGTCACGCCCTGATCAAAGCGCAGGCAAAGGACTACATCCGCGAAAGCCAGATCCGGGTCATTCTCCAACCGATTCTGACTCGCTTACTGACTGAACTCGGATCACCCAAACAGGCTGAACATAAACTAACCCGGCTCCTCAATCAACTGCGAGAAACGCAATTAAAGGTACCTGGCTATGGAGCAGGCAATCTGCTCAACCTGTTTTGTCAGCTTGAAACCGACCTGTCGGAGTACGACTTTTCCCATTTACCGATCTACCAGGCGTATTTGCAGGATGCCAGCTTAAATCAGGTCAATTTTACCCAGACACAATTTGCCAACTGTGCCTTTGCGGCGACCTTTGGCGGGATTACCTGTGTTGCCTTTAGCCCGGATGGGCAGCAATTGGCAACCAGCGATACCAATGGCGAAATCCAAATTTGGAACGCCACTAGAGGAGAGCAGCTTTTTGCTTGCAAGGGACACAACAGTTGGGTATGGAGCGTTGTCTTTAGCCCAGATCACACCCTGCTAGCCAGTTGTGGGCAAGATCATACCGTGCGGCTGTGGAATACTCAAACCGGGCAATGCCTCAAAATCCTGGAGGGACATACTAGCATCGTCACCAGTGTGGCGTTCAGTCCGGATGCGGGAGTGCTGGCAAGCGCTAGTGAAGACCAGACAATTCGGCTGTGGAATTTAGATACGGGAGCGTGCTGGAAAATTTTAACTGGACACCAAGCCTGTGTTTGGAGCGTTGTGTTTCACCCCTCGGAACGGATTCTCATCAGCGGTGGAGAAGATGGCGCAATTCGGTTCTGGAACCTGGATACCGGCGACTGTTCCACTACGCTGAAAGAACATCAGCAATGGATCAAAACCGTTGCCATCAGCGTGGATGGACGAACTCTGGCAAGTGGTAGTTTTGACCAGACCCTTAAACTCTGGGACTGGCAAACCGCCACCTGTCTCAGAACATTGCGAGGGCATGGAGCACCCATCACATCGATCAGTTTTAGTCCCGATGGCAAGAGCCTTGCCAGCAGCAGCTATGACCAGTCGATTAAACTGTGGCAAGTTTCTACGGGCACCTGTGTCAAAACCTTGCAGAAACATACCAATCGCATCTGGTCGGTCACTTTTGACTCGACTGGCACCCGCTTAGCCAGTGGCGGCGATGACAATACTGCCCGGATCTGGGAAGTCAGTACTGGGTTGGGCACCAAAACCTTGCAAGGACACAGCAATTCGATTTATGCGATCGCCTGGAGTCCTGATCAACATCTACTTGCCAGTGGACATGAGGATCAGACCATTAAGCTCTGGGATCTGGACCTGAAAGCTGAAAAACCGGCTTCAAACCAGATGCCCCACCTGCCTGTACCCAAGCTGCCTTTTCGGGTATTGCGGGGACATACTAACCGGGTCTTGAGTGTTGCCTTTAGCCGAGAGGGCACCTGGCTTGCCAGTGCCAGTTTGGATCGCACCATCAAACTCTGGAACCCCCATACGGGTCACTGCCTCACCACCCTGGAAGGGCATACCAGTTGGGTCTGGGCGGTGGCATTCAGTCCCGATGGCACCCAGCTTGCCAGTGCCAGCTATGACCACACGATAAAACTGTGGGATGTGCCGTCTGGAAAGTGCTTGCAAACGCTAGAGGGGCATACCAGTTCGGTGCTGGCGATCGCCTTCAGCCCGGAGGGCAACCAACTCCTCAGCGGCGGCTATGAACAAACGATCAAACGGTGGAACGTTGCCACAGGTCAGTGCTTACAAACCTTACAAGGACATACAAACCGAGTCTGGACTGTGGCATTCAGTCCGGATGGGCAACAATTTGCCACCGGGGGTGATGACCAGGCGATTCAGGTATGGGAAACTGCAACCGGCAAGGCTCTTCAGGTACTCAAAGGACACACCAGTCAGATTCTATCGGTGCAATTTAGCACCGACGCTACCCTGCTAATCAGCAGCAGTGCCGACGGCACCATTCGGCTCTGGGAGCTTGCCACAGGCACCTGCCTGAAAACCTTAGCAGGGCATCACAGTTGGGTCTGGTCAACCCTGCTAGACCTGAACACCGCC
The DNA here is from genome assembly GCF_056784235.1 of Kovacikia sp. CALU 1929. Taxonomy (NCBI): domain Bacteria; kingdom Bacillati; phylum Cyanobacteriota; class Cyanophyceae; order Leptolyngbyales; family Leptolyngbyaceae; genus Kovacikia; species Kovacikia sp. CALU 1929. The sequence continues at coordinate 19,669 of NZ_JBXBCF010000063.1, forward strand.
ACCCTCCTCAGCAGCAGTCAGGATGAAACCATCCGCTGTTGGAATATCCACACCAGCGAGTGCTGGCAGACCCTGCGCGCTCCCCGTCCCTACGAAGGAATGAACATTACGGGTGCATCGGGTTTAACAGAGGCACAACAGGCAACCTTGCTGGCATTAGGGGCGGTTCAGCACGGTGTTACTCAATAGCAGGATGAATTAGACGGACTTTCAATTCATCCAATCCTAAATTCATCCCTCGAAGCAGCCCTGTCGATGAGTTGCGTTTTATGTTGTAACCCAATCTCCTTCTGGTAGAGGCAATAGGATCGAGGTGTAGTAAATCTCCTGGTTAGCGACCACAGGAGTGGGTTAATCAATTTTGGTCTTGCATTTTGGCGATCGCTCAAAAGGAGACTTAAATGGAAAATTTTGATTACGTCATTTTAGGGGCCGGTTTGGGTGGACTTTCTGCCGCCGCCTGCCTGACCCGTCAAGGACAGCGGGTGGTTGTCCTGGAGCAACACTACCTGCCGGGTGGATGCTGCCACACCTTTGACTTTGGAGATTACCGTTTCTGTGCAGATGTGCATTACATCTCGCAATGCGGTTCTGGTCAAACCATCCGTCAGTTTCTCAACTACATTGACCAAGAGGTGCCATTCAATTCCCTCGATCCAGACTGTATCGATCGCGTGATTACCCCGGAAGCTGATTTCCGCATTCCCCTCGGTTGGGAAACCTTCCGCCAGCGATTGCTGACTACCTTTCCAGAGGAAGCCGCTCCCATTAACCGCTACTGCGACGAAATTAAACAATTGCATCAGGAAATGCACAGCCTGGTCCAGGATATTCACTGGTATGACCAGAAATGGGCTGACTGGCTGAAATTGCCGCAGTACTGGAACCTCTTCCTCAAACGCAATTGGACCCTCCAGGATTTGTATGACGAGGTGGGGTTATCGCCCAAGTTGCAAGCGATTCTGGCAGGGCAGAGTGGTGATTATGCGTTGCCACCGCAGGAAATTGCCCTGATGACCCACACCTCACTGGTTTGGGACTATTCCGAGGGCGCTTACTATCCCACCCACCACTTTAAGCACCTGGTCGATACGATTGTGGAGACGATCACAGCCGGGGGAGGGGTGATTCACTATTCAACCCCGGTAGACCACATAGAAGTGCAAGATCATACGGTGCAGTTTATCACCGCTGGCGGAACGTCCTATACGGCGACCAAAGCTTACATTAGCGATCTCGATCCAAAACTGACTGTGCAATTGATGCACCATCCAGAGGCATTGAGTGGACGAGAACGCGATCGCCTGACGGGTTATGAATACTCTGCCAGTGCGTTTAACATCTACCTGGGGCTGGATCAGCGCTTTCAGCCAGAGCGCTACGGCATCGGCAATTGGAACATCTGGTACTACCCAACCGGCAACCTGAACCAGGAGTATCAACAGCAGCTAGAAGGGAACCTGGATCGCCCCTGGATCTTCCTGTCGTGCCCAACGATGAAAAGTCAGGCAGCGGGGATGGCTCCGGCGGGTCACCATGTGTTGGAAATTGCAACGGTCTGTCCCTATGAACCGTTTAAATATCTGCACGAAACCGATCCGAAGGCTTACAAAGCCAGAAAACGGGAGGTTTATCAGGCAGTCATGGCAAGTGTGCGGGATTTGATTCCCGATGTGGATGCCTATGCCCGCATGAAGATCTATGGCACACCCACCACCAGCGAGTTCTTCCTGGGGCAACCGCAGGGCAATATCTACGGTGCCAAGCTGATTCCCCGGCAGGTGGGGCTAAACCGCCTCGGCTACCGCACCGAGCTACCCAACCTGTTCTTGGTGGGAGCCAGTGCCGGGTATCCCAGTGTACCGGGCGTGATTGGCAATGGCATGGATGTGGTTGAAATGCTTACCAATCAGTCCGTCTGGCGGCAAGCCAGGGAGCCTGAATTGGCAGGGGTCTCGGTTTAGTCCTGGGTAAGTACTGATAGCGCGATGGGCAACTTGGTAGTTACGATCCCTGGTTTCTCGTTAAATTTGGTTCAACTGACTGAAATAATCTTCCTAGAAACCGGGGATCTGGGGGTTGTCGAACCACCACATTAGTAGAGTGGCGATCGCTAATCGAAAAAGGATTCAATCATGACATCTGAAGTCAACGTAAAACTAGCATCGTTATACGACACCGACTATCAACTCTGGCTAGAGCAAACAGTGGCGCAATTGCGAACCCATGATTTTAATGGTCTTGACTTAGAAAACTTAATTGAAGAGATTGAAAGTTTGGGTAAAAGCGACAGACGGGCTATTTCTAGTTATCTGATGCGACTCTGTGAACACTTCCTCAAAATCAAGTATTGGGAATCTGAACGAGAAACGTGTTTTAGGGGCTGGAAAGTAGAAATTCGGAATTTTCGGTTGCAAATTCAAGCCATCCTGGATGATAGTCCTAGCCTCAAAAGTTATCTCAAGGAAAACTTCCTGGCAGAGTATCAAAACGGCAGAAAGCTATTTTTAGATAGCAGCGAATTAGCGGAAACTCTGATTCCCGAAGAACCACAGTTTACCCTGGAGCAAGCCCTGGACGAAGACTGGCTACCCTGGCAACCTGAATTATGATGGGGGCATGACCCGTTTGCAACCCCGGTTAGAGTTTATTCCCCAGGCACTCAACCTGTTTGTCCTGTGGCTAACCCAAAGATTAATTCCAATTCTGCTCAGGCTGCGGTTGCGATCGTGGCTTCCTTCCGGCATTTCCCAGATTCAAGTCAACAATGTTGAGGTTCTGGTCAACCTTTATCAGCAATTTCAGGCGGGCAAGATTCGCTGTCTGCTGGCGTTTCGGCACCCGGAGGTAGACGACCCTCTGTGTATGTTTTATGTCCTGTCCCGGATTGTGCCACGGGCAGCGCGGCAGCAGGGAGTACCGCTGAAGTTTCCAGTTCACAGTCACTTTGTCTATGACCGGGGGATGCCCCTGTGGGCAGGAAATCTGCTGGGATGGTTCTTCTCGCGTCTGGGGGGAATTCCGATTCACCGCGGCAAGCGTCCAGATCGGGCGGGTTTACGGGCAGCCAGGGATCTGTTCGCTAATGGCAAATTGCCGATCGCGATCGCCCCGGAAGGCGCAACCAACGGGCACAGTGAATTAGTCAGTCCCCTGGAACCGGGGGTAGCTCAGTTGGGTTTCTGGTGTCTGGAGGATCTGGCAAAAGCGAACCGGGAAGAGACGGTATGGATCGTCCCGGTTGGCATCCGATACCACTATCCCCACCCTCCCTGGCAAAAACTGGACAATCTGCTGTGCCAGCTAGAGCAGGACAGCGGCTTAACTGCCCAACCTGTGCCTCCAGATGTGGATCAGACCACTGCTTTTTATAAACGCCTGTTCCAGCTTGGTGAACATTTGCTGTCTGAGCTGGAAAACTTTTACCGCCAGTTCTATCACCAGGACTTGCCGCCCCTAGAGCCAGGTGAATATGAAGATGGGAATGCCCTGCTATCCGCTCGCCTGCAACGCCTACTGAATGTGGCACTGCAAGTTGCCGAAACCTACTTTGCGATCGCCCCCCAGGGCAATTTGAGTGAACGTTGCCGTCGCCTAGAAGAAGCCGGCTGGCGTTGCATTTATCGGGAAGATGTGATTTCCCAATCTGAACTGGAATCGCTCTCACCCTTTGCTAGAGGCTTAGGCGATTGGGTTGCCGAAGAAGCCAGTATCCGAATGCGCCACATGCGTCTGGTAGAAAGCTTTGTCGCGGTCACCGGCACCTACATTAAGGAAAAGCCTTCCATCGAGCGATTTGCCGAAACCACCCTATTAATGTTTGACCTGATTGCCAGAGTGAAAGGGCAGAAACTGCCCCGTCGCCCCCGCTTGGGCTGGCGACACGCCACCATCACCGTGGGCAATCCCCTTTCTGTCAGCGATCGCTGGCAAACCTATCAGAGCAGTCGTGCCGCCGCCCGAAAAGCCGTTACCGAACTGACTCAGGATTTGCAAACGGTTTTGGAGGGGATGATTGGACGTGAGGGGTGAGGGATCTTGCGGCTGCCAGATACTCTGCCGCCTCTAAATAAGATTCCTGATTGGGATGTTAAGTTACTGACTTAAAGTTTGATCTGGACTGGCAATTTATTGGTACCAATGTAACGATTTAACCCAGTAGCGATCGCGTTTTCGGCAAAGCTATGACGTAGAACGTGCCCTGTGTGTTCCCTAAAGTTGATCTATCTCTACTTCTAAGCGAGGAAATCTACGTAATTCAACCACGTCATTAAATTAACTTCACTGACTGTTGAAAAAGCGGTGATCTCAGATCTGATTGACAAGACCCCCATTCCCCCGGTTGTAACTGAGCCATTGCCCCCTTTTACCTGAACTAAACCCCGTCCAACTTGAGACCTGGAGTTTGACAGGTCAGCCCTCACCCTAAAGTCCTCTCCCCTTGGGACACGAACTTTAAAGGGTTCCTCCGGCTCCCCTCTCCCCTGGGAGCTATCCATTATCCAGATCTGGCTCAAACCGCCCTCACCCTTTATGTTCCCCTCTCCCAGGACGGGCGTTCGCAGAGCGTCTCCATAGGAGTTGGGGAAAGGGTTTGAAGCTCCCCTTCTCCTATTTTGGGAGAAGGGGCTGGGGGATGAGGGCAAGCACTGTCTAGCGTCACTTTCAGACACTTTTGCGTAATGGATAGCCCCTGAGAGAGGGGCTGGGGGTGAGGGCTTAAAACTACGGTTCTCAACATGGATTTGATTTATCAGAGCTGTCAGGGCAATTGTTATGCCAACAGTCATTTCTGACACCTACCTCTGAACTGACGATGCCACTGGTTTATTGATGCTCACTATAGAGGACGATGCTGGAATTTTTTCAACCCTTTTTCTCACCCAACCCCTACATTCCCCACGGACACTGCTACCTCTGGCAAACGCCGCTGGTTGCCCTCCATGTTGCGAGTGATGCGCTGATTGCGATCGCCTACTTTTCCATCCCAGCCATGCTGATTTACTTTGTCAGCCAGCGCAGTGACATTCCCTTCTCAAAAGTATTTATTCTGTTTGGTGCCTTCATCATTCTTTGCGGTACAGGGCACCTGTTAGATATCTGGACGCTCTGGCACCCAGACTACTGGCTGTCTGGCATCGAACGAGCGATAACCGCTCTGGTCTCCTGTTACACCGCCTTAAAACTGGTCGAGCTACTGCCACAGTTTTTAGCGTTGCAAACGCCGGAACAATTAGCCGCCATCAACCAGGAATTAGAAAAGCAGGTCTTAGAACGGCAGCGCACCGAAGAAACCCTGCAAACCATTGTTGCCGGAACGGCTTCAGTGACGGGAACCGATTTTTTTCCTGCTCTGGTTCAAAACCTGTCCACTGCCCTGGATGTTGCCTACGTTGTCGTGTTTGAAACCGTTGACGAGTCGATGCAGAAGCTGCGGAGTCTCGCCTTCTGGTGTCGAGATCATCTCGCGGCAGACCTGGAACACGAGTTGGTAAATACTCCCTGCCATCTGGTGGTGGGCACTAAGCAGCTTTGCTCCTATTCAGAGGGGGTGCAGCAAGAGTTTGCCGATGCCCCTCTGCTCAAAGTGCTGAATGCAGAGAGCTATATGGGAGTTCCTTTGCTGAGTGCCAACCAGGAGGTGATTGGGAGCCTTTGTCTGCTGGATGAAAAACCCTTGCAGACCGACGATCGCGCCAGAGCGCTGTTGAGCGTCTTTGCTGCCCGCGCGGCAACCGAACTGGAACGGAAATGGGCGGAAGACGAGAAGCACCGTGCCTATCAAGAATTGGAATCTAGGGTTGAGCAACGCACCGAAGAACTGGTAACCGCCAATGCCAACCTGGAAACCGAAATTAGAGAACGGATCGCCGCTGAAGCCGTCATTAAGCTATCGGTGGAGCGAGAGAGGGCAATTAATCGCATCATCCTGCACATGCGGCAAAGCCTGGATCTGCGAACCATTTTCCACGCTACCACCACTGAACTGAGGCAGGCAATCACCTGCGATCGCGTCCTGATCTACCGCTTCAACCCCGACTGGAGTGGAGAATTTGTCTCCGAAGCGGTGGTTCACGGCTGGACCCCCATGCTGCCTGAACGGGCGATCGATCCCACCCTGACCCGAAATGTGGTTGATCAAGCCGATTGTATTACCACCCGCCTGGATAGTTCAGACACCCTGATCCAGGACACCTACCTGAAACTCAACGAAGGGGGAATCTATCGCCAGAAAACAAGTTATTGTGTTGTGTCCGATATTTACCTGGCAGGTTTTACTCCCTGCTATATCGAGCTTTTAGAACAAATCCAGGCACGGGCTTACATCATCGCGCCGATCTTCTGTGGCAATCAACTATGGGGCTTATTGGCAGCTTACCAGAATGGTAATCCACGCCAGTGGCAGGAAGCGGAAGTGCGAATTGTAACCCAGGTGGGCAATCAGCTTGGAGTTGCCGTACAGCAGGCAGAACTTTTTGCCCGCACCCAGCACCAGGCAGAAGAACTGGGACAGGCAAAAGAAGCTGCCGACGCGGCTAACCGGGCAAAAAGCGAGTTTTTGGCAAATATGAGCCATGAACTAAGGACTCCGCTGAATGCCATCCTGGGCTTTACCCAACTGATGCAGCAAGACCAATCCCTCACCACCGACCACCAGCAATACATCGAAATTATCAACCAGAGCGGTGAACACCTGCTGGGACTGATTAACGATGTCCTGGAAATGTCCAAGATTGAAGCTGGACGCACGACCCTCCATGCCTCAGAGTTCGACCTGTACAAATTGCTCTACAGTCTGGAATCCATGCTGCAACTGAAGGTGCAGTCCAAAGGGTTACAACTCAGCTTTGAATATGGCGCAACCGTACCCCAGTTAGTCAAAACGGATGAAAGCAAACTACGCCAGGTTTTGATCAACTTGCTTGGGAATGCGATCAAGTTTACCGAAACTGGCAGCGTCGCCCTGCGCGTTAAATTACAGAAAGCTTCTATCCCCCAGACCCTACACTTTGAAGTCCAGGACACGGGACCTGGTATTGCCCCTGAGGAATTGGATGACTTGTTCAAACCTTTCCAGCAGACCCGGACGGGGCAGAACGCGAAGGAGGGAACGGGCTTAGGCTTACGCATCAGCCAGACATTTGTGCAGCTCATGGGTGGTGAAATCACGGTTCACAGTGAACTGGGCAAAGGCTGTTGTTTCGCTTTTCAAATTCCAGTGGAATTCGCTCAAATCGTTCCTATCCCAGCGCCAGCCTCGACGAATCCCGCTGTGAGTCTTGCACCGGGTCAAAGCACCTATCGCATTTTAATTGCGGAAGATAATGCAGCCAATCGACTGCTATTAAGCCAGATCTTGAGCCGTATGGGATTTGAAATTCGGGAAGCTGAAAACGGACAGGCAACGATCGCCCTATGGCAGCAGTGGCAGCCTGACCTCATCTTCATGGATATGCATATGCCTCTGATGGATGGCTATGAAGCCACCCGGTACATTCGCTCCCAGGAGGCTCTCATTCCCGATCCAGATCCCCAGGCAAACCACCCCCAGCCCATTCATCCCCAGAGCAAACCCACAAAAATTATCGCCCTCACCGCCAGCGCCTTCACCGAGCAGCGGCAAAACAGCCTGACCGCAGGCTGTGATGACTTTCTCAGCAAACCCTTTCGCCGCGCCGATCTGATTGACCTTTTAGCCCAACATTTAGGGGTGGAATACCTGGATCAAGCGCCCCAAAAAGACGCGATCGCCCCAGCCGTAACCCCAGCGCAACCACAATACGTTCTGACAGAATCTAGCTTAAAAGTGATGCCCGCTGAATGGATTGCCCAACTCCACTATGCCGCTGCTCAGGGCAATGATACCGAAAGCCTCAGACTCATTACCCAAATTCCCTCAGAACAGGCATCCCTCACGGCGGCATTATCCCGATTAATTGAAACCTACCAGTTCGATCAGTTGATGGAATTGACCCAACCCACCCACTCTCCAGAGACATGAGGCAAATTGATGGGCACAGACGGTTACTATTCGGCAGGATTACGGCTTTCCTCACTGCGAATGTTGGGTAGAGAACGATAAATTAGCAATAGTCAGTACACGAAAGTTTACATGGATTGTTTAGTAATTCATGCTCGATTTCGCGTCACTCTCTCCCAATTTGTTGTCCGTTGCTGGTAGTCAGCCTGGAAGGAGATGCTCCTATGTTTGAACTTTTCACCGAAGAAGCCATTAAGGCAGTTATGCTTGCCCAGGAAGAAGCTCGTCGCCTGGGGCATAACTTCGTGGGCACCGAGCAGATCCTGCTGGGAGTCATTCGGGAAGACACTAGCATTGCAGCCCAAGTTCTGACTGACTTGGGTGTTACCCTTGATCATGCCCGTCAAGAAGCTGAAAACATTGCCGGACGTGGTTTTGGGGTGATTCCAGCGGATATTCCCTTTACACCCAGTGTCAGGCGCATCTTTGCCGAAGCGGTTCAAGAGTCTCGCCACCTGGGACAAAACTATGTTGCTCCAGAGCATTTAATACTGGCGATCTCGGCGGGTGGTGAAGGCGTTGCCATCAAAGTCTTACAAAACCTTGGGATTGAGATCGCTGATCTAAGACAACGATTGCAGTCAGAAATGGAAACGGTCACGACTGTTCCTGTGGGAGGATGGCAAGACCAACCTGCTATTCATCGCCCTGCCTCCAAAAACGCGATGCTGGAAGAGTTTGGCACCAATCTGACCCGGTCAGCCGTTGAGGGTAAGCTTGATCCGGTTGTAGGGCGCGAAAAGGAAATTGAGCGGGTTGTTCAAATTCTGGGTCGCCGCACCAAGAACAACCCAATTCTGCTGGGGGAACCCGGTGTGGGTAAAACCGCGATCGCCGAAGGGCTTGCCCAGCGCATTGCAACCAATGATGTGCCCGATACCCTTACCGACAAACAGGTGGTTAGCCTCGACATGGGGCTGTTGGTGGCTGGCACCCGTTTCCGGGGAGACTTTGAGGAGCGCTTAACCCGCATTCTGGATGAAATGCGCTCTGCTGGAAACATTATTCTCGTGATTGATGAAGTCCATACGTTGGTCGGTGCTGGTGCCATTGAAGGCGGGATGGATGCGGCAAACCTGCTAAAGCCTGCCCTGGCAAGGGGTGAGCTTCAGTGCATTGGTGCCACCACGCTGGATGAGTATCGCCAGCACATTGAGCGAGATGGCGCCTTGGAACGTCGCTTCCAGCCTGTGATGGTCGGCGAACCCAGTGTCGAAGATACGATCGAAATCCTGTACGGCTTACGCGATCGCTATGAACAGCACCACAAAGTCCAGATGACGAATGAGGCATTAGTGGCGGCTGCCAAGCTTTCTGCTCGCTATATCAGCGATCGCTACCTGCCGGATAAGGCGATCGATCTGATTGACGAAGCCGGTTCCCGTGTGCGACTGGCAACCATGCCCCAATCTGCTACCAGGGGACTGAAACAGGAACTGCGTCAGGTGGTCAAAGCCAAAGAAGAAGCGGCTACCACCCAGGACTTTGATGCTGCCAGTCAGTGGCGCGATCGCGAACTGGAGCTAGAAGCACAAATTAAAGAAATCCAGGAACCCACTTCTAACAACCAACAACCGCCAACTAAATCCCTACCTCCCACCGTGACGGACGAGGATATCGCTCAAATTGTCGCTGCCTGGACAGGAATTCCGGTCAGCAAGTTAACAGAAACGGAGTCTGAACGGTTGCTCAATATGGAAGAGACCCTGCACCAGCGTGTTATTGGTCAGGATGAAGCAGTGAAGGCAGTTTCCCGCGCCTTGCGGCGGGCACGCATTGGGTTGAAAAATCCAAACCGCCCGATTGCCAGCTTTTTCTTCTCGGGTCCTACGGGAGTGGGTAAAACCGAACTGGCAAAAGCACTCGCGGCTTACTTTTTCGGTTCCGAAGAATCCATGATCCGACTCGATATGTCTGAGTTTATGGAAGCGCATACGGTTTCCAAGCTGATTGGTTCGCCACCGGGCTATGTCGGCTACGGAGATGGGGGACAACTGACGGAAGCAGTGCGGCGTAAGCCTTACACAGTGCTTCTGTTGGACGAGGTTGAAAAGGCACATCCCGATGTCTTCAATATGTTGTTGCAATTACTGGAGGATGGACGGCTGACTGATTCCCAGGGACGAACGGTGGATTTCCGAAATACACTGGTGATTCTGACTTCTAATGTTGGTTCAAGGGTAATTGAGAAGGGTGGTGCTGTCTTTGGGTTCGAGTTTGCCAGCCATGATAGTGAGGCACAGTACAGTCGCATTCAATCCCTTGTGAACGAAGACTTGCAACAGGTTTTCCGACCAGAGTTTCTCAACCGTTTGGATGAGATGATCGTCTTCCGGCAATTGACCCGCGATGAAGTGGGGCGGATCGCAGACCTGATGCTGCGGGATGTGGCAGATCGATTGGCAGACCAGGAAATTACGATAGAAGTGAGCGATCGCGTCAAGGAACGTCTGGTCAAGGAAGGGTACAGCCCAACCTACGGTGCCCGTTCCCTCAGACGGGTCATCACGCGCCTACTGGAAGATGCCTTGGCTGAAGCAATGCTGTCCCATTTGATTCAGCCAGGAGATACCGCAGTGGTAGATCTGGATGACCAGGACGAAGTTAGCATTCGTCCAGCCGTGCCACTCAAATATTCATGGGCAACGGTGTCAGCCTGAACCGATCGCAGGCGATCGATAGCCCTTCTTGAGGACACGATTGAGGTCGTGTTGATATGAGCAAGTTGCCTGTGATATCGGGTACAGAATGCGTTAAAGCACTTGAGCAAATAGGCTTTGTAGTGAATTGCCGGAGGCGATCGCGCGGTTCAGACCTCCGAGGTTTTCAAAAACCTCGGAGGTCTTGGGTACCAGACAAATTTATGACGAGAGGGGGCGATCGTACTGTGAAAATCGTAGGCAAAAAACTAGATTCATTCCCCCCACAGCTTGCCTAACAATGTGTGAATGTCCTTTTTGTCCCCATCCTTGCGTCCAGTCATAGTCCAAGTTGTGCTTTGGCGTTCTCCCAGGGAATCGTGTTGCCTTGCTCGGATTGAACAATGCTCTGGCGTAACCTTGTAACAAATTCGGTATCGGTGAGAATGTCGAGGGTTTTGAGCAGTTCAGTCAGGTGAGTGTAGCTGAGCGCAGCGATAACAGGAACACCGTCTTGAGTGATGAGAATGGGTTCGTCGGTTAGTTCGCTGGGAAGATTGGTGAGTTGTTGTTGCGCTTGGGCGATCGTAAGTTGCTTGGGCATGGACTGAAAAATGCGTCAGGGTAGATTCACTGTAACACCCAGTGCTAGAGAAGGAACTGGACTCCCAGTTTTACGTGATCGCGCCGTCATGTAGGGTTTCGCTTCACCCAATGCTTTACAGCATGAGCTTGACAGTGCTAAACCAGACTGAGTGAGGGACGATCGCAGGTGATAACCAAAATTAAATCGATTTTCACAAAGTAAAGGAAAATTGGGAGGAAATTAACTTTTATCGTCATTTTCTTTGATGATTCAAATTATTCGCAGCCGAGCAATACCAGAGCAAATGCGGCAAATGCTAGAGACTTTGGGGATCTACATTAAACTGGCAGTAGATATTCAACGAGGCGTTCTAGCGGGAGGAGGCGAACTGCATGCTGATTGTGAACAGATACTACTGGAGGACGGCAGTGAGCAAATCTACGTTTGGGGGGCAGATTGGTATCCTCTCAGACAGAGCATAGGCTACGAATCCTTAATTAACCTTCGCCCTAGTGTCGGCAATCGCTCAATGGAAATTCAAGATCTGACAATTCGAGAACAGATTAATCGCATTGTTCAAAATCTTTTAGGAAATGTGCAATGGCAGTAAGTTTGGATATTCTCAAAACCCAATATCTCCAACAAGACATTTCGACTCAGTTTGATAGACTGGCTGAAAACCTGACTCAAATCAAAGCGTTGGCTCAAGCAGGTACAGAAGAACAGCTTGTCCAAGACTTGATTCGAGAAAGTCAGTTTTTTGTTGAATGGGTAGTTCCGAACCTTAACCTCGATACGAATCTGAATTTAGCCACCGAATTGGTTGAATTACAACGCCAATTAAGTCGGTGGAAACTCCACTGGTCAACGCTCTGGTCAAGTCCAAGCGATCGCTTACAAATAGCTCACCACGCTCAAGAATGGAGCGATCGGGTGCTGTTGGGTTTCGCTGCGACCAATAATTTACAGGCAAGAGCTTGACAGTGTTCAACCCACTCTACGGCAAGAGGGGCGATCGCGCTGAAGCAGAGTATCAGGCGTTTCTGAAGCCTGAGGATGATCATCTGCCTGCAATGACCAGAGATTTCGCGACGAACCTGAACACGCTCATGCTGGATGAGTAAACGGTGGGATTTTCATTAGGCTACTATAGAATATTAGTTGTGTTAACGAATAAAGCTGTTATAGGGAAAAGTAGGCTGAGTTATGGATCCATTGCTCTTACTAGCCATTGTGGGTTTAACTGTGGCATATGTGCAATTGAGGCGCATGCAAAATGAGCAAGATCGACTTAATAGAGATTTACACCAATACAAAAGTTTGGCTTCTACAGGAGAGCTTGATGAACTAAGCCGGACTAAAGAGGAGCTTACTAAACAAGTTAGTAATTTGCGCCAACAGCTATTTATCCTTGAAGAAGAAGCATATATTCAGTCATTTGGATTTTATGAACCAAAGTATGACTTTATCAGCTCTGAAGATTATGCCATAAGATTAAAACAGGTAAAATCAGAACAGAAGAGAATGATAAGGGAACGTGCGGCGGTAAAGAGCCTAACTAAACTGCTTTTCGATACTAGTGAAAGAAAAGGAAAGAAATTAACTGAAAATATTCAAAAGCTTATACTAATAGCTTTCAATACTGAGATCGAAGATGTGATTCTTAAAGTTAAGCATAGTAATGTTCAATCTTCCCAAGAACGGATACTTAGAAGTTTTGAGCGATTAAATAATTTATCAGAGACAACCACTTGTAAAATCACAGAGGATTATCTCCATCTAAAGCTATCTGAGCTACATCTTCAGTATGAAATGGCTTGTAAAAAGCAGCAGGAGAAAGAACAGGAGCAAGAAAGAAAGAGAGACGAAAATGAACGTAAATTACTCGCAAAAGCCGAGGAAGAGATTAATAAGGCAGAGGAGAAAGAGGAAATCTATCGACAACAAATCGAAGAAATTCGTCAAAGTATACAACAGGTTGAGGGTGAGAGACGTAAACAATTGGAATTGGAGAACAATCGACTTCAACGTGAGTTAGAAAAAGCTCAAGCTGAGACGGAGCAAGCCACATCGCGTTATAGAGCGAGAAAAAATGGCTATATTTATGTGATCTCGAATATAGGGTCTTTGGGGCAAGGCATATTCAGGATATGTAAAAGTGTTCGAGCAGATGACTATATCAGTGAAATGAATCCTGCCCTTCCTTTCCCATTTGACGTTCACTTCAAAATTTTCTCGGAGGATGCCTCAGATACGCTCCAACGGTTGCATAGTCGGTTTCAGTTTAGAAGAGTAAATTTGATTAATGAGAGGAGAGACTTCTTTCAAGCCTCAATAGATGAAATTGCTAAAGCAATCGATGAAATCAATCAACAGACCGGGGTATTAAATATTCTCAAAACTGAGCGGGTAGCTCAGGCATATGAATATCGTAGAACAGTTGCCGAACGAAATAAAATTTTTGGTTCGAAAATAACTGATGTTGACAATCACAATGCAACAGCTTAGACTTTTCCATTCAGAATACTGAGCTAAGAGCCTTGTACAATCCGAAAACCGATATGATTGGAAGCTTGCGTTGAGCTTTTCCATAAACGATAAGAAGAGCGGCAGTTGGAAGGCTCACTAAGCCATGAGCCACCTCGAATTACACGGTTCTGATTGTTAGTGTTATCAATCCAAGCCTCTCCATTAGTTGGAGCACCCTTATAGTCTTCATGCCAGTGATCTTGGCACCATTCCCAAACATTACCGTGCATATCGAATAAGCCAAAGGCATTAGCAAATCTTAGTTCTCCAACCTGTAATGTTTTCGCTCGATTGATTCCCTTTGGTTCTAAACGATATGGATGGGTGCCATCGTAGTTTGCCAAGTCGGAAGTAATTGTTTGTCCGAAATGAAAGGGAGTTGTGGTGCCAGCTCGACAAGCATACTCCCACTCAGCCTCTGTCGGCAAACGATATATATATCCTGTTTTTTGAGATAAAAGATTGCAAAATTCTACCGCATTGTGCCAAGAAATTTCTACAACAGGTCGATTTACTCCCCAATGACGTGAAGGACGTAGCTTTAGTTTTTTGGGGGTAGTCTGTAATTGGGCAATTGCTCTCCATTGAGCAAATGTGATGGAGAATTTACTTATCAAAAATGGCTTGATAGTTACTGAATGTTGAGGGCAATCATTCTTATAACCCTTATCTTCTGATTCAAGTGTACCCATTTGAAAAGTTCCACCGGGAACAAATACCATTTCAATTGCTACTCCATTGACTTCCTCAATAAAGCACCAATTTTTCTCGGTATGTTGGGAGATGATTTTTCCATAAGAATCGATTTCTAAAATATCAAAGATAAACTCCTGAAGATCAGGAGCAATTGACTTAGAGATTTGATGGAATTGCTTGTACTCAGAATATTTTAAAGTTTGTTCTGGAACAATAGGCGTTATCAAAGGAGATCGCTCTGAAGTAGCTTGTGATTTTTGGATGGTTGTCTTAGAGGAAACCTTAGAAGATTCGGCTGCTTGGGGTTGTTCAGGTTGAGGCAGGGTAGTTCCTGTGTGACGTTGAATACTCAGCCTTTGCAAAGCTTCGATCGCCTCCATATCTGAACCTGAAGCCGCCGCTAATACGCGAATCCACAATCGCTGTGCTAAATCCCAATCTTGGTTCATCTGGGCGCGATAGGCATCATTTTTCAGCGTGGCAATATCAGTAAGGCTGGCGTGTTGGGGCATCAAGATCAGATGAGAGCGGTTCAGGGGTTCGGCAATGGTGTAGGGAATTTGCCTCGCCCTCTGCAAATGCTGACTGACCAGTTCCGGCACGCGATGCTCAAGATACTGATTCAGCCGCTCTACTGTGGCACATCGACCCCGAATCCCCAACCCTTCCAGCAGGGCATAGGTAAAGGCTCCATGCCCAATCGCTTCCAGTTCATAGGAATACTGGTCAGGACTGCACGAAAAGAGACTGATCACTCCCGTTTGGCGGACTTCTGCTTCCGTTTGTCTGCCGATGCCCTCGCCGCTTTTTTTGCCCCCACTGCGACAAGCATCCAGGATCATCACCGCATTATCGGCTCCACAACTCCGCAGATAATTGGTAATCGTGTTAGTGGAAATGCCTGTGTTTTCAATATCTTCTGGATCGCCATCCAGCGGCATCAGGTAGTCCTGCCCCTGGTGCGGAATCCCATGCCCGCTGAAAAAGAACCAGAAGTTATCGCCATCTTTCATAAACGGCGTTGCAAAAATTTGACGCAAGACCCGCAACAGATTGGCGCGAAACGGTTCAGTCGGTTTGCCGCCGATCGCAGGAGAGTCATCGGTAAACAAAAAGATGCGATCGAACCTGGCTTCCTGCATCAGAAAGTTGTGCATCGCTTCCGCATCCCGTTTGGCGTACCTCAGCGGTTGCAAAAAGCGATATTGGTTGATGCCAATAACGATCGCCCAATTGCTTGCCATCTACTTCTTTGCATCCGATCGGGTAAATTTCAGCGTAATCGCTCCTTTCCCAGCAGCTTTCCCCCCTGCCACTAATTTAACTTCTCCTTCGCCGCTGATTTCTACGGATAACTCCACTTCGTCCAGCTTCATATCAGATTCCGAACCAATCTGCTGGTCCACCTGCTTGAACAACCGTCCGACCAATTGCAAGAACTGGTTCATGTTCTGCTCTAGCTGCGAGACGGGCAACCGGACTTCTTTCAAGCTAGAGATGTGTTTATGAACTTCTTCACGCCACCCCTTTTGACCTTCAATCGGTACAGAGATGTCATCTGTTTCATCCGTCACAATCACAATGTAGTCTTCTGGCATAAGTTGTTGGGGCTGGGAGATTAACCCGATGATAGCCTTAAGTTCTTACGGGTAAACCCTTCCTTTCCAGGCTCCGCCTCGCCCTTGCCAATGACGCAGGGCAGAATCGAGCGTCATCAGCGTGTAAAGCAACGCGATCGCCGGTAGGCAAAACGCCAATACAGGTGAACATCGGTAGAACCGCACGGTTGGGAAATATGCCAGGGTCATCAACAGGTAAGTGACCAGACCCATCAGCGCGATCGCCCATTGTCCGGTCAAGGCTCCTGCCACCAGGGCGATCGGGGGAACCAGATACACCAGCGTCATCCCGATCAGTGTGCCCAACAGTAGCAGCGGATTGTAATTGAGTTGGGTATAAGCCGTCCGGGCAACCATATTCCAGATCGTTTGCAAATCTGGATAGGGACGCAAGCTTTTGGTCAGGTCACTCAAGCCCAACCAGATCCGACCAGAACAACCTCCCTCTCTAGCGGTTTCAATACTCGATACGTGATGTCCGGTACCCGGTACCTTACCCCCCACCGACTTCACCCTCTGCGCCAGCGTACAGTCATCAATTAACGCCTGTCGAATACTGTCCAGCCCGCCAATTTCCTCCAACGCCGTCCGCTTAATCAAGATGCACCCACCCGCCGCACCCGCCATTTTCCTGGTCGGATCATTCACCCAGCGAAAAGGGTAAAGCTTCATAAAGAAAAAGACGAACGCCGGTATCAGTAGCTTTTCCCAAAAACTTTCACAGCGAAGCCGCACCATGACCGACACCATATCCAGGTCTTGCTGAATTCCCCTGTCTACTAATCGGCGCAGATTGCTAGGCTCATGCTCAATATCCGCATCCGTCAACAGAATGTAGTCCGGCGACAAGATCAGAGCTTTCTGCACGCCCTGATCCATTGCCCACAGCTTACCCGACCATCCAGCCGGTAACGGTTCGGCTAAAATCACCTGAAACCGGTCAGGGTTGCCTGCTGCGTCAGCCGTTTCCCTGGCAACCTGGGCAGTGCCATCCGTACTGTGGTCATCCACCAGGATGATGTGAAAGGTGCCCGCATAATCCTGCCTGAGCAGCGATCGCAGACTGACTGGCAACACATCGGCTTCATTGCGAGCAGGAATCACAACACAAACTGAAGGATACATGGATTCCTCTTGCTCCTTTATCCCTCCGCCTTCAGCCTTTTCCTCCAGCCGCTGATCACACAACCAAAACTCTCCCCTCCCCCACAGCAGAACTAGCCAGATGCAGAGAGAGAGGAGAGTGAAACCCAACGCGATCGCCATAGCAATCCCCAGCCCTTTTTTGTGAAATCATCTCCCCAACAGGAGATCGGTCTCACTGAATTCTCTCAAATCAATGGACGATTAATTGCCAGGGCTTGAAGATAAGCGGCGGTTATGTCGGGCTTGGGGCGCAATCTGGGGCGCATCCCTGACACCTGACACCCGACACCCGCACCTAAACTAGAGAGCTTTTCTTGGAATACTGAGTTTCCACAGCCGTTCCAGAGTTTCTACCCGTCGCCAAAAAAGCCAGACTCGATATTGCTTGTAGGATAGAACCCCCACTAACACTGACATCAGTAGCCCCAGCAAAAAATACTCTACGGGCATTGGGGCATGGCGATTGACTGGCAAATTGGGCTGGGGAGATGCAGCCAACTGGGTCATCGAAACCTGGGGGGGATTGTCGGAAGCGAAGACTTTCATACCACGCCTCCACCGATTGAAGAAACCTGTCTTCTATCCCGCATACCATTGAGCAAAAACGGGAATGGCGTAGAGGCATCGCCTAAATCAATCAAGTTCATATTTTTCTTTGGGGGACAACTTTTAATAGGATGCCTCTGTTAGTCCCTTAATCGGGTTTAGAAAGGATGAATTTGACATGAAAAAGTAGTGAACTTTACAGACATAGGTTGGAGCCATCGATCTTGCTCCATGAAAAGGGTGGCGGCGGCGACTATTTACCTAATCTGCTGCTCTCGGTTGCCAATACTCTTCCCAGCAAGGCAAAATACGATATCTACGAAATGTAACGATCGCCTTCCCTTGCCTGATTGAGTTCATGCAAATGGGTGAAGTCAGCCTGGGATAAAGTATCGGTGAATAGTGGATGTGTGGTGTTGAGATCAGAACGGAAACATGCAAACCCAGGACAAGGGAGCGGCATCCAGAACGGAAGCCGCTTCAGTCGAGTTGAATACTGCCTTAGCAAAACTTGACGAGGCGATCGCGAAAAGTCAAAACCATCTTCTTTCAATCCAGTATCCCGATGGTTACTGGTGGGCAGAACTCGAATCAAACGTCACGATTACGGCAGAAGCCGTCCTCCTGCACAAAATTTGGGGAACGGATACCACTCGCCCACTCCACAAGGTTGAAAAATACCTGCGAGTGCAACAGCGAGATCACGGCGGTTGGGAGCTTTTCTATGGCGATGGCGGTGAACTGAGTACCACCGTTGAAGCTTACATGGCATTGAGGCTGCTGGGTGTGCCTGCAAGCGATCCAGCTTTACAAAAGGCACGTCAGTTCATTTTGGAACGGGGCGGCATCAGCAAGACGCGGATTTTTACCAAGATGCATCTGGCGCTGATTGGCTGCTATGACTGGTGCGGGTTACCCTCGATTCCACCCTGGATCATGCTGTTTCCAGAGAACTTTCCCTTCACGATCTATGAAATGTCCAGTTGGGCACGGGGAAGTACGGTGCCGCTGCTAATTGTGTTTGATCAGAAGCCAGTTTATAAAGTCAAGCCAGCTATCAATCTGGATGAACTGTACGCGGAGGGACGGGAAAACGTTCGGTTTGAGTTACCACGCCAGGGAGACTGGACGGATATTTTCGTGACTCTGGATGACCTGTTCAAGCTGGCAGAAAACCTGAAGCTGATGCCCTTCCGAGAAGAAGGATTGAAAGCTGCCGAAAAATGGGTGCTGGAACGGCAGGAAGACACGGGAGATTGGGGTGGGATTATTCCCGCAATGCTGAATTCCCTGCTGGCGCTGCGATCGCTCAACTACAATGTGGCTGATCCGATTGTCGAACGGGGCTTGCAAGCCGTTGATAACTTCTGTCTGGAAACCGAGGAGCAATACTGGACACAACCCTGCATTTCACCAGTCTGGGACACCGCCCTGGTGATGAGATCGCTGGTTGACTCCGGCTTGTCTCCAGAACACCCGGCACTTCAGCGAGGTGGCAACTGGCTAATCGAAAAGCAAATCCTCGACTATGGCGACTGGGCAGTGAAAAACCGCCAGGGCAAACCCGGAGCCTGGGCATTTGAATTCGATAACCGTTTCTACCCTGATGTGGATGATACCGCCGTGGTAGTAATGGCACTTGATGCCGTCAAGCTAGAGAATGAAGCATTGAAGCAACAGGCGATCGCCCGTGCCGTGGACTGGATTGCCACCATGCAATGCAACCCCGGCGGTTGGGCAGCCTTTGACCTGAACAATGACCAGGACTGGCTCAACCTCGTCCCCTACGGCGACCTGAAAGCCATGATTGACCCCAACACGGCAGACGTAACTGCGCGAGTGTTAGAAATGGCAGGGAAGTTAAAGGTAGGGAGCACAGACTCTCCTCACCCCTCACCCCTCACCCCTCACTCCCTCGATCTCGCCCTTGCCTACCTTCGTCGCGAACAGGAACCCGAAGGTTGCTGGTTTGGTCGCTGGGGAGTGAACTACATCTATGGCACCAGTGGCGTATTGTCTGCCCTTGCGTTAATGGCACCTCAATCTCACAGACAAGAAATTGAGCGTGGAGCTGCCTGGCTGGTTAGCTGTCAGAACACCGATGGTGGTTGGGGTGAAACCTGCTTCAGCTATAACGATCCCAAACTAAAGGGACAGGGGGACAGTACCGCTTCCCAGACTGCCTGGGCGTTAATTGGTTTGCTGGCAGCGGGAGAAGCCACAGGACAGTATGCGATGGGAGCGATCGAGCAAGGTGTTCAGTATTTAATTGAAACCCAAGCTGCGGATGGCACCTGGAATGAGGATTACTTCACGGGCACAGGCTTTCCCTGCCACTTTTATCTGCGTTACCACCTTTACTACCAGCACTTCCCGCTGACGGCTTTGGGGCGTTATCGGGCAATAAACCAGGCTCAGTGATCAACGGGGGCGATCGCTTTCGCCCTCAGCACTTCATCTACTATCACCTAGTCTTTTAAGAACCGGGCTAACAACGTCTCTAGCAGTTACTCTGGTAGTCATCTCTATTTGCTAAAATTACTCATTTTCCATCTCAACCTTTTGATTTTTACAGAGAAGCAAGGGCATTGTCACTACGAGGATCAGAGGCAATACCTGTCCAAAAATACTCCTTCGTTAGGATAAGAAAAGAAGGGAAACTCAACCTATGGTGGAAGGCAAAGTTTAAGAATTTGAACACCATAGAACTAAATAAATAGTTGGCAACATAGGTTTGGAATCTTTTGATAAATGTTTAATGTGTGAACATGCTCGTAGCAGCGATTGTTTACCAACTAATACCAATTCTCTTTGAAGCTGCACAGAAAAATGACTGGTTAACAAGGAGCTTAAGCCCCTCGTTAAGTGCAAACTCATATTGAACTGGTACAAGCTGACTTCACTATAATCAAGTGATCTGTTGGTAATCCAAAGCTTTAGCAAAAATAGCTCTTTAAACAGCAAGCACAGTACGGCTTAATTGTGAAATTAAACCAATGGCTGGATTTATTACTGATTCCAGCAACATGATTAAAAGGAATATAGATGGTATGAATACGGCGACTATAAATAGTGCTTCATTTTTCCAAAGTTATAACATTAGAAATGGTATTTGGTTTATAGGAATCCCATCATTTCTATTTGGGACAATTGACAGAAGTCTAGCTATATTTTCTGACGATTACATATCATTGGTCAAGTTGTTTCAATTGCTTCTGATTAACTTCTTGATGGTAAGCTGGATATGGCTTAAACCGGAAGAAGTTCAAACAGCGAATGATTTAACAGAATATAAATCCTATCAAGCAGGCACGAATACACTTTGGGATAAAACCCATCTAGATGTAGCCCATTCCCGAATGCGCGAAATGGAAAACTATCACATGATTCATCAGGAATATCTACTTCCATTTCCCTATCTATGCCAGATTTATCATTTACTCAACTTAAAGCATCTGGAATCGGTTCATCATTTCAGCCTTAGCAACTTAAAAGTACTGGGCGTTAGTAGTTTTATTCCAACTTCAATGGGTGGTCATGTAAAATTTATGACCATGCTAAAGTCCCCGTTTAGCATTTTGAAAATGTGGAGGCAGCCAGTCGTTGAAGTTGATTTAACTCTCCATACTCCCTATACAGTGGAATTAAATATTCCTATCTATGCAGGAAAGAGAATGGTTGTCATCTTTAATTCCCTACCTGTCAGCAGAAATATGCATGAATTGATCATAGATATTTACACAGACCTCGATTGGCCCAAGCCGATATTAAAAGTTATTTTGCATACGGCTTCTCTCCTAACGCTCTGCGAAGATTTACCCTATCTCAAGAAACTGTCTGGAAAAACTAGCCATTTTCTGCTGAGTCAAAAGGGCGGTTCAGGGAGCAAAACCATGTGGCTCTATCAAAGGTTTGTTGAACTCTATGCTTCAAGACTGCTCCAGGCAGGTGAGAATCTTTCAGCCGCTAATACAAAGGCACTAAGTCCTGAATACTGAAGGTTGGAGTGTTTGAATCCCTAATCAGCAGAATTCTGTAGATGCGATCGGCAACAAGGCTGAAGAAAACCTGGGGTCGAATAATTTAGAATTTGCTTAGAGATACAGTATTTGATCTTAAAGATATAAAATCCCTAATCCAGCTCAGAGGCAGTCTAACCGAATTTCTATGAAAAGTTTGGCTACCACCATGATATTGGTGCTGGCTTTTGCTGTTCCAGCATTGGCTGGTTACCACCCACCAAAATCAGGGGGGCCACGTTCCAGTCGAGGGGCGGGAACAAGAATTTTTACACCTCAACCCATTGGGGTAGACGGCTCTTCGCCCATGCCAACCATTGTGCATCGAGCAGGTTCCTGAACTTTGTGCTCTAAATCACCTGCCATCTGTTTGCAACCATTTGCTACAGCCTGCTTCAGATATGACATTCTAGGCTGATTTTGCGATACATTTTTTGTCGAACAGTAAACTGTTGGCTCTCGATAGCAGTTGATTTTTTGGGGAGTTGGTAAGCAAAATATGGTTAAGTATCGGTCTATTCTTACCGCTGTTTTGGCTGTCGTCATGGTTGTGTTGTTAAGCTTTGGCAGTGTTGCAGAAGCAAAACGAGTCACAAAACCTCAGTCCTACACCAGTGAGCAAATTGAGCAAATTCAGGATTATGCCTCTCAGTTGTCTGCTGTGCGTGACAGCTTGCCCGAACTGGCAGATTTAATCCAGAAGCAAGATTGGGTATTTGTCCGTAATTATATTCATGGTCCCCTGGGGGAACTGCGGTCTAAGATGACCTTTGCAACTCAAACGTTGTTGGCGGATGACCAAAAACAGGCGCGTGCTGCTGCAAAAGCGGTATTTGATAATCTGGTAGCGATTGACCAGGCAGCTCAGGATAAGAACTATAAGCTGGCAATCCGCAACTATGCCGAAACTTTGAGGGATTTTGATAGCTTTCTGACGCTGCTGCCGAAAGGCTAATCACTAAAAGTTGTCCTAGCGCAGTCCCAGTTGGCTTTGTGAGAAAAAATTCCCTGGAATTTTTTCTCACAAAGCCTCTCACTCTCACAACTATTTTAGGACTGGTACATGACTAGAGTTGTTGTGGTTGGGTGCGGAATCATTGGGGCTGCGATCGCCTACGAACTCAGCCATATTTCGGGCATTGACATCACGGTGCTTGACTGCCAGCCTCCCGCTCAGGCAGCAACGGGAGCAGCTCTTGGAGTGTTGATGGGTGCTATCAGCCAGAAAGCCAGGGGTAGCCGCCTGCAAATGCGCCTGAGCAGTATTGAGCGGTATAACGACTGGATTCCTCGGCTGGAAGCCACCACTGGATGCACGGTTCCGTTTAACCGACAGGGCATTTTACGGCTGTGTTTTGAAGGGGATGATCTTCATGATTGGAAGACCCTGGCAACAATTCGTCAGCAGCAGGGGTGGCAGTTAGACCTATGCGATCGCGCCTATCTGTCATCCCACTATCCCTATCTCAATCTGGAGCGGGTAATTGGTGCAGTTTATTCTTCCCAGGATCGTCAGGTTGACCCAACCGCTTTGACTCTGGCGCTGGTTACCGCCGCAACCCAGAAAGGTGTCCAGTTCAAATTTGACGAAACCGTTTTAGGGACTGATTCCTATCTTCTTGCGGACAGCAACCAGCAGTGTCAACAGGTTTTAACGGCAACTGGCTCCTACCCAACAGACTGGCTGGTCATTGCTGCGGGCTTGGGTTCCACTTCCTTAACCACTGCGATGAATTGTCCTGTTGAGATTCGCCCCGTGTTGGGGCAGGCAATTCAGGTGCAACTTCCAAACTCTTGGAACTATTCCAGCTTGCAGCCTGTGATTACCGGAGAAGATACCCATCTTGTACCACTAGGGCAGAATTCTTACTGGATTGGAGCAACCGTAGAATTTTTTAATTCCCTGTCTGAACCAGTCCCCAGTGCAGCCACGCTAGAAGCATTAAGAGAGCGGGCGATCGCCTTCTGTCCTACCCTGGCAAATGCCACCATTGTCCGAACCTGGTATGGTTTGCGTCCCCGTCCTGAAGGACGACCTGCCCCCATTGTTGAAAAGCTGCCCAGCTACCAAAATGTCCTGGTGGCAACAGGACACTACCGCAATGGGGTGTTACTGGCACCCGCAACCGCTGAAAAAATTCGGCAAATGATTGAACGGGAGGCAGGAACGTAGGGAGAGGAGAATCTGAGGGGAGGAGACTCAAAACTTTCAACTATCTCCCGCCATAAAAGAAAAGCCCCGACGAGTGGGTCTATTTTCCGTCATTTGCACCTGAAATTTGGTTTGATCCGTTTCCTGTCCGCTTCTCACCTGTAGGGTCCAATTTCCAGGTGTGGGTACCCAGAAAACAGAATGGGTAGTTTGATCAGAATGGGTATTGCTTTGTGTAGCAGAACTAATCACTTTTCCATTCAATCGCCATTCCACGGGCTGGGTTGGCAGCGTTGCCAGCCTGAACTCCAATCGTTGCCCAGAGTTTTCCGAATCAGGGTTTTGCTTTTCTAACAGAAATAAATCTCCATTACGGGGCGACAAAATTCTTAAGCCATCTCCCCTTGGAACCGCTGGTTGCATTGCCAGCCATTCGTTGTACTCCTGGGGCAGATTCAGGCGGTACTGAGGTTGCCCATTACTGTTGTTAGTGACTTGGTAGAAGGGATCGGGTTGGCGATCGTAGTCCTTCAGATCCTTCGGGAAAAAGTATTCCTGTACCACTGAAGGGCAGGCAGGTGTGGGACGGGCACCGGACAGGGCACAGATTGGACGCTGCACCATGCCAACCGGGGATGAAAAGGGTTGGGGTTCTCGTTGTTCATGTAAGTGCAGCATGATCCGATTCCATAAAGGCGCAGCCCCGGTTACGCCAGAAATTTGCTGCATCGGTGCACCATCAAAATTTCCGACCCAGGTTGCAACGGTATAGTCGGAGGTAAACCCCACAGTCCAGGTATCTCGAAAATCGGAAGAGGTGCCTGTTTTTACAGCAGTCGGAAATGGTAACGACAGCAAAGACTCGACACCAAATGCTCTAGCGCGGGCATGGGAATCGCTTAACATGTCCGTAATCAGAGAGGCAGCGGATTTTGCCGTGGATGAAGGGGATAATTTAGGTTGCCGATTTGGTGGCTGACGGTTCATTTCAATCTGGTAGTGGATATTTGTATGGATTCCCTGTCTAGCCAGGATCAGATAAGCTTTTGCCAGTTCCCACAGGCTGACTTCACCGCTGCCCAGGGCAAGACCTAAGCCGTAGTAGTCAGAGGATTGGGAGAGGTGAGTGAATCCCAGTTGATGCAGGTGCTCTAAAAAATGGTTCACCCCTACTTTTTCCAGAACACGCACTGCCGGAATATTGAGGGAATTTGCCAGAGCCAACCGGACTCGCACAGGTCCCTGAAACGTTTCGCTATAGTCCACTGGACTGTATAGTTTAGCGCCCGGAATGGCATAGCGAGTGGGCACATCTGCCAGGATGTCATTAGGACGGATGATGTGCTTTTCCAGGGCAATCTGGTAAAGAAAAGGTTTTAAGGTAGAACCGGGCTGGCGTAATGCCTGAACACCATCATTCCGTCCCATCTGAGCATCGGCAAAGTAATCAGGGGAGCCGACGTAAGCCAGTACCTCTCCTGTATGGTTGTCCAGGACGATCGCAGCCGCATGGTGAACCTGGTTAGCTGCCAGGGTGTGAACAATTTGTTTGGTCTGGGCTTCGACAAACTGTTGGAGCGGACGGTCTAAGGTAGTTTGCACCTGGGCAGGCTGATCGGCAAGTTGTTCTGCCACCCAGAACAGAAAGTGAGGAGCGGCAATGATTCCCTGCTGGCGAGACTGGAGTGAAATTGCTGCCCCAGATGCCCGGTCTGCTTCAGCAGGGGTTAAGTACTGGTCGCTGACCATCCGTTGCAGCACATATGCCTGCCGTCGCTTAAGGGCATCCCAGTGCTGGTAGGGGCTGAGCTGGTTAGGATCATTGGGCATGGCGGCTAATAGGCTTGCCTGGGAGGCATTCAGATCGCTGGCAGGAATGCCAAAATAGATGCGGGCAGCGGCTTCCACACCGTAAATGTTGCCTCCCATCGGCAGGCGGTTAATGTACGCCTGAAGAATTTCATTCTTGGACATGCCCGCCGCTAACCGCCAGGAGAGCCAGATTTCCCTGATCTTGCCCTGCAAGTTGCGGGGAGCCGGATCGAGCATCCGTGCCAGTTGCATAGTGATAGTCGAAGCGCCACTGACCACCTGACGCGCCTGAGCCGCTTCCAGCAAAGCACGGACGATCGCCCGCCCATCCAACGCCCCGTGCTGATAAAACCGCTGATCTTCCGCTGCAATAATGGCGTGAATAAAGTGGGGTGAAATTTGCTGCAACGGAACTGCAACCGTATGCTCCTGGTCACGGGTCAGTACGGTGCCTAAAGGCAATCCGTTCCGGTCCGTAAACTCAATCGCTGCCTGTGACTGCATCAGGTCTACGGCATGAATCGGAGCCAGGTAAGGGAGCGATCGCCCTATCCCCAGCAACAAAATTACAACCAGCAAGCTTTTCACCCACCAATGACTTCGATGCCAGCGCCCCTGAAGCCATTGCCCTGCTGCGGCAGTTTGCCGTCGCCAGTGAAGCTGCGATCGCCGCCCATACCCACCCATGCTCAAGTCCTTTGGTAAGCCAGTCGCGTATTGACTAGGACTACATTCCCATCAATCTTGGTTCCAACCGCAGACTGTTTGCAAATGTTATACAGCCGTTTCCCCCGGCATAAACCACCCATCCACCCATCCGATTTTAGTGGCTAGAGGGTCAAAACAGCCTATAACTAACCTCCTCTGACGCATAAACCACTCTCAACTCTCAACTCTCAATTCTCCCCCCGGTTATAAAAAACAATTCTCTGGGAATCTTAAAACAACGGCAGGAGTTTTTTATGTAGAGCGATCGCCACCTAGGACCATAAGCAAGACAAAGCCTTGTCTGGGTAGGGATCTTTGCCTTGTTATTTGTTGCCCATCGTCTATTGCCTGCTATCAAGTAATCCTCCCCCGAATCATCAGGTGTGCATTTAATGAAAATTTATATCCGAAAGATCGCTTCAACGAAGCGGTCTCAGTCGCATGGGCAGATTCAAGGATTTACGCTACTGGAAATTAGCATCATTGTTTTGGTCATTGGCATTCTGGCAGCCATTATGGCTCCTGGTTGGAATGCATTCCTGGCTAGACTGCGGCTCAACCAGGCACAGGATGTAGTTTATCAGGCAATTCGGGATGCTCAGGCAACTGCCCGACGACTTCATGTGGCTCAGCAAGCCAGCTTTCGTGCTTCCAATGGAAAAGTACAATGGGCAATTCATCGGATTAGCCTCAATGTTAGCCATGTTATCTGGAACGACCTGGATCCAAACATTGAATTGGACTCGGAAACCACCCTACAACTAGCAGAGGGAGTTCGCCGAGTCCAATTTAACGAAAATGGCAACGTCAAAGGTCAGTTGGGAAGAATCACCCTGTCCAGTAAAGCTGGAGGGAGAACCAAGCGTTGCGTCATTGTATCGACGTTAATTGGGGCAGTGCGCAAAGGAGAGGATCGCCCAAGACCCGATAGCAGTGGAAAAATCTGCTATTGATCGGTAGTCTTTTTCTCGGCTGCCGCAGTCTTCTGGCGGTCTAGCTTTAGAATCAGCGTTGCCAGCGGTGGCAAACACAAATCTATTGAGTACGGACGGTTATGGTAAGACCAATCATCCGTCCACTTGCCACCCAAATTGCCCATATTGCTGCCCCAGTACTCACGGGAATCGCTATTCAGCAGTTCGGTGTAAAAACCAGGCTCAGGCACACCCACCCGGTAATGGGCATGGGGCTGAGGCGTAAAGTTACACACTACTACAATGAATTCATCAGAATCCTTTGCCCTGCGAATGAAGGAAACCACACTGTGGCGATTATCGCTACAGTCAATCCACTCAAACCCTTCCTGCCCAAAGTCTTGAGAGTAGAGCGCCGTTTCACTGCGGTAGAGATCGTTCAGCACTGAAAGGAAGTTCTTGAGCTTCTGGTGCGGTTCATACTGAAGTAGTTGCCAATCCAGATCGCCCCAAACATTCCACTCAGTCCACTGACCAAACTCCATACTCATGAACAAGGTTTTTTTGCCGGGATGGGCGTACATATAGGCAAAAAGACAGCGGAGGTTGGCAAACTTCTGCCACTCATCTCCCGGCATTTTGCCAATCATCGGGCTTTTCCCATGAACAACTTCATCGTGGGAAAGCGCCAGCATAAAGTTTTCGCTGTGGTTATACCAGATACTAAATGTCACATTGTTCTGGTGAAACTGACGGAACCAGGGATCCATGTGGAAGTAGTCCAACATGTCATGCATCCAGCCCATGTTCCACTTCAGATTGAAGCCTAAGCCACCGACGTAGGTAGGCCAGGAGACCATCGGCCACGACGTGGATTCTTCTGCGATCGAGAGGACACCGGGGAAATAGCTGAAGATGACGTGGTTCATCTGGCGCAGAAAGTCTGCGGCTTCAATATTTTCCCGACCACCATACTGATTGACCACCCATTCCCCTTCTTTACGGCAGTAGTCAAGGTAGAGCATGGATGCAACTGCATCGACCCGAATGCCGTCAATGTGGTACTTATCAAACCAAAAAAGGGCATTGGCAACTAAGTAGTTACGGACTTCGTTTCGGGCGTAGTTAAACACCAGGGTGCCCCACTCCTTATGCTCACCCTTGCGGGGGTCAGCGTGTTCGTATAAGTGGGTTCCGTCAAAGAATGCCAATCCGTGACCATCCTTTGGGAAGTGCCCCGGTACCCAGTCCACAATCACCCCAATGCCATTTTGGTGACACTGGTCTACAAAGTACATGAAATCCTGAGGGGAACCATAACGAGAAGTACAGGCATAGTGCCCAATCACCTGATATCCCCAAGAACCATCGAAGGGATGTTCGGCGATTGGCAATAGCTCAATGTGGGTAAACCCCAGTTCTTTGACATAGGGGATTAGCTTGGCAGCTAATTCTCGGTAGGTTAAAAACCGCGCTCCAGGCTTAAGTTCTGAAACGATAACAACTGGCTCCTCTTCGCCATTGGGGAGCTTGGCTGGTTCCGCTGAGGAAGCGTGCATCCAGGATCCTAAATGGACTTCATAGACAGAAATGGGCTGGGTCAGCGGCTCGGTATGACGGCGCTTCTCTATCCAGTCTTCGTCATTCCAGGTATAGGTATCCAGATCAGTGACGATTGAAGCCGTTTTGGGACGTGCCTCTTGCTGAAAACCGTAGGGATCGGACTTTTCGTAGATATGTCCTTCGTAGTTCTTGATCTCATACTTGTAGGGATCGCCCACTCCCACCTCTGGAACAAACAAATTCCAGATTCCATTCCCAGTTCTCTGCATCTGGTGCTTGCGCCCATCCCAGTGGTTAAAATCGCCCAGCACTGAGACATTACGAGCATTGGGTGCCCAAACAGCAAAATAGACTCCTTTGACCCCATTCACCTCAGTCAAATGGGCACCCAGCTTTTCGTAAATGCGATGGTGGTTTCCTTCAGCAAACAGGTGAATGTCAAAATCGGTCAGATAGGGAGAGCGAAAGGCGTAGGGATCGTAGATGACACGTTCATGCTCACCTTCTTTAATCCGTAGCTGGTAATTTGCCAGTTCGGGAACCTCAATGGTGCATTCAAAAAAGTGGGGATGATGAACTGCCTGCATTGGATACTCAGTCCGTAGCTCTGGGCAAACAACCCAGGCTGCCTCCGCAGTTGGTTGGTAAGCTCTCACTACCCAGACTGTTTTGCCATCCTTTTCTGTCTGATGGGCACCCAGCACTTCAAACGGATCGTGGTGCTGATTCCAAACAATCCGCTCTACCTGGTCGGGGGTAATGGTCATCGTCATGAAGCTACCTACCTATAGGAACGTTTTTGAATACACGAAATGTTAAGAGTAAGCAATTCGCTGTAATAAACCGTAGCAAATCATGTCCCAAGTCTCAAATATCTTTGGGTGTACCCGTAGGGCGATGTAACCAATCTTACATAGCTGCCATTGGCGACTACGGTACAGATTTTACGGCTTTTAGAGGAAATTGAAGGGAAGGGCAACTGCACAATAGTAAACCCGCCCTAACTTTACCATTGCAAGTCAGGGCGGATAGAGACTGAATTAAATTTATGTTCCTAAGCGCTACCCGTGAAGGTTACTTCCGGGAACTTCGCCTGAGCCTCTGCCATCGGGCGACGCTTGCCTTCTTCCTGCCAATAGTTAATAACCTCAGTCGCCTTATTTAGCAACTCAACCCGATCAACTTCAGAGATCCAGTGTTTGGCTTCCATCTCATTTTTGAGCTGTTCCCAGGCATCATTGCGGGGCCAAAAAAAGTAGGACGTCAAAGGGCTGGTGCCCTTACCGACCACCTGATCCACTGCCAGGGCGACGTTCTCGTCCAACCACAAAACCTTCAAAATAAACTTGGACAACCCAACCTCCAGCGCATTCCCAGATGACTAAATCACATTTCAGCCCATTATTCTAACGTAGGGCTGCGGGAATTACCATGTATGCTGCGAAAAGGTAAGCTTTTCAGCAAAGCCATTTCATCCTGAGTAAATAGCCGATTATGGATTCAGCACCATTTCAAGCGTCGTTCCCTGCTCGTTCCTTTACCAGTATTGTGGTGTTTGACATTGATGGGGTCATACGAGATGTGGGTAACTCTTACCGGCGGGCACTGGCAGATACCGTAGAGCATTTTACTGCCGGAGCGTACCGCCCTTCCCAGGCGGCGATCGACACTTTGAAAGCAGAAGGCATGTGGAACAACGATTGGGAAGCTTCCCAGGAGTTTGTGTACCGGTACTTTGAGGGGAGGTTAGTGTTGGGTGAAACAGATGCTCCCCCAGCAAAACTATGCAGCAGAGACGCGATCGCCCTCAATTATGAAACGTTAGTTGCCTTCTTTCAATCTCGCTATCGGGGACGGGATCCGGTTGATTGGACGGGCTATATCTGTCAGGAACCTCTTTTAGTGCAGTCTACCTATCTGAATGGTTTGACCGAGGCAGGCATTCAATGGGGCTTTTTTAGTGGCGCAACCACAGGGTCCGCCCGATTTGTGCTGGAGAAACGGCTTGGCTTGCGATCGCCCATTCTAGTAGCCATGGAAGATGCCCCTGGAAAGCCCGATCCCACTGGACTGTTAAAGACCGTTGAAATGCTGAATGGTGGTGATCCGTCTATTCCAGTCATCTATGTGGGAGACACCGTGGCTGATATGTACACGGTAGACCATGCCCGTAAAATTCAACCTGATCGGAATTGGATTGGCGTGGGAGTTTTGCCCCCCCATGTTCAGGAAACAGAAGACCAGCAAACAGCCTATACCACTATTCTTCAAAAAGCTGGTGCTGTGATGGTCTTAGGCAACGTTGAGGAACTGACCCCTACCAGTATTCAAACGTTGGGAAAACGTTGAAAGTGAAAACGTTGAAAGTGAAGAAGTTGAAAGTGAAGAAGTTGAAAGTGAAAACGTTGCGAACGAAGAATTCAATATCTTCCAACTCAAAACTCTCAATTCTCAACTCTCAATTCAAAACTTTCAATTCTCAACTCAAAACTCCTATCCCTCCCCCCTACTGCTTTCTCAGAATCAAAACAATCTCACCCCCCTCGGAGGAGAAAAATTCGACTTCAAAGCTCCAATTCAGCGTTTTTTTCAATGCCACCATCAGTTCCAGCATTTCGATCGGAGTCCAAACATGGTAGTGGATGCTGTAGTCCATTTCGAGCAGGCGATTTCGTTGTTCCTCAACCCGCCCATCGCCTTGACTGTCCTCCTCGTTGGTGTAGCCGAAGTTAACGTAGACAACCCATTCTTGAAAATGTTGGGTTCTTGACCACTCTGGACCTTCCTTGTAGTCCTTGAGCAGGTGTTCAATCGGCGTAATGGGTCGATGCTGATCAAAGCAATAACGCTTATCTGGGACAGACAGATATAAGGTGCCCTTCGGTTTCAGCACCCTTAGCATGTTTTGAATCGCACTGATCGGATCCTGGCAGTGTTCTAGAAACTGGCGGGCGATCACAAAGTTCTGGGAACCATCTTTAATCTGCTCAAGCCGCTCTCCATTATCAATAATGTCAATCTCAACCAGGTTGAGGGATGCCAGTTCCGGGTACTGCTTGCGCAAGTCGGTGTTGGACATGCGATCGACATACTTAACCTGAAGGGATGGAGGAACCTGAAGCGGATTGTGAAGCGCTCCAATCTCTATCCCACTGCCCTTTAAGTATTTTTCAACGATGCTCTGGGGAGACAGCGCCAGGTCAAAGGGCGATAAAAGCTTCCTGATCGCTCGTTTCGACTTACTCTTCAAGTTTCTGTAAGTATCTGTCACACTACCCATGCAAATTCCTGGTACTCCTTACTAATCCGCCTATCCGCTTTGCCCCCTGGCAGAACAGGCGCATAAACATTCTTAAAAATACCCTATCTGGTAGGAGTTGGGTGTCACCAGATCACCGTAGTCTAAGCTGCCGATTTTGGATTGGACTGGAGCTTGAGAAAACTCTCCATTGCAGTCACCATCTGGGGGGGCCAGCGGCGCACGTTTTTGAGCCAGGACAAGTCTTTATAGCGAGAGTCCAGTCCAACGGCTGAAACCCACTGGCTTTCAGCTTCCCCTTGTTTGCCCGCAGCCCAAAGTGCCGCTGTCAGTGCTGCCCGCATGTCGGCGTATTGAGGATACTTGCGAACCAGGGAACGCATACTGCGAACCGCTTCATCGGTTTTGCCAGTCTGGTAGAGGGCGAGGGCATAATTGGCGCGAGCAGTAGCATATTCACGGGAAAGATCGATCGCCTGCTTGTAATCCACAATTGCCTCGTCCCATTTGCCTAAACCAGCTTTGGCGTTGCCCCGATTGTTAAATGCTGCTGCATCTTTGGGGGCATTTTCTAACGCCTGGTTGTAGGTTTCGATGGCTTCCTCGTATCTGCCCAGGGCTTCCAGGGCAGTGCCCCGGTTGAGGTAGGGGTCAGGCGAGTCAGGTGCCAGTTCAATTGCTTGCTCGTAATCAGCCAGGGCACTTTGAAGATGGTTCTGACTGACTTTGGCATTCCCGCGATTGCTCCAGGCGGCTGCATTTTCGGGAAACTCTTCAATAACTTGAGTCCAGTACTCTTCTGCGGTTTTAAAGTCGCCCTTGTTGGTGGCTTCAAAGGCTTTGTTGAATAAATTATCAACCCGCTTATACAGTTCCAGGACTGAAGGTTGAGGTGGAGTAGCCGCCTTTTCGACTGCCTCAGTTGCCGGAGCAGATTCTGCCGCTGGGGGAGTTGGGGCTGTGGCTTCAGCCGCAGAAGCGGGAAGGATGAATCCCACCCAACTGAGAAGAACCAGGAGTGAAGAAAAGAAGATGGTGAGGAGGTGATGCATGAGGGTGAAAGGGTAGGGGTGGCTATTAAAATTCAACAAATCCAAAATCTCAAACCTTAAAGTGCCCAGAGTGGGTTGATAAATTTCCCCTAAAGCCTAGCGCGTAACTTGCTGGTTCGAGAAAATTGTCTCTCCCCATGATGGAGTGCCCGTTTTTGCAGAGCGATTGCCCATCATCTCTTTCCTGATTGTTGAAAGAGAGGGATTTAATGCTGCGATCGCAGGATGCAAATTTAGATTCAAGATAGAAGTGTGAGTTGGCTGTCGGGCGGCTGGTAGCCCAGATGTTTCCAGGCAGAGGGAGTAGCAACTCGTCCGCGGGAAGTGCGGTTTAGATAACCGATTTGCAGCAGGTAGGGTTCATAAACTTCTTCAATCGTTTGGGCATCTTCGCCAGTGGCGGCTGCCATCGTGTCCAGCCCAACGGGACCGCCATTGAAGTGTTCAATCATAATGGTCAAAAGGCGGCGATCGGTCCAGTCCAGCCCACAGGGGTCTACGTTAAATAGTTCTAGGGCTTCAGCCGCAACGGTTTCAGAGATGGAGCCAGAAGCTTTCACTTCAACATAGTCCCGTACTCGCTTCAGCAGGCGATTGGCGATCCGGGGAGTGCCGCGCGATCTCCGTGCCACTTCAACGGCTCCCTCAGAAGTAATGGGCGTGGTGAGCAGAGATGCCGTCCGCAGCACAATTTCAGTTAATTCATCGACTTCATAGAAGCGAAGGCGCTGGATCAAGCCAAAGCGATCGCGCAGAGGAGAGGTCAAGGCACCCACTCGCGTCGTTGCCCCCACCAGGGTAAAGCGATTCAGCGGAATGGAACGGGTTCGGCTGCTTGACCCCTTACCCAGCACCACATCTATCCGAAAATCTTCCATTGCTGGGTACAGGATCTCTTCAGTCACCTTTGGCAGACGATGAATTTCATCGATAAACAGCAGGTCGCCTGGTTTTAGATTCACTAGTAGACCCACGATGTCCCGTTGACGTTCCAGTGCTGGAGCGCTGGTGATTTTGCAATCAACCCCCATCTCATCTGCCAGGATCAGCGCCATTGTGGTTTTTCCCAAACCGGGAGGACCGTAGAGCAACAGATGGTCTAGCGTCTCTTTGCGGGCTTTGGCTGCCTTAATCGCGATATCCAGTACTTCTTTCAGGTCTTTCTGCCCAATGTATTCCGCCAGCCGACGAGGACGCAGCCCCTCTTCTGGTTTGCCTCGTTCTTCGGGTTTTGCTTCCGGTTCCAAAAGGGACTCACCCGTTGCACCATTAGGGGGAGACGATGGATTCGCTTTGCCCTGGCTCGATCGCCCTTTTGAAGCTTCACTTTCCAGTGGTAAGCTACTCTGCGATTGCCCCTGTGAGTCGGGTGGCTGTTTCTTGGAGGAAATGATTGCCATACTGGAAGGGGAAGTGGGGGGGCAAGGGCGGAGGGGTCAGGTGAGAACTAAGGTACTAGGGACTGGCGATGCTATTTATCATACTCAGAGATGGTTAAAGATGGTTATTGAGTCTGGATTTAATGTGCCTGATACGGTCAGTTTTGAGGAAGCGATCGCCCTTACCCAGTCCCTTTTAGAGAGCCTGGAACAGGGACAAGTCTCAGCCTCGATTCTGAAGCAAGCTGTGAGCAATCTGGTTGCCAGTGAAAACGGAGCGCGGGGATTTTTCGTCACTTACCTGAGTGATGAGCGCTCTTTCATAGACGAGTCCATTCCTACGGTAGGGGAGGGATTGAAATCTGCGCCTCCGGTCGTGTCACCGCTGCTGGTGAAAAATCTAGCCATGTCTACGGCGATGGGAATCACCCACCGGCGGAATCAGAAGGCAGAACTGGCGGAGGGGTCAGATCGGGTGCGATCGCGCACCGCCCGCTTAATTCAAGCGCTTCCCCTACCCCAATTACAGGAACAGGCAACCCAGCTTGTAGAAAGCATTGACACTGGCAGTGGTCACTACCAGAAATTTCTGGAGCGATGGGGCTATGATGACGAACAAAAACAGTCCATCCGCTCCGCTTTGGAACAGGTTGGGCTGGTTGAGGGCAGGTTAAACAAGGCTGAAGGCTGAAGGCTAAGGGATGTGCCCCAAAATAAAGTACCCGCTAGACAAGCTGCTCCACGATGGATTCCCGCCTGCGCGGGAATGACTACGAACGAAGGTCAACCAAGCAGTCAAGGCTCCACGATGGATTCCCGCCTGCGCGGGAATGACGTTGGGACTTTATTAATTTGCGAGTCCCTAAGGGCACCTGACCCCTCACTCCTCACCCTTCCCAGAACACTAACTCAGTTCCCTTGCCCACGGCATGGGTGATTGTGACTTGGCGGGTTTGTTGACTTTAGAAAATAGCTTACCTGCCTGCTTCAGATCCACATTGCCACCGCTGATGACAACTCCAATACGGGCATCAGGAACAGAGACAACGCCTTCCAGCAAAGCAGCGGCAGCCAGTGCCCCCGTCGGTTCTACCACAATCTTCAAGCGTTCCCAGAGAAACAACATGGTGCGCAAAATGGCAGTTTCAGACACCGTGACCATATCGTTGACATATTCCAGCACCAGGGGAAAGGTGTACTGACCTAAACAGGGGGTACGGGCACCATCCGCGATTGTATTTGGATTGTGAACGGTTTGCAGGGTGCGGCTGTGAAACGATCGCGTTGCATCATCCGCTCGTTTCGGTTCCACCCCAATCACCTGACAGGCAGGAGAAAGTGCCCTGGCTGAAATCGCACACCCAGACAGTAAGCCCCCACCGCCACAACAGACCAGCAGCACATCCAGTCCTCCCACTTCTTGAATCAACTCCCTGGCAACCGTTCCCTGTCCGGCAATAACCTGGGGATGGTCGTAGGGGGGAATCAGGGTCAGTCCTCGTTCCTCTGCCAGGGTTTGCCCCAACGTTTCTCTGTCCTGGAGTTGGCGATTGTAAACAATGACTTCTGCCCCATAGCCACGGGTTGCTGCCAGTTTGACGGCTGGAGCATCCTCTGGCATGACGATCGCGGTAGGAATGTGAAGTAACTGACCGGCAAGGGCGATCGCCTGGGCATGGTTCCCTGAGGAATAGGTCAGTACCCCTTGTTGCCGCTGTTCTGGAGACAGTTGTGATAACGCATTGAATGCCCCCCGAAATTTGAAGGATCCCGTGCGCTGAAAGTTTTCACACTTGAAAAATACCTGGCTCCGAGTGAGATGGTTCACGGTTGTAGAGGTGATCACTGGGGTGGGGTGCGCCTGCCCTTGCAACCGTTGTGCCGCAGCTTCTACAGCCTGGTAGGTGACCCAGGAACCTGCCTCATTCGCCCCCTCTGAAGTAGATTTAGACCCTTCTACCATGAGCTATGCAAATCCCCAGGAACGACCTTACAGCGATTTTCCATTACCCATCACCACAACCATGATTTCACCTCTTTGAAATGGCTGCAATTCGCTTAAGACTGGCTCAGCCTGTCCAAAAAATCTTCCTTGCGGAAATCCAAATTTTCAATTAATCGGAAGCTTCCATCTGCCTGCTCTACCAAGACACCTACTTCCACCAATTGGTTCAAGGCAGTCTGTAAAGACTGATTGCTCAATGGCAGGATCCCGCTCTTCTTTGCCTCCCGGACATACTTAAACAAAATAGAAAACCGCCCATACAAATAGTGATTGGGGTCGCCTTCCTGAAATGCCCTTTCAACCTGTTGAACTAAAATTTGCCAGTGGTCTCGCTCCATCTGACGAATCAACCGGGGGCTAAAGTCTGACTCTGCCAGGGGGTCTTCTTCAATCAGAAACACTTCCTTAAACCCTTCTACTGTCTGTATCTGGACCTTCCCGTCTTTCTCAACAGCGGCAATGAACTTGCTAAAACTGGCAAAGGCTGAGCCATCTGGTTTACGGATAGAAGCCACCCCCTGATAGCGGTATCGCAAACTGGCACGCATGAGCCGGTCAAGAATGGGAAAGCGGGTGCTTTTGCCTTGATCGCGAGCTTCGCCGATCGCCTCCATCAAACAGTCGATCGCATCCTGATAGCTGAGGGTGGATAGGGAACTGCCCTCAATTTTCGCTCCGATACGGGTACCAGCATCCTTCGATAACTGCTCCAGGGAGACAAAATCATCCGCACTCAGCATCAACTGTTCACTGACCACATCGGTTCGACCAATGATGATCACCTGTTTTTCCATTGCCTTGAGCGCGTGCACCAGAGGAATGAAATCCTTATCTGCTGTGACGACAATGAATTTTTGAATGTATGGGTGGCGATAAGCCGTATTCAAACAGTCAACCGTCAGCTTAATATCGACACTATTGGGCTTACCCATTGAGACATGAATTGGCTCAAACCCAAGGCTATACAGCGCTTTTACCACTACGTCACTTTCCCGTCGCCAGTTGGCATAAACCGTTTTGCGACAGGGATGTCCCAGGGATCGGGCATAGTCCATCAACGTTTCTGCCAGCGGGGCATTTAATCCCTGGGCAGAAATCTTGACGTTTTCATAGTCCCAAAAAATAGCAATCGGGTGATTTGGATTCTCTTCCGACGGTGCAAATGAACGGGGATATATACTGAGTGGACTCAGGCTGGAAATCTCCCGGTGGGCATGGCGCGATCGCACCCTACTGCCGGTTTTCCTGAAGCGGTTTGCATCAAGGCTAGTGGCTGCAACCCCACAGCCCAATGCCGTAAGCGAAATCAGGCTACTGGTCAGGCTCCGGTTCCAGTCACGCCAAGCGGCAAAACTCAGCCCCAGACTGACTCCCGCGACAACGAAACCTGCTAATATCCAGCGCTTATTCATTCCTCACTCTTTACTCTCAACCTCAACTCTCAACTCTCAACTCTCAACTCCCTCTCCTCCTCTTAAGCCACACAAATACCGTACCGGGGAAGCAACTCGTGGGTAATATAAAAGTGATGCGCCTGTAAAGCATCGTGGAAGAATTTCCAATCGCTGGTTAAAAAGCTTGGGTTATAGGGATATAGTTCATTCCGTTCAAAGTCGTCCCTGGTACCAAGAGCCTGATACTTCCAGGATCCCTTGCCATTGGGAATGTAGGCAATGTGAGCAGAACCAAAGCTAAACTTTCCAGCCGCGATCGCATCTATCCATTGGTGATGCCGGTTCGCTCCATTATGATCGACGATGGTTTGGAACATGGTTGCAATTAAGCTTTTATCGGGTTCGGGCAGTCCTGGCACAATGGCATCGGGTTCACCTAGGCGGTAGCGTTGCATTGCCTGACATAGGTGATCTGCCGCTTCTAAAAAATCTTTGGGATTATTTCTGCTAATCTTCTCCCCGCGTCCGTTGGTGTACCCCCAGCGCAAAAAGGGCTTATCGGGGTTGCTCAAAACTGCCCCATGCCCCAGGGGTAATGCCTCACCAATGAAAAATCCTTTTAGCCGATTAACCAGGGCGCGATCGGGCTGTCCATTACCATCCACTAAACTGCGAGCCTCATTCACCCGATGATTGACTCCAGCAAAACCCTGATGTGCCCAGGTATCCGCGTAAACATGCATTGTGATGCCCAATCGGTGCAGCCCATAAGCAGTTTGACGGCGACAGATGCACTCTCTCACCATTTCCTGGGCTACATGGCTATTGGGGCGACAGATCAATTTATCAATAAAGGTGCCTTCTGGCTCCTTGTCCACAGGTAGACCACCGTTTCCCGGCAGGAAGTGGAAAGGAATCCACACCTGGTAGTTTGCTAGTTCCCGGAAGTTACGATAGTCCAACATCTTGTGGGCAGAACTGATCCGGTCAAACATGGCTCCGTTATCAAACCGGATGGTACCCGCGTTAATCGCATCATCTACATACTGGGCAGAATAGGCGATCGTATTGGCTGCTAGATGATCAAACCCAGCTAAACGGGCACACACATAGGTCACGCCATGATGAAAATCAATTTGCATGATGAATCGGCAATCTGAATCCTGAAGAAATCGGTGAAGTTACACCCTATAACCAATGCCCGGATACTGATTCATACAGATAGCCCAGATCATCGTAGCCAGGGTTAACCTGATTCCAGGCAAAAGAGAAATATCAATACCTTAGAGGTTGATCTTCCTTCTTGCCCCGCTTTGACATTTTTTGTAAGACTTTACAATCGGTTTTAGGAGATTTCTATAAAAGGAAATACCAACATTGGGCTACCGGGTGGTAAAGCGCGATCGCCGCAAACGGGAAGTTAGGCAAGTT
Source organism: Kovacikia sp. CALU 1929 (assembly GCF_056784235.1). NCBI lineage: Bacteria > Bacillati > Cyanobacteriota > Cyanophyceae > Leptolyngbyales > Leptolyngbyaceae > Kovacikia > Kovacikia sp. CALU 1929. Next base: position 59,159 of record NZ_JBXBCF010000063.1, read on the forward strand.
GTTTTACTATGGCTGGCAGAACTGGCAATATAAAACCTATGTTCTGGCAACTTTATTTAGTTGCTGGAATGATTATTCTAAAAAGCTATGCCAGGAACCGGACTTGAACCGGTGACACGAGGATTTTCAGTCCTCTGCTCTACCAACTGAGCTATCCCGGCAGGGATACTTATCTTCAAGCGCTTAACCAACTTAGCAAACCAGAGTCACACTTTGCAAGTAAAAACTGGACTGTGTTAGAGAAATTGAGCTGCAAAGAGCAAACCCTATTTACCCATTACCTGCTTTCAACTGCTACAAACAGGGAAGAACCCTTAATGAGTAGAGACTGATGGACTGGTGGGAAATTTCTGGGAACTGGGTTTTGATACCCCAGAGACCAACGGCAATTGTGCATTTTTTGGGTGGGGCATTTGTGGCAACGGCTCCACAGTTGACCTACCGGCGTTTGCTGGAGCGGTTGGCACTACAAGGGTATGTAATCGTTGCAACGCCCTTTGTGAATACCTTTGATCACGAAGTCATTGCCCAAACTGTACTGCAAAATTTTGACCGTACTCTAGCCAATCTCTATGCCACTCAGCTACGCAGGCGATCGCTGCCGATCTATGGCATTGGGCACAGCATGGGCTGCAAGCTTCATTTGCTGATTGGTAGTTTGTTTTCCGTCGAGCGGGCGGGAAATATTCTGATTTCCTTTAACAATTTTTCTGCTCGTAATGCTGTGCCACTGGTTGAGCAGTTTTCCCCGGTCTTCTCTGTCGAATTTACTCCTTCTCCGCTGGAAACTAACCGGATCATTGCCCAGAAATATCAGGTGCGCCGAAACTTGCTGGTCAAATTCACCAACGACACGATCGACCAAACGACTGCCCTGACCGATTTGCTTCAGACTCGGTTTCCGGGCATGGTGGTTGCTCAAAACCTTCCAGGTAATCATTTAACGCCCCTGGGACCGGATGCTAACTGGCAAGCAGGGAATATTTTCACCCCCTTTGATGCGATCGCCCAATGGATGCGTCAGGAAGTTTATCGAGAACTGCATCAATTAGAGGGGGCAATTCTACGCTGGATGAACCCACTAGCGTCCCTTTAAGCACCTGCGGCGAGTCACCCACAATTGCGGGTGGAGGGATGGAGGGGTGTTGGGATATATCCTGCGGCAAGGGCAAAGGAGGGGGCGAGGACAATAAAGATCCCCAAAGAAATAGAGTTAGGATGAGTTACATAGGAGTATTGAGGGCAGAGCGTGTGAAGCAGCCAATTACCTACCAGGCAATTTTGCAGGAAGCAAGAGACCAGGGAGTACAACAAGGTTTATTAACAGTCGTCCTCAATATGGTGAGGGCAGAGATGGATGTCTTACAGATAGCAAAACTAACTGGACTGACTGTGGAGCAAATCCAAAGCTTGACGATTAACGGAGAAACCCCACTCCCTCAAAAAGATCCACTGGTGAACTTTATTGGCGCAGTGTCTCATGGTTCACTGACTCAAGAACTTGATTTAGCGCTTTATGGCGATATGGATGAACTGGGTATAGAACAAGTTCTCACTGGAGATGCTCATTTCATCCAGGTTGGAATGGGTTTCCAAAGAGTGCTCTGATGATTTCCTAACCACTCTCTGCTTCCCCCTTCCTATATCTAAGAGAAAAGGCTGATAGAGCCAGTGCCCTATCAGCCTTTTGTAGTTAAGGAGCGTTTAGTTGATCTACGTCAGCCGAACCTTATTTGGACTCGGTGAAGTCAGCGTCAATCACATCATCGTCTCCGCCCGTAGAACCGGTGGAGCCACCATCACCCGGCGGTGGCGGTGGGGGTGCGCCTGCATCGCCACCACCCGCTTGCTGGTAGATGTTGCTGCCGATGGTGTAAAGGGACTGCTGAAGTTCCGTCATCTGGGACTTGATGCGGTCAAAGTCTTCCTGGGCGATCGCATCGCGCAGATCCTTAATTAGCCCTTCCACTTTGGTCTTGTCAGCCTCAGAAACCTTATCGCCGAGTTCACTCATCTGCTTTTCAGCCTGGTAAGATAGCGAGTCTGCCTGGTTCTTCAGGTCAATTTTCTCGCGTCTCTCCTTGTCAGCCGCGGCGTTCATTTCAGCTTCACGCACCATCCGTTCCACATCATCCTTTGGTAGAGTGGACGCACCCGTAATGCTGATGGACTGTTCTTTACCCGTGCCCTTATCCTTCGCGGTCACATTCAAAATGCCGTTTGCGTCAATATCGAAGGTGACTTCAATTTGCGGCACGCCACGGGGAGCCGGAGGAATACCATCCAGACGGAAGGTTCCCAAACTCTTGTTGTCATTTGCCATTTCCCGCTCACCTTGCAGGACATGGATTTCCACGTTGCTCTGCCCATCCACTGCCGTGGAGAAGACTTCCGACTTCTTGGTAGGAATAGTGGTGTTGCGAGGGATGATCTTCGTCATTACACTCCCCAGGGTTTCCACACCCAGAGACAGGGGAGTCACATCCAACAGCAGAATATCTTTCACTTCACCCGCCAGCACACCCGCCTGGATTGCAGCTCCCACCGCAACCACTTCATCGGGGTTCACCGTCTGGTTCGGATCTTTACCCAATACCCGTTTGACCAGTTCTTGCACAGCGGGGATCCGGGTTGAACCACCCACCAGCACCACTTCATCAATCCGGCTCTTGTCTAGCTTGGCATCCCGCAATGCATTTTCAGCCGGCACACGGCAGCGATCAATCAAGTCAGAACAGAGTTCTTCAAACTTTTGGCGGGTCAGCACCGTATCCAGATGCTTGGGCCCGTCTTGGGTCGCGGTGATAAAGGGCAGGTTGACCTCTGCCTGGGTGACACTGGAGAGTTCAATTTTGGCTTTTTCAGCCGCTTCTGTAAGCCGCTGAAGTGCTTGCTTGTCTTTCCGCAGTTCAATCCCTTCCGCCTTTCTGAACTCCTCAGCCAGGTAGTCCACAATCTTTTTGTCGAAGTCGTCACCACCCAGGTGAGTGTCGCCGGAGGTTGCCAGCACTTCAAACACGCCATCGCCCACTTCCAGGATGGATACGTCGAAGGTACCGCCCCCTAAGTCAAACACCAGAATGGTTTCGTTGCTCTTCTTGTCCAGACCGTAGGCGAGGGAAGCTGCCGTCGGCTCGTTGATAATCCGCAGCACTTCAACGCCTGCAATCTTACCAGCATCTTTGGTTGCTTGCCGCTGGGAGTCATTGAAGTAGGCGGGAACAGTAATCACCGCCTGGGTTACTTGCTCACCCAGATACTTACTGGCATCGTCAACCAGTTTGCGTAATACCTGAGCAGAAATTTCTTCAGGGGCAAACTGCTTGCCCACAGAAAGGCAGTCTAATTTGACGTTACCGTTGACATTCAAAACCTTGTAGGCAACTTCGGTCGCCTCATGGGTAATTTCGTCAAATCGGCGACCAATGAAACGCTTGACCGAGTAGAACGTGTTCTCCGGGTTCATCACTGCCTGTCGCTTGGCGATTTGACCAACCAGGCGATCGCCATTTTTTGCGAAGGCAACGACCGAGGGGGTGGTGCGAAAACCCTCAGCGTTGGCAATGACAGTGGGCTTGCCACCCTCCATCACCGCGACACACGAGTTAGTTGTACCTAAGTCGATTCCGACAACTTTTGCCATTTGTGCTTCGGCTCCATCACTACATAAAAAATTACGGGGGTGGCAACTAGCCAGTTCGTTTGAAACAGAAAGATTAAGAGAGCGTCAGGTTAGAACTCAGCGATCTGCCAGGTTCCCCTCCCGCTGCGAGTTACCCACAGTTCTCCTACTCTCTATAGTGCTTGTGGTTGGCTGATTTAATGAAGGCGTATTTACCGAACAAAGGGTGGGACGGTTGGGAGGGGAGGTAAGGAGTGAGGAGTGAGTTAGAGCCATTTACTTCTGAACTTTCAACTCTCAACTCCCCACTTTCAACTCTCAACTTTCAACTCTTAACTTCTTTCCGCCCACACGTCACCTGTTTCCACTTGCTCAGTCGATTCAGGAGTGTGACCATTCTGACCCGGTGTCAACACAGGCTCAGTGGTGTTGCCATTCAGGTTGATTTTTACCACTTTAGGGCGATCGGCTGCCAATTTCGGTAGGTTAAGCGTGAGAATTCCATCTTTGAATTCGGCTTTCACCTGATCGTTGCGCACTGCAACCGGCAGGGGAATCACCCGATGAAAGTGACCGTAGCGAAACTCGGAACGAACTACCCGATTTTCTTCGGTCTTTGTTTCAGATTTGTACTCGCCAGAGAGGGCGATCGCCTCACGGGTGACTTGAATATCCAGATCTTTGGCAGCAATACCCGGCAGTTCTGCCCGCAGTACCAGTTCGGTGTCAGCATTGATGAGTTCAATTGCAGGAGACCAGGGATTGCGGTTGCCGTAGTTGACCAATTTAGGGCGGGAAACCGGAGCCAGGTCATCAAACAATTGATCCATCTGATGGCGCAGGGTTTCCATTTCTTGCCAGGGTTGCCAACGAATCAATGCCATAGGGAAATGTCCTCCAAAAACTGTTGAAATGGATGAAAGATTGCTGAACTAAATGAGGTGAATAGGTGCTGCTGTTCAGTATTCAATCAGCATCAGAAAACTTAAGCTGAGTCATCAGTGAATCAGAAGTTGTTCATTGGAATCAGAACAGTTTCATATTGTTTTTCTGAATTTGTCCTGATGTTTCCAATTTAAAGAGGACAGGGGTTTATGGCATTGAGGTAAACCGTAAAGTAGGGGAGTAGTTCCCGATTATGGTTGGTTTAACGCTGCTCGAATGGCTTCAATTCGCTGACGATTCACCCCTAAGTCGGACTCGCCTAAACGGGAAGCCGACCGAACTTGAATGGCATTTGCATCTTCATCTAAGAAAAACTCAACGTCATCTACAAATCCCATCAAAGCGCTGGTGAATTCGGCATAGAGATAGTGGTCGGTTTCAGTCATGATTTGGGCGGCAGGTAGCGCTTGAATGATTGTTTTCAATTGGCTAAATGCCGTTTCCGGTGAATTGCTGTAGCGCAGAGGGGCAACCTCATGGGTTGCATCCGGAGTGAGGCTGCTGACACAGTTCGGTGTAGAAGGACAGGGTGCCAATTTTCCATCCTGAATTCCCAGATTGGTGGGACGAGTTCCTGAAAAGTGGAGCAGCGAAGCCATCATGGGAGTCGGCAAGGGCAGGGCGATCGCAACCGACGGAATGCTGAAACTAAAGAATATCCACAGCAGCCCCCCACATACCGCAGAGGTAGCCAACCTTTTCAGGTATGAAACAATCGCATTCAATTTTAGAGTCGTCATGGAAGTAGTCATCATTGCTGTCAAAGAATGGGAGTTAAATGTCCACAGCTAAATCTTGACAGATCACTCAGCAGGCGAACACCCATCGCCCCATCTCTCCATCGCCCCATCCCCGCCACTAACGCAAAACTTCTGCCCTAAAGCACTAGGGAGCAAGCCGTTCAATGACCCACTGAGACCCTTCCAGTCGATAGCAGAGGCGATCGTGCAGGCGGTTGGGTCGTCCCTGCCAGAACTCAATCAGGTGAGGAACTACACGGTAGCCACCCCAGTGGGGGGGACGGGGGATTTCCTGATTCTCATATTTCTGCTTCAGGGCTTGGAAGCGTTGTTCCAGGACCTCACGATCAGGAATCACCTGGCTCTGGTCAGAAGCCCAGGCACCCAACTGACTTTCTAAAGGACGGCTATGGAAATATTCGTTAGCTTCTTCATCAGACACTTTTTCAATGGCTCCTTCAATACGCACCTGACGTTCTAACAGCTTCCACAGAAACACCAGAGCTGCCTGAGGGTTTCTAGCCAGTTCGTGACCTTTACGGCTTTCATAGTTGGTGTAGAACACAAACCCACGCGGATCAACGCCCTTGAGCAACACAATTCGCGCCGAAGGAATTCCATCCCTACTGGCAGTCGCCAGGGTCATGGCATTGGGTTCTGGTAATTGGGCACTCACCGCTTGTTCAAACCAGGTTTGAAATTGCTGGATGGGATCGGGATCGACCTCTGACTCATTCAATTGCTGACGGGTGTAGTTAAGGCGCAGCTCGGCGATCGCAATACTCATAGGGCAGGGGTGAAGGGAGTTGTTGGTTGTTGGTTGTTGGTTGTTAGAGAGGGGGGAGGGGGAGGGGTGGGAGCGGGTTTTGCGTTTTCTAATTTGCCCTACCCCCGATTGCTAAAGCTTCAACCCAAATTTTCAAACAATATGCGCCCTTTGGGTGGGGTTAGGCAATAATTGGCGAGTCTCCTATGCTTCAGGAGCGAATCCCCTAGAGACGTTGTATCAATTTGCTCCTAACCTCCTATGAACAACAGCCCATCAAGAGCGGATACAGCTTGTAAGCCGGTGCGAGCACCGATGAATCGCACCCTGGAGTTGACCGAGGGTGATCGCACCAGACTGTCTCCCCACCTGCTCAAATATCCCCCTGCCAAGGGTTTTACTGAACCACCCCAGGGAACCATACATGGCGATTGCCTCCAGTGGGCAAACCATCTTCCTCAAGGCTTTGTAGATCTGCTGCTACTGGACCCACCCTACAACCTGAATAAAACATTTAACAGTCAAAAATTCACCCGGCAGACCGTAGAGCAATACACCCAGTGGCTTGATCAGGTGGCTACGGCTCTGATCCCATTGCTGAAACCCTCCGCCTCCATTTACATTTGCGGCGACTGGTTTTCATCCCCCTCCATCTTTGCCGTTGCTTCCACTCACTTCATCGTCCGCAACCGGATTACCTGGGAACGGGAGAAAGGGCGCGGCTCTCGCTCCAATTGGAAAAATGCCAGTGAAGACATTTGGTTCTGCACCCACTCTAACGACTACACGTTTAACGTCGATGCCGTCAAACTACGCCGTAAAGTGGTTGCGCCCTATCGCCTGTCCGATGGCACTCCCAAAGATTGGCAGCAAACCTGCCAGGGCAATTTTAGAGATACCCATCCTTCTAACCTTTGGACTGATATCACCATTCCTTTCTGGTCAATGGCAGAAAACACCCACCACCCAACCCAAAAGAGCGAAAAACTGATTGCCAAACTCATTCTTGCCAGCACGAATATGGGAGACACCGTATTCGATCCGTTTATGGGGAGTGGCACCTCTTCAGTTGTGGCTAAAAAACTGGGCAGACGCTATTTGGGTATTGAACTGGATGAGGACTATTGCCTGATGGCTGAGAAGCGGTTAGAACTGGCAGAAGATGACCCGACAATTCAGGGGTATACCAATGGAATTTTTTGGGAACGCAACACCTTAGCCGCACAGACTGGGAAACAGCCCCAGGTACTCATACCGCCTGAATCCATTCCTTGACTTCGTATTCGGTCCAGATTCCATTTTGCCAGTAAGGGTCAGCTTCAATCCTTTGCCGGACAGTTGCTTCATCGGCTGCTTCGTAGATCCCAAAGCATTTGGTCAGGTCTTTCGTAGGTCCGATAGTGAGCAAAATGCCATCTTCTTTCTGTTTTGCAAGACCATCTAGATGCGCCTGACGATAGGGGGCACGCTTTTCCAGCACACCCTCGCAATAGTTACTCCACATAATGAACTTTGGCATAATTTAATTCAATCTTAGAGTGTTCAATGGGCTGATGCCAGGGGACATGGCTATCAAATCTTTAGGCAGGTCTGGTAAAGCCTCAGGCGACTTCTGCATCGCTGAGTGTTTTGCCCTGCAACGCCAGCACCGAACAGGGCGCGTGGTGCAGAACGTAGTTGCTAACGCTGCCGAGAATCAATTCGCTTAACCCAGAGTGTCCCCGCCGACCCAGCACAATCAGGTCAGCCTCCCATGCCTGGGCAAGCTTGCAAATGACCCGACCGGGATCCCCCACATTCTGACTGAACTCCGTCGCAATACCTGCGGCGAGCGCTTTCCCATTCAACTGACGCAGCATTTCCAGCCCCTTCTGCTCAAAGTCCTGCCATTGCCGAGCATAGAGCCGAATCGATTCATCATTCCCTGGATACACACTATCCGGTCCCGGATAAATGGGCATTGGATAGCCCTCCTCCATCGGTGAGAGAACATGCAGTAGCATTAACGCCGCATCTGTTGTTTTTGCCAGAGAAAAAGCTTCTTCAAACACCTGCTCACTCAAGGGAGACCGATCCAGGGCAACCAGTATTTTTTGAAACATAGATTCAATCCTCCAGATAGAAAGGGGGATGGGGGGAGTTTAGAGTTTAGAGTTTAGGTGTTTGGTGGTCAGTAGTCAGTGATGCTCAGTCATCGGTCATTGGTCATTGGTATTTGACAAAGGACGAATGACCAATGACCCATTCATTACCGATTACCGCCCTTAACTTTTAACTCCCAACTTTCAACTTCTAACGCCTTCTCCCATTACTCTACACCTCACCCGAATTTAGAACTTCTCGGCTTCAGCAATCTCAAGCATTGTTTTCAACACAGAGTCGGGATTGAGGCTGATGGAGTGGATGCCTTGTTCGACCAGGAAGCGGGCAAATTCAGGGTAATCGCTGGGAGCTTGACCGCAGATGCCGATCTTCCGACCTTTGACTTTGGCAGTGCGAATTACATCGCCGATCATGCGCTTAACGGCACGGTTACGCTCGTCGAACAGGTGTGCCACCAGGGCAGAGTCGCGGTCTAAGCCGAGGGTGAGTTGGGTCAGGTCATTGGAACCGATGGAGAAACCATCGAACACCTCAGCGAATTCATCCGCCAGCATGACGTTGCTGGGAATTTCGCACATGACGTAAACCTGTAAGCCGTTCTCCTCCCGCTGGAGTCCATATTTTTCCATTTCTGCCAAAACTCGCCTGCCTTCATCAGGAGTGCGACAGAATGGAATCATCAGGATAACGTTGGTCAAACCCATCTCATCCCGGACTCGCTTCATTGCTTTGCATTCCAGGGCAAAACCTTGACGGTACTTTTCGTCATAGTAACGGGATGCTCCCCGCCAGCCAATCATCGGGTTTTCTTCGTGGGGTTCAAATTCTCTACCACCCAGCAGGTTAGCGTATTCGTTACTCTTAAAGTCCGACATGCGGACGATTACAGGTTTGGGATAGAATGCCGCCGCGATCGCCCCAACTCCCTGAGCCAGCTTATCGACAAAGAATTCGGGCTTGTCATCGTATAGCCTGGTCAGTTCCGCAATCTTGTATTTCGCCAGTTCATCCTTCAGGTCTTTGTAGTGAACCAGTGCCAGGGGGTGTACCTGAATCTGGTTGGCGATGATGAACTCCAACCGAGCCAGCCCCACGCCATCATTGGGAATGGCAGCCAGACTGAAGGCTTCCTCTGGGTTACCGACGTTCATTAAGATGTGGGTGCGAGTGCGGGGCAGATTACCCAATACCACTTCCTTCACCTCAAAGGGCAGCAACCCTTCATAGACCTTACCATCATCCCCTTCGCAGCAGGAGATGGTGATGTTTTGTCCGGTTTGCAGAAGTTCGGTCGCATTCTCACAACCGACGATCGCCGGAATTCCCATCTCACGGGCAATGATTGCGGCATGGCAGGTGCGTCCACCCTGGTTGGTGACAATGGCGCTTGCCCTTTTCATGATCGGTTCCCAGTCAGGATCCGTGCGGTTGGTGACCAGCACCTCACCAGGTTTGAACTGATCAATTCGGTGAACGTCCAGAATCACACGGGCAGATCCCTGACCGACCATTTCACCCACGGCACGACCCGTCACCAGAACTTTGCCCTTTTCAGTCATGCTGTAGGACTTGAGCAGATTACCGGACTTTTGCGACTGCACCGTTTCTGGACGCGCCTGGACAATAAACAGTTGCCCGGTCAAACCATCCTTTGCCCATTCAATATCCATCGGGGTGTAGGCACCCCGTACCTGGGTGTAATGGTCTTCGATGATGCACGCCCACCTTGCCAGTTGCAACACTTCATCATCGGTGATGGCAAACTGTTCGCGATCGCTTTGGGGAACAGGTATATTCTTCGTCAGCTTAGAACCGCCCACGTCATAGATCATCTTGATCTCTTTCGTGCCCAACCGCTTCTTGACAATCGGACGAAATCCCTTCTTCAAGGTCGGTTTGAAGACAAAGTACTCATCGGGATTGACCGCTCCCTGCACGACGTTTTCGCCCAAGCCATAGGCAGACGTGACAAATGCCGCATCCTTAAACCCCGTTTCCGTATCAATTGAAAACATCACCCCCGAAGCTGCCAGGTCAGACCGCACCATTTTCTGCACCCCCACCGACAGAGCGACATTGAAGTGGTCGAAGCCCTTAATCGTGCGGTAGGAGATTGCCCGGTCGGTGAAAATGGACGCAAAGCAACGATGGCAGGCATCCAGCACCCCTGTGAGACCATGTACATTCAGGTAGGTTTCCTGCTGTCCAGCAAAGCTGGCATCGGGCAGATCTTCTGCTGTAGCACTGGAACGAACGGCAACATCCGTGCCCTGTCCGTATTGTTCACAAAGCTTTTGATAAGCGGCTGCGATCGCCACCTGCAAGTCCTGTGGAAAAGGAGTTTGCAACATCAGCATTCGGGCTTGCTTACCCACTTGCCGCAGGCTGTTGACATCCTCTACATCCAGATCCGCAAACAAGAGCCGGAGTCTGTCCTCTAGTCCTGCTGATTCAATAAAATAACGATAAGCATAGGCAGTTGTGGCAAAACCATTCGGCACACTCACCCCTTTGCCCGATAGCTGCTGAATCATTTCACCCAGCGAGGCATTCTTGCCGCCGACAAGGGAAATGTCTTGAATACCAACTTGTTCAAACTCCAGAATCAGCACCTGTTCCCTGGAGACACTCAAACTTTCTGCTTGAGGGTTGATAGGAGTGTTAACCATAACCTTTTCCTCTTAGTCCGGCTGAACCCCAGCGCCTGAAGCGCCCTCTCTGAAGTTCAGTAGCTATAGCAGGTGGCAGAGAAAGAAACGGGGAGCTATCTAGAGTTGTGTGTCTACGATTTGTTCTACCCCTATAGTTACTGCGATGTATGCTGCTGAACCCCACAACTCACTTGTAGGAAAAAAATTTGAGGAAGTTGTGAGGAAATGACAGGGTTAGGGGTTGGAGGAGGTAAAAGAGGAAAGGGGGAAGGGGAGTGAAGGGGAAAGAGGATGGATGAGTTGAGGGGGAGCAGAGAAGAGTGAGAGTGACAAATTAAAAGTTTTAGACTGCTGACCACTGACCCTTGACTAAGGACCACTGACCACTGACCACTGACTACTAATAGCCCCCGCCACCTATCACCTACACCTACCACCTATCACCCGCCCTCCATGAGAATCCTGGTTGTTGAAGACGATGAACTGACCGTACAGGCGCTAATGACTGTCTTGACCCAGCAAAATTATGCTGTGGATGTGGCTACCGATGGCGAGGCAGGCTGGGCGCTGGCAAATTCCTTTGACTTTGACTTGATTTTGATGGATGTAGTGCTGCCCAAACTAGATGGCTTGGAGCTTTGCCGTCGATTGCGATCGCACCACTATCAAACTCCCATTCTGCTTCTCACAGGACGAGATAGTGGGCACGATAAAGCCATTGGGTTAGATGCGGGGGCGGATGACTATGTGGTCAAACCGTTTGATTCAGAAGAACTGGTCGCCCGGATCCGGGCACTGCTGCGTCGGAGTACGATCACCGCTCAACCCCTGCTGGAATGGGGAAATTTGCATCTTGATCCCAGTACCTGTCAGGCAACCTATGCCGAAAAACTTTTGCCCCTGACCCCCAAAGAATACGCCCTACTGGAACTATTCATGCGGAACGGTCGCCGAGTGTTTAGCTGCGGTGCCATTCTTGAGCATATCTGGGCATTTGAGGACATCCCTGGGGAGGAAGCGGTCAGAACTCACATTAAAGGGTTACGGCACAAGTTGAAAGCCGTCGGAGCATCGGCAGATTTGATTGAAACGGTGTATGGCATTGGGTATCGGATGAAGCCCCTGGCAGGGGATAGGGAACAGAAGCCAGCAGCCGAAATGCCAAGATCCAGAAGTCGGCGGAACAAACCATCTAAACTCAACGATCCCCAATCTGAACAGCCTGCGACTTCTGGAATGCCAGCCCAGCAACAAACCCTGGACGCGATCGCCCGCGTCTGGGAACGCCTGAAACCAAAGACCCTGGAGCAAATTAATCTTTTGCAGCAGGCAAGTCATGCGCTGGCAACCCAATCATTGGAAGATGCTCTGCATCAGCAAGCACAGCGGGAGGCTCATTCCCTGGCAGGTTCCCTGGGTACCTTTGGCTTTGCCCAGGGGTCTAAGCTGGCGCGGGATCTAGAAACCTTGCTGAAGCAGAAAGCGCTGGATGCCTCCGAGGTAAACCGTTTGCGATCCTTAGTAGACGAACTCCGGCAAGCCATTGATCCGCCAGCCTCCGTCTCTGCTGCAACTTCTCCAACAGCATCCATGTCAGAGCCTTCCTTCTGCGCTACCGTCCCAATTCCGTTCAACCATGCGCCTATTGCCGCCAGGGTGCTGGCAGTGGATGATGATCCCAAAATTCTGGCAGTTTTGCATGAATTACTGGAACCCTGGGGGGTTAGCCTCACAACCCTGGAAGACCCCCGCCAGTTTTGGCACGTTCTCTCTGAAACCCAGCCAGATTTGCTTATCCTGGATTTGCAAATGCCTTACCACGATGGCGTTGATTTATGTCAGGCAATTCGGGAAAGCGATCGCTGGAGTAGCTTGCCCATCATGATTCTGACTGCCCACAATAATGCAGCCACAGTCGATCAGGTCTTCTCTTCTGGTGCCGATGACTTTGTCAGCAAACCCATTATGGGTGCAGAACTGGTTACCCGGATTGTGAATCGCCTGGAGCGGGTCAGGTTGCTGCGTCGGTTGAGTGAGAAATCGGAGACAGGGGATAGGGGACAGGAGTCAGGGAAATCATTGCACGAAAAATCCGCTTCCCCTGCCTCGTCGGCTCAGGAAGAACGTTTCTTCAACCTCTCCCTAGATATGTTCTGCATTGCTGGTTTGGATGGCTACTTCAAAAGAGTCAATCCTGCATTTGAACAGGCTTTGGGCTACAGCCGCGAGGAACTGCTGGCTCTACCATTTTCTGACTTCGTTCATCCAGATGACCAGGCAAAAACCTTGACTGAGATGGAACGGCTATACCGTGGACTGCCGACGATCGATTTTGAAAACCGTTACCGCTGTAAGGATGGTTCTTATAAGTGTCTGGCATGGCGCTCAATGCCAGCCTTGGAAGAAGGGTTGGTGTATGCAATCGCCCACGATGTTACCCAACGCAAGCAAAATGAGGCCGCCTGGCGCAAAACCCGTGACGAAATTGAACTGCGGGTTGCAGAACGCACGGCTGAACTGGTCAGCCTCACCCATCGGCTTCAGAAAGAGTTGGACACTGCCAAACGCTTGGAAGAAGATCGCGATCGCGTCGAAGCCGATTTACGGGTATCCCAGGCACGCTTTGCTGGAATTTTGGAAATCGCAGACGATGCCATCATTTCGATTGACATGCGCCAACGCATCACCCTTTATAACCAGGGAGCCGAAAAAATCTTTGGCTACAGTGCTGAGGAAATTATGGGAAAATCCCTTGATGTCCTTCTGCCATTGGGTGCCATACAGGCTCACCGTCAGTACGTCAGCGAGTTTGGCAGTGGAGTTGCCCAGGCTCGTCGGATGGGAGAACGCCGCCCCATCTTTGGACGCCGCAAGGATGGCAGCGAGTTTCCAGCGGAAGCCTCCATCTCTTGCCTGGATCGGGGCGACGAAAGGGTGTTCACCGTCATCCTGCGCGACATTACCGAACGTCAAAAAGTAGACCGAATGAAAGACGAATTCATCTCTGTTGTCAGCCATGAACTTCGGACACCGCTTACCTCCATCCAGGGTTCCCTGGGAATGCTTGCCAGTGGGCTATTAGCCGCTGACTCAGAACGCGGTAAGCGCCTGCTAAAAATTGCTGTAGACAGCACCGATCGCCTGGTTCGCCTGATTAACGATATTCTTGACATCGAGCGAATTGAATCGGGCAAAGTGCAAATGCAGATGCAAGCCTGTGACATCAGCAAAGTAATCAACCGTTCGGTGGATGAAGTACAGAGCATTGCTGATAAAGCTCAAATTAGCCTGTCTGTCTCTAATCTCGCTATTGAAGTGATAGCAGATGGCGATCGCATCATCCAGACCCTGACCAATCTCCTCAGCAACGCCATCAAATTTTCCAATTCAGGCAGTACAGTCTGGTTGAGCGTCGAGATAGTAGATAAAACGCCAGAAGAACTTACCACTCAAAACTCTCAAGTCTCAACTCAAAATTCTCAACTCTCAACTCTCAACTCTCAACTCTCAACTCCCTCCTGCCCTGCCCCCCTTCTCCTCTTCACGATTAAAGACCAGGGACGTGGCATTCCTTTAGACAAACTCGAAGCCATTTTTGAGCGGTTTCAACAAGTCGATGCTTCCGACTCTCGCCACCACGACGGCACGGGATTAGGTTTAACCATCTGTCGGAGCATTGTCCAACAGCACGGCGGACATATCTGGGTAGAGAGTGTATTAGGCGAAGGCAGCACGTTCTATTTCACCCTGCCGATTCAGAAGGAGAGGAGTGAGGAGTGAGGAGTGAGGGGTGGGGACCGAGGTGGGGTTGTTAGTTGCTAGTTGTTAGGCGATTGAAGAATTTCTCCCCCCTGCCTGCCTTCTCCCTTTCTCCCTCTGACCCTTGCGCCCTTCTAACAACCAACACCCCCCGCCCCATGCTCTTCGGGAAAGCAGAACCTTCATCCCTCATCCTTCCTCTTCCATCCTTCCCCTCCCCCATGTCCAAACACATCCTGATCATTGACAACGAACCCCACATTCAAGAAGTCACTCAAATCTGCCTGGAAACGGTAGCTAACTGGAAGGTGATTACTGCCAGTTCTGGGCAGGAGGGTTTGCTGAAGGCTGAAACAGAACAACCAGATGCCATCCTATTGGATGTCATGATGCCTGATATGGATGGACCAAGTACCTTTCAGAAGCTCCAGAAAAACTCTGCCACTAAAAACATTCCAGTTCTTTTTCTAACTGCCAAAGTCCAATCCTCTGATCGTCGCCGTTATGCCGAAATGGGAGTTTATGGCGTAATTGCGAAACCCTTCGATCCGCTACGACTGGCAGAACAGATCGCGCAAATATTGGGATGGGAGATCTTTTATCTTGTAACTCCTTAGGCAGCAGGAACAGCTATGACATTAAGACCACGAGATCGCAGCAATTTAGCGACTAATGCTGACATATTCTCATCAGTGTACAGAGTTGGTAAGAGCGTCACGATGCTCCCCATACAGCCTTTACAGATGGGTGTACCAATTACCTAGCCGCCACAAACCAACAATGGCGCGGACAAATGTTCGATTCCCTACAACGATTGGCTCTCTCCCTAAAATTTCAGGATTGCGAGTAACGTAGCGTGGAGAGTTTCAGCAGGCATAGAAGTAATTGTAAAGTAGTCACTTGTTGCCAAAACGAAGCTGGTGCAGTCGTTTTTGAGCGTCCGGATCAAGGGAGTGTGCCAGAAAGCGCCCAGAGGATTTACGTTCAGGTTTCTGTCTGTGCTGCACTCGCCGGTTAACCGCCGCTACGTCAGCCTCTAACTTTTCTGCCGACATCCACTCAGCCCCATACCCTACTACCGTTAGTTGCTGTGCCCGGTCAGATGTGGCGACAATTAAACGCTGATTGAACTTGCGGATGTCATACCGGAAAGCCGCACAAGCTTTTTCAATATAAGTGTCTGCGGTTTGCCCAAAGTCGGTATAGCAAATGCAGAGGTGCGAGGCGAGCACTTCCCGGTTACCTGCGGCATCCCGATACTGGGAATCAAAGACCAGTTGAGTGTCATAGCCCTGAAAGGCACTGTAATTGATCAGGATTTCGGCTAACTGGCGGCGAGATTCTTCCAGTCCGTCCCGATCGCGCACTCGCCGCAGCTCAGCCCAAGTTCCGACGACATTGTAGCCGTCTACTAATAAAACCGCCTGGGGAGAGGAGCGGGGCATAGCTCAGGGAGGAGTGGGGGAAAAGATTAAAGTGCAATTTGTGCATTTTCCTGACCATTCCAATCATCCCACATTTCATTAAAGAAATGTTACAGGGTTGAAATTTGCATCAACCGTTGTCTCAACCGTTGGGGGTTTCCCTGGTCAACGACCTTTCCCTGCTCCAGCAGAAATGCACCATCACAATAGTCTAACTCTCCCAAGCGATGGGTAACCCAGAGTGCAGTCAAGCCTCGTTGCTTAACCAGACAACGAACTTGATCTACCAGATCAAGCTGGCTGTCTGGGTCTAGCAAAGCAGTCGGTTCATCCAACAGCAAAACCTTGCAGTGACGGGCGATCGCGCCAGCGATTGCCACCCGTTGTTTTTGCCCCCCACTTAATGCGTAGATAGGGCGTCTCTGCAACGGCAGCAAATTCACAACATCCAGCGCTTCCTCCACCCGTTGGCGCACCTGGCACAAGGGCAAATGTTCATCTACCAATCCAAAGGCAACATCTGCCCCCACGGTTGGCATGACTAACTGATGATCAGGGTTCTGAAAGACAAAACCAATCGGGGGCTGAATGGCGATCGACCCCGTCTGGGGCTGAAGCAATCCTGCCAACAATTTGAGTAAGGTTGATTTGCCACTGCCATTTGTCCCCAGCAACATCCAGAATTCGCCTTGTGGCACATCAAGAGAACAGGATGACAACACAGGACTGCCTCCATCCCAGTGAAAGCCAAGATCCTGGACATGAATGGCAGAAAGATTGGCAGTAGAAGGCAAAGCACTCATTCAACCAGAGCAGCAAAACCGGGTGGTCTACCAGATGAAGTGGCTGAGGTCGATTTCTCAGAAACTTGGACAGCCGAAATTTCGCTGCTCAATACACTGATTTTTTTTCCTTGCTGATGCTCACAAACAAGCTCTAGCACTTTGCCATTGCCCGATGAAACCGCTTCGACAACCTGCTTATATACTCCCTCTGCATCCTCAAGTGCCTTACGCTGCACAGAGAGGGTAGCGGGCGTACTTTTCAACGTAACGTCAATAATGAACATGGGCGGAATGAGTCACGAAACCAGACTCTAGTATCG
This sequence comes from Kovacikia sp. CALU 1929, assembly GCF_056784235.1. Lineage (NCBI taxonomy): Bacteria > Bacillati > Cyanobacteriota > Cyanophyceae > Leptolyngbyales > Leptolyngbyaceae > Kovacikia > Kovacikia sp. CALU 1929. Next base: position 76,274 of record NZ_JBXBCF010000063.1, read on the forward strand.
CAAATCTCGTTACTTCCTGGGGAAGTTCGTTGAATAATTGCTTGGGATCGGAAAGGAGTTATTGTTTTAGGGTTTTTAATCCACAAAATAATTCTTGACAGACCACTACTGGGGTTGAGCAGGAGCCAGTTCAGGCAGCGATCGCCAATCGACTTCAGCCGGAAATAGCCGTCCGGTGGTGACGTAGTTGTAGCCAAAATACCCAATGCCTGCTAACAGAGCAATTGCCAGCAGCGCCCCCAGGATGCCATCCCCCGACAGTGCCCGCGACCGAGCCAGGCGATCGCGCTGCCCATCCCGGTATCCTCTGAGATACTCTGGGCTTTCAACCACCTCTGGCTGTTCAGGCTGTTTGACCGTTCTTCGCATAAAAACCCTCAGAACTCGCCGATATTGTTCTAAAACCTTAGAAGCATTCTTAAGATTAGTGGTCCTGCACCGAGATTTCCTCTATCTAAAAGCTGAAATCAGAACATCCATTCCAGTCCCACTCCAACCCGGCTATCCTTACGCTGCCGTGCATTTTGCTTCTGAATATCGGTTGAAAGCCGCAAATTTCGGGTCAACGCATAGCCAAACGAGAGGGTAGTTAGCCCCACTTCCTCATCGGTTCCAGGAGAGACCCAACTCTGGGTCAGGGAAATATCCGCTGCCCCAGTCCGGGAGGGCACCAGTAATAACCGTGCGCCCACATGCAGCCCTTCAGTTGTGTAACGGGACGTTTCCAGGTGCCGATAGCCCAGAACAGGAGCGATATTGATATGGCTGCCCAAAGGACGCACATAGTAGCGCAAATCAGTCCCCCATGCTTCACGCTTGCCGTTAAAGGATGCCTGGTAGTCGGCACTGAGCGTCAAGCCTGTTCGTCCAATAAAAACATCCTCTAACCCAATATGCCAGCCCCCTGCCCTGTTAGAGGAGGGAAAGGAGGAATAGCCTAGACGCAGGCGGGTACGAAAGCTGGGATCTCGTTTGATATCTTCCAGCACATCGGGCACCTGGTTAAGCCAGCGTTGCAGTACCGGACTGGATTCAATCAGTTGGGGGTCTAGATCAAGCGGTGGGGTAGACGGAGAAGGAGATTCGAGAGTTTGAGCGGTTGTCGGAATGTCAGCGATCGCCTCGATCTGTCTGATCTGTTTTTGCTCGACCAGATCGCTGGCAGAGGATGAGACGGGTGGCAATCCCATAACTGGAAAGGCTGGAGCAAACCAACCCATCAGGAGCAATCCATAAACAATAATTTTTGAACGATACTTTGAACAAATCCTCAAATCTAGCCAATCAGAGGAATGGAGTTGCAACGGTCTTTTTTGCCTCATAACTACCCAATCATTTCATAACCCCAAATACTCCTACTAAACTAGTGGCGATTCCCCCCAAACCACAACCACAATGGGCAGTTCGTCTTCTGCCTTTAACCTTATCGCAACAGGGCTTTAGGTACATAGAACTAAAAAATCAGAAAGTTTTCCAGATTTGCCTGATTTTATTTGGTTAAATAAAATCAGACGCTAAGCTTCGATAAAGATATGCTTTCTACCAAATTACAAACCACCCTTCTCGCGACTGCACTTTTTCTGTCTGTGCCGCCGGTTATGTTCGCGCCAGCAACCGTCCTTGCTCAGAGTAATATCCGTACTCAGCGGGTTCAGTTCAAACCTGGTGCCACCGGTGCCACAATCCAAGACTCAATTAAGGGCTACCAGACCGTAGACTATGTCCTCAACGCCAAACAGGGACAATTTGTGAATGTCAGCATGTCTACAAATAACAGTGCCAGTTATTTTAATATTCTGGCACCCGATGAAACTGAGGTAGCCTTTTTCAACGGATCTATAAATGGGAACCAGTATGAGGGTGTCCTTTCCAAGAGCGGTGACTATAAAATTCGGGTTTACATGATGCGAAGTGCTGCCCGCCGCAATGAAGTCGCAAATTACCGGCTTGAAATGATTGTCTCAACCCCTGACCGTACCAGCGGTGATGGGGATGCGATAGTTCCAGGCACAAATTACAACGCAACGGGTAATATCCCATGCTCGATGGGTGGTGGGCAGCCTACTGTATCTTGCACTTTTGGTGTCACTCGCCAGGGGAAGGGAAATGGCACTGTCAGGGTTAAGAAGCCCGATGGCACCACGCGCACTATTTTTTTCAACAATGGAAAAGCTGCTGGATATGACCAAAGTCAAGCAGATCGCGGCAGATTCAGTGCAACGAAGCAGGGAGATCTCAATATCATTCGCATTGGTCAGGAGCGTTACGAAATCCCAGATGCCGTGATATTTGGTGGTTAACTCCCAATTACCCATTTTCGGCAAAAAAACGGCTCTGCACTGTTAGTTTAGAGAACAGGGCAAAGCCGTCAACAACCAAGGGGCAACTGTATCAATCTAACGGACAGTTCCTTCTAAGGACTTAGCATCAACAGGTTTGATCAAGTACAAACGCAGGAGGTGCCATCCGTTGGAGATGTAATAAGGCAGCTTCTGGAAGAACTGCACAAACTTAGGCTCTCCAGAATTCACAATTTCTGTCAGCTTCGCATTATTGCTCACACAGACTTCCAAGCGCTCGTAAAACTCTGGCGTGTCAACATTTAGGGTCAGTGGGAAAACACGCGCCGCCGTCTCGTTGGTCTTCTCAATCACGTACTTATCATATTCCCTTGCATCCAGACCCAGCACCTGGTAAAAGTCAGCCCGCTGGACATCGTTCAGATACATGGTGGCAAAGACCGAGAGCAGGAAGAAACGACTCCACAGCCGTGCTTTCCAGTCAGCCAAAAATTGGGGCTGCGCCCGCATGATGGCATCAAAGAAATCGCCGTGCCGGTTTTCATCCTGACACCAGTTTTCAAAGAACCGGAAAATTGGGTAGATCCGGTTTTCTGGGTGAGCCTCCAAATGGCGGTAGATGGTGATATAGCGCCAATATCCAATCTTCTCAGAGAGGTAGGTGGCATAGAAGATGAACTTGGGCTTAAAGAAGGTATATTTACGACTCTTGGTGAGAAAACCCAGATCAAGGGTCAGGTTAAAGTCTGACAATGCTTTGTTCAAGAAACCGGAGTGGCGGGCTTCGTCACGGGACATCAACGTGAAGCACTCGGCTAAGGTTGGGCTTTTGTCTTTCAGCCGCCGCCCTAACTCTTTGTAAAGCAAGAAACCAGAAAACTCAGCCGTACAGGAGCGTTCTAAAAACTCGACAAACAGCCGACGAGTATCACCATCAATGTAGTCCCACGACTGTTCAAATTCTTCATCTCGGACAAAGTGGTGACGGTTGTAGTCTGCCCGGAACTCTTCCAGAATTGCTTGTAACTCGTCTTCATTGGCGGAGATATCCATCTTCGCCATTTCGTCGAAGTCGGTGGTATAGAAGCGGGGGGTGAGGATTGTTTCCTTCGCAGGAACCTTTACCCCAGGACGCATCTCTTCAAAAGCAGGTTTCTTAAGGGAATCTACCATGTGTCGCTCGTTCGTTTCGGGATTCTACAGGCTCAGGACAATGTGCTCGATCTTGGTGTGCTAGACCTTAACAAAACATCACTGCTTTGAAGGCATCACTGCTCTGAGGAGGGTTGCAAGAGAAGAACGTTGCTTTTGCCAATCCACTTTTTGCGGAATGGCAGCAATCGATTACGAAATCAAGTCTATCAGGCTCTGTGTTATCGAATAGCAGCGATCGCGTTAAGAGTTGCAACACAGCTTCAACTTTTGTTACCAAGCGAGTCTGACTCTATCCAGGGACGCTGCCAACTTTGTTTAAAGTCCTTATGATTAGAAACTAAAGCACTAAAGTGTTTTTAGACTACGTCAAATACTCTGCTTAAGGTATTTTTGGCGGCGATTACGCCTCAAAGTCTTCCAAAAATTCATTCCCAATTGTCCTTCAACCCTATCCTCCATCTTGAAGTTGGCAAAGCACCACCACGGTATGAATGACGGTATAAACAACGTTGGCACCGCCTATGTTCTCTGGCTCGGTTGCCTGCTTCAATTGCATGGGCTACATCGCCTCTACAACGGCAAGATTTTCACTGGCTTGCTCTGGATGTTTAGCTTTGGCTTATTTGGCGTTGGGCAACTGGTGGATTTATTGCTGATCCCCAACATGGTTCAGGAGCATAATGACAAAGTGAGGGAGAGATATGGGCTTTCTCCAGCCGGTGCTCCGTTGATCAAACCTGAGGTTCAAAAAGTCATTCTCGATCAACCTAGACCGACAGAACGGCTGGCTTCTTCTCAACTGATGGTGCAGTTGTTAAAGGCAGCAGAAAATCGAGGGGGAAGGTTAACCGTTGCTCAAGGTGTCCTGGAAACTGGAGCAAGTTTTTCAGAGGTCGAAACTGCCATTCGGGCTATGGTTCAGTCTGGCTATGTCGAGATCAGCCATGAGCCAACCCGGAGTGTGATTATTCCTGAATTTAAATCTCACACCAACCAGCTTACGGTTGAACTCCTGAAAGCCGCCTATGCCAGGGGGGGCAAAATTTCTGTCACTCAGGGTGTCATGCTAACGGGGCAAAGCTTTGCTGATGTTGAATCGACGCTTAAAGATATGGTCCGAACTGGATATGTGGATGTGGGCAATGATCCTGAAAGTGGCGTAGTGATGTACGAGTTTAAGGAGTTATAGGGGATAGGGAGTGCGTGGTCAGGAGCCTGTAGTTAAGTGTCAGGTGCCTGGAACCTCAATACTCTTAACTTTCAGTGCTCAACTCTTTCTTCTCCCTATCCTCATGGCTTTCTCCCTTGATCCCTCCCTCCAACCCCCTTGCTCGATGTCTCAGTCTCCAATCATTGCCATTGACCAGGTCAACCATTATTACGGCACCGGGCGGTTGCGAAAGCAAGTTCTGTTTGAGGTGACGGCGGAGATTCAGTCGGGGGAGATTGTCATCATGACGGGACCTTCCGGTTCCGGCAAAACGACCCTCCTGACTTTGATTGGAGCACTGCGTTCGACCCAGGAAGGCAGTATGAAAGTGTTGGGGGAAGAACTGCATGGTGCCCCTCCAGGTAAGCTCGTCGAGTTGCGGCGCAACATTGGCTATATCTTTCAGTCGCATAACTTGTTGAACTCCCTGACAGCCCGACAAAATGTGCAAATGTCAACCCAGTTGCACGGACACCTGACGGATCAAGAGCGTTGCGACAAAGCGGAAGCGATGCTGGCAGCGGTTGGTTTAGGCGATTGGATCAATTACTATCCCCATGAGCTTTCTGGTGGGCAGAAGCAGCGGGTTGCGATCGCCCGTGCCCTCGTCAGTCAACCCAAGATTGTGCTGGCGGATGAACCCACCGCAGCCCTGGATAAAAAATCGGGTCGTGATGTGGTTGAAATCATGCAAAAACTGGCAAATCAGCAAGGTTCAGCCATCCTGCTGGTAACCCACGACAACCGCATTTTAGACGTAGCTGATCGCATCCTTCATATGGAAGACGGTTACCTGTCGTCTCTTTCAGCCACACCATCAATAATTATGTAAGAAGTCGAATTTCTGGGTTGGGGGGGGTGGAATTGCCGCAAAGGGTTGGGGGAGTGGCATGGTCTGAACTTGAGAAGGAGCTTGAGCGATTTGCATTGCTTTGACTAGCATGGTCTGAGCCATTTCCATCTGAATACCGGGATCGATCGCTAACCAACCGCTATCGGTCATCTGGTGTAATTCAAAATGGAGGTGTGGTCCAGTGGAAAGTCCGGTTGTCCCCACCCGCCCAATCAAGCTGCCCTGCTCGATCACATCTCCGGGCTTGACAAAGATTTCTGATAAGTGGGCATAGAGAGTCTGGGTTGAGTTGGGGTGGGTGATGATGATGGTCATCCCGTATCCCCCCATCCAGTCAGCAACTTCGACCTTACCAGAGAAGGCGGCAACGACCGGAGTGCCCAGCGCAGCCGCCAGGTCGATTCCCCGGTGAAAGCGGCGATCGCCCGATATAGGGTGAACCCGCCAGCCAAAGCCAGAGGTTAACTGGGTCGGAAATGGGAGGGGAAACGCCAGCCGAAGGTTGCCATTTCCCAACTGCCAGCCCAGTTGGCTGAGCCGAAGGTTGCTACCCAGCACAGGACCCGGAAGGACATAGCTTGGATAAGTCGGTGCCGTTTGAAGGGCGGACTGGCTTTGAGGCGATCGGGTGACCTGAACCGTCAGCTTCGGTTCAGGTTTTGGGGCAACAGGCTGCCTTTTTTCCAGGGTATCGATTTGGGTTTGCAGGGCAGTTTGTTCGGCTGGCGTTAGTGCCAGGTCTTTAGCCGTGGCGCGAGCCTGTTCTATCTGTCCTGCCTCAGCCTGCCTGACTGCGATCGCCTTCAGGTTTTGGCGCATCCGTTCTTCTTTCAAGGGCTTTTCCCTGGCAACAATTTCTGCCAGTTTTTGATCGAGCAGTTTGAGCCGCTCTGCTTTTGCATCTTCAAAAGCCCGTCGCTTTGCCTCCTCTGCCAGGGTTGGGGTGGTTGGCAGTGAGAGAGAGTTTCCCTCTGACTGTCCACCGTTGGACAAGCGACCTTGATTAGCCTGACCATTGATTTTTTGGGCTGGTTGGGCGATCGCCTGAGTTGCCTTCTGACTGAGGTTACTGATTGCTTGAGCTGGCTTAACCTTAGAAGCCTTAGACGGAGGCAGTTGGCTGGCAACTGTATTTTTAGGTGTATTTGCAGCCTGACTGGGTAGGCGATTGGCTTTTGCTGGAGCAGTCTGAGGCGTTTTTTGTTGCGTGGGTGAAGTCGCCGCCGCGGCAGGCTTCGTCCCTACCAGCGGCAGCATGACGGTAGACCGCTGAGTTGTCATCTTTAAAGGAATAGACTCTGGAGCGCTAACGGTAGGGTTTGGCAACGGTATTGCAGACTGTTGGGGGGCAGACTGCTCCACAGTGGGAGGCTCGACCTTGGTAGATTCAGCCAGTTGCGATGCCTGGGGGGGAAGGGCAGAAAGAAGTACGTCTATCATGCAAAAAAGCGGTTGCCAAAGGACACAATGATTTCATTCCAATTGTCTAGTAGTGTGTCAGGAAGCTTTGTCATCATTACCAGATTTTCATAAACGTAAAGAGGAGAAATAGCTATCTGGAAGGCAAGAGTTGGGTGACTGGTACAGGTTAGGTGCCGGATGTCGAGAGAATTAAGTGTTGTAAATTAAAAGTTTTGAGTTGAAAGTTTTGAGTTGGGAGTTTTGAGTCAGGGATATTGACGGCTTCACTTTTCACGCCTCTCTTCCTTGCCTCCTAATGCCCGATGGGCAGCGTGGGTGATTTGTTGAACCATCGCTAAACCAACCGTCAGCTCTGCATTTTGAATCGGTTGTGCGGGATCAGATGGTTCCTCCCCCAGAACTTTTGGAACAGCCCAGGTCTGTGAGTTCTCGTGACTCTTTAACCACAGTAAATACTCAATGTTTCCTGCTGGACCTGGTAAGGGAGACCAGGTCACTCCTTGATAGCCCCAACCCAGAGCTTGAGCTGCTTGCAACACTTGTAGGATGGCAGTTGCCTGATCGTTGGGGTCGCGCACCACGCCATGTTTTCCCACCTTCTCTCTGCCGACTTCAAATTGGGGTTTGACTAATAGAATGACTTCACGGGGCGGTTGAAGCAATTGCCATAAGGCAGGCAATACCTTGGTCAGCGAGATAAAGGACACATCTGCTACCCCCAGATCGGCTTTGGGCTGATCGGCGCTATACAAATCTGATGGAGTTAGATGACGAAGGTTGGTACGTTCCCGCAGCGTGACACGGGAGTCCTGCCGCAGGTTCCAGGCAACCTGTCCGTAGCCCACATCCACACCATAGACGTGTTTTGCCCCTGCTTGCAACAGACAATCGGTAAATCCGCCCGTAGAAATGCCTCCATCCAGGCAAATTCGTCCGGTAGTTGAAATAGCAAATTCTGCCAGTGCCTTTGCCAGCTTTTCACCCCCTCTGGAAACATAGGGCGATCGCGCCTTTACCTTTACCTCTGCCGCAATCTCCACTTCTGTGCCTGGTTTATCCACCACCTGCCGATTGACCATCACTTCTCCAGCCCGAATCCACCGCTGTGCCTGCTGGCGGGTTGGGCAAAGGTTAAGTTCTACCAGAAGGGTATCGAGTCGTTGTTTGGGCACAGCTCAGGTGCAGGGATAATTTCTTACTTGGAACTGTTTTTGGAAGGTAACGGTTTGAAGTTGTAGGTGCCAGATTTATCTGAACCGACAGGAGCGACCGTCATCAATTCAACCCCCCCTTTGCGATCGCCTGTAGGCAGAAAACTAACGGTACCAGTTGAACCTTTGGCTGTAAAGTCAGGCTGTCCCATCACCCGCTGAATTCCCGTGCGGGTTGAGTCCCTCTCCAGCGCTGTGATCAATGCCGCTGTTGCATCATAGCCCAGGGCTGTGCGCCAGCTTAAGGGAAAGTTTTTTCCCCAGAGGGCGGTAAAGCTCTGGCGAAACCCAGGCTCGGTTAGATCCGCCGGCACAGCAATCACCATATCAGCCGCACGTTTTCCAGCAAGTCTCAGCATGTTCTGTGAAAACAGGCTTTCGCCCGCCAGCAGTTTGAGCCGACCGTTATTGACCCACATGACCTGAATCGCTCTGTCCGATCGGGTATGGTCAGATGCCAGCATAATCGCTTCTGCGCCTTCTGCGATCGCCCGATTCACACTTTCAGCCGGGTCAAAGTCAGGGCGGGCAAGGTCAAATTCTTCTACGGGTTCAATGCCCGCACTGTAAAATAGCGCATTTCTAAATTCATTTTTGAGGGACTTGCTGTACTCGCTGGCTGAGTTGAAAAAAACAACCACCTTTTGCTGCTTCATCTGGTTCAGCAGATGATTGACCAAAGCCCTTGCCGTGAGCTGATCGCTGGGAATCGTCCGAAAAACGTAACTACCGAGGTTGGATAGCTGAACGGCTGAACTGATAGGAGCGACCATCACCAGTTTATGCTTCTGGTAAATTTCAGCAGCGGCGATCGTCGTGTCGCTGATAGTGTGCCCCACCACCCCTAAAACGGCAGGGTTACTCGACAGTGCCTCTGCTAATTCGCGGGCAGTTTCGCGCCGATTGCCATCATCCACTAGCCTGACTTTCAGCGGTACGCCATTAATGCCCCCTGCCCGGTTGACTTCATCCTGAGCCTGAGCCACCCCCCGCAGCACTTCCAGTGCCGATCGCAACGCATCATCTCCCAATGGAATCGCGACTGCGGCAATTTCATAGGATGGGCTTGTGCCAATGCGGGCATTGTTGAGATAGATCAGCGTCTCTGGATCGGTCGGATCGGTCTTCAAAGCTGCCTCAAAGGCTTCCGTCGCCTCTGTATAGTTACCTGCGGCAAACTGTTCTACTCCCTCTTGCTTCTTGGGATTGGTCTGCCATTGGTTCAATGTCTTTTCACCTGTACTGGTCCGTTCTGCCAAAAGTACCGCTGCCTCAGGCGGGAGTGACTGAATCGGAGATTCACCAAGGACAGCCAAGTCAGGAAGCAAAGGCATCTGGGAAACGTTGCGGGCAAACAGGGAAATGGCAAGCGTGGCGGCGATCGCGCTTCCCGCAATCACCATCACTTTCTCAGTCGTGGATAATAACCTTCCTCCTGGTCTCGATTTCTGGCGTTCTGAAGTTTGTGCCTGGGTATCAGGGGATGGAATCATGGTGGCACTGACTCGACTGGCAGGATTGCCTAAGTGAGTCATCACGGTTGGGGAATCAGAAATGATTTGCCGGAGTGCTTGCAATGCTTCTGAAGCCGTTTGATAGCGGTGAAGAAAGTGATAGGCAACCATCTGGTCAAGGAAGGTTGCTAGAGCATCGCTTACCTGCACTTGGTCACGCCAGATCACCTCAGAGGTATTAAAATCTTGCGGGATCTGCGAAGGACGAAGCCCAGTCAGCAATTGAATCGCAACCATCCCCAGCGAGTAGAGATCACTGCTAAACCGGGGTCTACCCAGGCACTGCTCACTTGCCCCATAGCCAGAGGTATAGATAGGTACACTCAGATTGGTTTCCCCCGTTGCCTCTGCCACCGTGCTGCTGATCGTCTTGACCGCTCCAAAATCAATCAGAACAAACTTACCGTCTTGATGGCGACGAATGAGGTTGTCTGGTTTAATGTCGCGATGGATTACACCCTGGCTATGGACAAAGACCAGAATTGCCAGCACATCATCCAACAGAGCAATGACCTGGTTCTCAGTAAAACGATTTCCCCCCGCAAATTCATCGCTGAGCGCACGCCCTTGAATAAATTCCTGAACCAGGTAAAACTCCCGATTCTCTTCAAAATAAGCCAACAGTTGAGGGATTTGATCATGCTTGCCCAGTTTTTCCAGGGTTTCTGCCTCAACTTGAAACAGCCGCCGCACCTGGTTCAAAACGGCTGTATTTGGGCTGGCAAAGGTGAGATGTTTTAATACGCAGCGGGGGTTGCCTGGTCGCTGGGTATCTTCGGCAATATAGGTATGCCCAAAACCTCCCGATCCCAAAACCTCAATTACTTTGTAGCGTGCACCAAGAAGTTCGCCTAGCATCTCACTCACAAAGCACAGCAGACTCTCCAGTAGGAGCTTACGCCGGTAATGGGTATTAAGGGGGAGAGTTAAGAGTTAAGAGTTAAAAGCTTCAGACTACTAACTACCGATACCCCACGCCCTGCATCCAATACCCTGCCCCCACCACCTAATCTTTTAACGTAAGTCCTGTCCTATTGACTCTACCGTGACGATGGGAATCCTGCCAGGTTGATTCTGCCAGCCTTAAGGAGATAATCGATACTTTTCAAACATTCAGAAAGTCGGAGTGTTAAAACTAATCGCTAAACTGTGGTTTTTTATCGAATTTGTGTTAAATCGTATACTACAACTTGTATAAAAATCTGCGGATTAATTTGCTAAATCAGCAGATGCTTTTCATTCAAAATGTTTGGGAGAATTGGATTATGTGGAATCTCATTGCTTGGGCTATTTTGGGTCTGCTGGCTGGTGCGATCGCAAAAGCAATTTACCCTGGAACTCAGGGCGGCGGCATCCTTGCCACAATGATTCTGGGGATTGTAGGTGCCTTTATTGGAGGCGCTGTATATTCCCTTTTGACTACAGGAACACTAGCATTTTCAGCCGCAGCTCCCTTTAGCTTCTGGGGCGTTGTGGTCGCTGTACTTGGCGCTATTATCGCCATTTGGCTGTGGGGGCTGGTCACCCGTCGTGCTGCTTAATGATGGTGAAATAACCGTGTCGGGTTAAATGGTGGCGAAATCAACCAAATTAACTCCCCAGCTTTTTTGAAAAAGCTGGGGAGTTTTGTTGATAGCTCAGTATCGCTTCTATAGAAGATCTCGGATTGAGCTTACTTACTTAATCGATACCTTCGCACCAGCTTCCTCTAGCTGTTTCTTAGCATCTTCAGCATCAGCCTTAGCGATGCCTTCCTTGACTGCTTTAGGTGCAGCTTCTACCAGATCTTTAGCTTCCTTCAGACCCAAACCAGTCAGGGTACGAACCACCTTCAGAATAGCAATCTTCTTGTCAGCGGGAAATTCATCCAGAATGACATCAAATTCGGTCTTCTCTTCGACTTCTTCAGCCGGAGCCGCTGCGCCTGCGGGAGCTGCCATAGCAAATCCAGCCACGGGTGCAGCAGCGCTGACACCAAATGCTTCTTCAATTTGCTTCACCAGATCTGCGGCTTCTAGCAGAGTCAAGGTCTTTAACTTTTCCAAAATTTCATCGGTTACTGCGGACATGGGTTAACTCCTTTAAGTCATTGGTCATTAGTCAGTAGATAGGTGTGAGGTGTGGGGTTGTTATTTGGCGGTCAGTGGTCAGTAGCCCTCTGCCCCCCTTCCTCTGCCTTCTGGAATACCTAAGCGGCATCTTGCTCTTTGTCAGCGATCGCCTGAATCGCACGTGCCAGGGAAGCGGGAACCTGGTTGATCCCCACCGCTAGCTTGGTTGTCACGCCATTGATGGCACCAGCAACCTGAGCCATGAGCTGTTCCTTAGATGGCAGGTCAGCGATCGCCTTTACATCTGCGCTAGAGAGGGCACGACCTTCCATCACGCCGCCGCGAAGTTCTGTCTTCTTGGAAGCCTTCTGGAAGTCCTGGTATGCCTTGAGGGCACCTCCAATGTCATCCTTAATCAGGAGAAAGGCAGAAGACCCCTTCAAAAACTCATTCATGGGTTGCCAGTTCTCGTCACCCTCAACGGCAATGCGCATCAGAGTGTTCTTTGCGACGGCGCAGGTGCTTCCCGTAGGGAATAAACGCTTACGCAGATCTGTAATCTCAGCAACCGTCAAACCTTTGTAATCAATCACGACTGCCAGTTGCGACTGACTCAAGTTTTCCTTGAGTTCTGCCACCATTGCCTTTTTTTCTTCCAACGTTCTACCCATTTGTCTCTCACCTCCTTAATCGGGCTGTTCGTTTTCAAGCTTGATTGGGAAACCCACTAAAAAAACCCTGACGGTAGTGCCAGGGTTCATATCCAAATTCAGATGCTGCAACACTCATCAACAGACGCAGCAGTCTGAATTGGGAAGAAACCTGGGCAGGATATTAAGCATAAAGCGCCTGCCGTCTCTGGCTCCGCTATTTAGTTTTGAGGGTTCAAATTTGAGTTATAGAGCTAAGATCTGATAACCCATGACTTAAAACCCTTCCCTATTTCATGCAGCCTCTCCAAGTTTCAAATCACGTAAACCGCTTATATCCACCTGAATGGAAGGACCCATCGTAGCGGCAACAAACACACTGCGCCAATAACGACCCTTTGCACCAGAGGGACGATTCCGGTCAATCGTTTCCTGCAATGCCTTCAAATTAATCAGCAAATCCTCTGCGGGGAAAGATGCCTTACCAAACATAACATGGACAATCCCTGTCCGATCTGCCCGGAATTCCAGCTTACCTGCTTTAAATTCAGAAATTGCCTGGGGCAGATCGAAAGTCACCGTACCGCCCTTAGGTGATGGCATCAAACCACGAGGGCCCAGTAACTTACCCAGCTTTGCCACCTGGGGCATCATGTCAGGGGTTGCAATCAGCAGGTCAAAATCCATCATCCCCTTCTGAATCTCGTTAATCAATTCCTCTGAACCGGCTATGTCAGCTCCAGCATTGCTTGCCTCTGTTACTTTTTCACCCCTTGCAATCACCGCCACTCGAACTGTTTGCCCCGTTCCCTTGGGCAGTGCAACAGTTGTTCTCAATTGCTGATCGGTATATTTAGGATCAATCCCCAGACGAATATGGGCTTCTGCCGATTCGGGAAACTTTGCGGTGGCAGTTTCTTTCAGCAGATTGAGCGCTTCTAATGGTTCATAGAGGCGATCTTCAACCTTCTTATGAAGCTCTTGCAGTCGTTTAGATAGTTTGCTCATTGTTGGTATCTCCTGGGGTCAATAACGAGGTTCGACCTCTCCCCCTTGAATAGGTGGTCATGGTAGGGATCAGGTGGTGGGTGGTGGGGATGAGGGAGTAGGGGCTGAGAGAAAAAGCTTTGTGTTTTTCACTTTTAATCTTTTAATCTTTTACTCTTTGCGATTGCCTTACTTATTCCCCATTTCCTACTGTTACGCCTAATCTTTTACAGCGATGCCCATATTACGGGCAGTCCCTTCGACAATCTTCATTGCTGCTTCGATGTCGTTTGCATTCAGGTCGGGCATTTTAGCTTGGGCGATTTCTTGCAATTGACTACGGGTAATTGAACCCACTGTCTTGCGGTTTGGTTCGCCAGAACCTCTCTCGACCCCGGCAGCTTTAGCAATGAGCTTGGAAGCAGGGGGTGTTTTGAGAATGAAGGTAAAACTCCGATCTTCATAGACCGAGATCTCTACCGGAACAACCATCCCTACTTGGTCGGCAGTTCTGGCATTATATTCCTTACAGAACATCATAATGTTGACCCCGTGCTGACCTAGCGCGGGACCAATGGGAGGGGCAGGGTTTGCCTTGCCAGCGGAAATCGCCAGCTTAATCACTGCAGCTACTTTCTTTGCCATTGACTCTATTAGCTCTCTTTCTGAACCTGGTTAAACTCTAACTCTACAGGGGTATCGCGCCCGAAGATAGACAGCAGGGCTTTCAGCTTACTACGTTCTGGGCTGACCTCAATCACTTCCCCTTCAAAATCCTTGAAGGGACCAGAAAGCACCAGGATTTTGTCTCCTGCTCCCATGTCGATCTTGACGACAGGCTCTTGCTCTTGGGTCTGTTTAAAGATTCGCTCAACCTCTGAATGCCCAAGCGGCATGGGCTTGACGTGCCCCCGCCCGCGTCCGTAGCGACGCTTTTGCTCTGCCCCAACAAAGTTAATTACGTTTGGGGTGTTTTTGACGACCTGCCAGGTATCGTCATCCATAATCATGTTGACCAGGACGTAGCCAGGAAAAACTTTCTCTTCAGTATTCTGGCGAGAACCATCCTTACGGAGCTTAACGGCAGGAGTTTGGGGAATCTCGATTTGAAAGATTCGGTTTGCCACATCAAGGGTTTCAATCCGCTGCTCCAGGTTTGCCTTGACCCGCTTTTCGCAGCCAGAAGCAACCTGAACCGCATACCAGCGACCGCTCTTACGCGAATACTCAGCCTCTGCGTATTCGGCATCGGCTTGAAGGAAATCTTGGAATTCGTCTGAGGTATAGGTCATCCGAACACCTGCTGCGCTGCCCACGCAAAAAAGTTATCGAAAAGGTAGATCAGACTAGCTGAAAGAGTAACCATCAGGATGACGGCAATGGATTCGCTGATCAGTTGCTGACGGCTAGGCCAAACAACTTTGTCCAACTCGTCCTTCGTCTCTTGAAGGAAAGTGGCGGGGTTAAACTTGGAATTCTCTTCTTGCACCTTTGCATCATCTTTTGCCACAGCCGCTTTCCTCCCCTTTGGAATCGCTTTCTAAACCAGGATTTACTGGTTTGCCAAATTGCTCAGCGCGCCCTGGAGGACTTGAACCCCCGACATCAGGTTTTGGAGACCTGCGTTCTACCAACTGAACTAAGAGCGCACGAACTAAGCCCTTTGGGCTTGCTTATCCAGTTTAACAATTTATCAGGGGCAATTTACAAGGGTTAGATATGAGGTAGCAGAATTATCTACTACCTATCCTACCTATTCCTTCTAAACCTACCACCTCACTAGAGGGCCCGGTCAAACCGTTGCTTGAGGCGGGTTGCCTTACCGACGCGATCGCGCAGGTAGTAAAGTTTGGCACGGCGAACCTTCGCCCGACGTAATATTTTGATGCTTTCAATGCGGGGGGAGTGAATCAGGAAAACCCGCTCAACTCCAACACCCTGGAAAGTGCGCCGAACAGTAATGTTCTGATTAATGCCAGCTCCTTTTTTGGAAATGACAACGCCTTCGTAGGGCTGGGTGCGCTCTTTACCACCTTCCTGAATGATGACACCGACTTTCACCGTGTCACCAATGTAGATGATAGGTAGATTTGTTTTCATTTGCTCCGCTTCAATGGAGCGGATAATTTCCTGGGCGTGCATAGGTCTGGCAAAAACTCACAGTCTATAAATATAGCGTGAGATGTTTTAGAAAGTCTAGAGGCGATAACTATATGTTTTGTTGAAATCACCTGTTTTTTTTCCTTCACATCCCCCCTTGGAGGATTGTAATCCTATCAGTGGAGCGATTTACTGGCGATGGAAGACTGTGTCAGGGTTTTTAGTTGAGGATTGAGTCCGCATGAAACAGCGAGTAGTGGTTTTGGTGAGTGCAGGGTTTCTGATTTTGGGAGGCATTCAGGGTTGTACGAACAACCAGACAGCCAGCACCCCCTCACCTGCTGGCGAATCTTCGCCAGCAGCAGCCCCGTCCACAGACGATAGCGGCACCTTAGAAATTCGTGCTAACGGGGAAGACTTTGTGCGTCAGGGGTTTACTTCTAAGGATGGCTGGCAAATCAGCTTTGAAAATGTTTACACTACGCTGAGTGATGTGACTGCCTACCAGACCGATCCCCCCTATGACCCTCAGAAAGATCAGGAGCTAAAAGCAAACCAGCAGGCGAGCCTGGATAAAACACAGACGATAGATCTGGCTGCCGGGGATGAAAAGGCTGACCCGGTGGTGGTAGGGGAGGTGAAAGCCCCTGCCGGACGCTACAATGCGCTTTCCTGGAGGATGGTGAAACCGACTGAAGGAGCTGCCCAGGGTTATCCTCTATTCCTCAGAGGGAGAGCGACCAAAGATGGCAGGACGGTTGATTTTAATCTCAAGATTGAACAGGAGATGGCGTTTACCTGTGGCGACTTTGTGGGGGACGATCGCAAGGGGTCCTTAGAACCGGGCGGAAAAGCAGACCTGGAGACAACCTTCCACTTTGATCATCTGTTTGGCGATGCGGATACCCCCGCAGCGGATGAACTAAACCAGCAGGCACTCGGATTTGAGCCTTTAGCCGCGATCGCGCAGGATAACAAGCTGGATGTGGATATGGCGGCACTGAGACAGGCACTTTCGCCAGAGGATTTCAAAAGGATAGAGGCAGTTCTTCCCTCTTTAGGGCATGTGGGTGAAGGACACTGCAAGGAAACTGTGCTTCAAACCTGATACGAATTTAAACCTGATATTGACAGATGATGACATGAGGAAATGCCAGGAAATGTGGAAATGCCAGGAGGCTAAAGTGGTGAAGTGGTTAATTCCGGTCGTTTGCCTGATGGTGATGGGGCAGGCGAAGGGAGTGATCGCCCACGGGGTTGAGATTCAGTACCAGTCAACCCAGGCGCTCAACATCCAGGCAAACTACGACACTGGAGAACCGATGAAAAACGCCCAGGTGACAATTTATGCACCGGGTAAAGACGATCCCTGGTTGACTGGAAAAACTGATGAAAAGGGACAGTTCACCTTTGCCCCTGATACCTCTCGACCGGGGAGTTGGGAAGTCAAAGTGCGTTCGGCGGGGCATGGAGCAATTCTGGCAATTCCAGTTGAATCTAACCAGGTTGGGGGGGCGATCGTCCAGGGAAGTACTGGCTACACCTCTTTACAGCAGGGAATCATGACTCTATCAGTCATTTGGGGTTTAGTTGGCACGGCGCTCTTTTTTTCTCGGAGGAAGTAGATGCACGTCCCCGATGGCATTTTGCCAGCTCAGGTTTGTGTGGGAGGCTACGCCTTGGCGGGTCTGGTCACCTGGTATTCCCTGCGTCAAATTAACCGCCTGAGAGACCCAACCCAGGGAGTTCCTAAAGCCGCTCTGCTAACAGCAGCATTTTTTCTGACCTCGCTGATTCACATTCCGATTCCCCCTGCCAGCGTTCACCTGGTATTAAACGGGCTGCTGGGTTGTGTCTTGGGGTTTTATGCCTTTCCAGCGATTTTAATTGGTCTGTTTTTTCAGGCAGCAACTTTTGGGCATGGTGGACTCAGCACCTTGGGGATCAATGCCCTGATTATGGGTGTACCAGCCCTGCTGGCGTACTATCTGTTTCAATTGCGTCAGCAGGTGGGCAGTCGGTGGAAACCGAAGGTTACTTCTGGGGTTTTTGCTTTCCTGGCAGGTGCGTTCAGCTTAAGCATTTCAGCGCTGCTTTTTGTCACGATTGTGGTGACAACCATTCCTTCTAATTTAGATGCTGCAACCGAACGGGCAGCAGTTTTTGCATTGCTGCTGGCACACATACCGCTGGCGATCATTGAGGGGGCTTTTACCGCATTGATAGTCCTATTTTTGGAGCGCGTGAAACCAGAACTGCTACAGAATGAGTGGTAAAGATGGGAATGCGATTCAATCTGGATGCTCACTCCTCTGGATCTTCTCTAATTCATCGCTGGCAACCCCAGCAAAAGCTGATTGGTTTTGCTGGGCTGATTTTTGCGTTTGCAGCCGTGCATGACCTGCGCCTCGTGCCTGCCATGCTGGTAGTGACCGGAGGTTTCTATGCGGCTTCCGACTTGCCACTCTCTTTTCTACTAAATCGCCTGCGCTATCCTGGGTTTTTTCTGCTGGGCATGGTTTTGTTGTTACCGTTTTTGTCTGGGGAAACGGTGATCTGGCAATGGGGTTTCCTGTCCCTGCGGCAAGAAGGTGGGTTGACCGTTGTGCTGATTGCTGCCCGGTTTTTCTCTATTCTCACGCTGGGAATTATTCTGCTGAGTACAACCCGGTTTTCGGTTCTGATTCAGGCGATGCGATCGCTCGGACTCCCTCCCATCCTGGCAGATATGACTCTGCTCAGCTACCGCTATCTATATGACATTGCCGACAATCTAGCAACGATGCAGACGGTCATGCGCCTGCGCGGTTTTGGACAATTCCAGAAAACGGGGTTCCTCCACCCCAACTGGCAGACGATGAAACAACTCGCGGCGCTGGCTGGAACGTTGCTCATTCGCAGCTATGAACAGTCTGAACAGGTTTATCAGGCGATGCGGTTGCGGGGGTATGGGGCAGAGGAGGAGACGGGGAGACGGGGAGACGGGCAGAGGAGGAGACGGGGAGACGGGGAGACGGGCAGAGGAGCAGAGTTCAGCACCGTGATTCCCTGGAGTACAATCGCTCTCTGGTTGACGTTACTAATGGCTGCCGGTTTTGTGATGGCTGAGATTTTGTTTTAGTGTTTCATGGATGACACCAATGAACCAACTGCTTGAGCGACAACCGCAAACGTCCATAACGGAGGTAGCGATCGCGGTGACCAATTTGGGGTTTTCCTATCCCGATCTGCCGGATGTCTTACAACAGGTAAGCCTCAAAGTTCAGCCAGGGGAGCGAATTGGGGTGATTGGGGCAAATGGTTGTGGGAAGACAACTCTGTTCAAGTTGCTCTGTGGTGTGCTGCGCCCCACCGGGGGAGAAATTGTGTTGTTTAACGAACCCCTGGTACCCGGAGTATTTCGCTCGGATATGGGGCTGGTGTTTCAGAATCCCGATGATCAACTGTTCTCTCCTTCAGTTTGGGAAGATGTGGCATTTGGACCGCAAAATATGGGTTTGACACCTGCCGAGGTGGAAGAACGGGTCAGCATGGCACTGGCGCTAACGGGTGTACAGGCATTGAGACACCGTCCACCGCACCACCTTTCTGGTGGGGAGAAAAAACGGGTGGCGATCGCGGGAATTTTGGCAATGGGTCCCCAAATCTTGCTACTGGATGAACCTTCTGCCCAATTGGATCCCCGCAGCCGCCGCCAGCTTATTCAACTGTTGGATACTCTGCCCTTGACTCAGTTGATTGCTACCCATGATCTAGATCTGGCACTGGATTTATGCGATCGCACCATCGTTTTAAGCCAGGGGCAGATTGTTTACGACGGAGCTACCGCAACTATCCTGAGCGACTCAGAACGGCTGGAAGGATATTCTTTAGAACGCCCCCTGAGCTACAGTCGCCCCTACTGTCAGCTTGACCATGTCCCATTGGGGGTAGTACGGGGTACGGAGTATGGGGTATAGGCTACGGGGCATAGGTTACGGGTAGTTGAGGAACAGTTGTGATCGAGTTGAGCTACGATCGAGCTTCGCTTCAAAGACCCTAGCGCAACAAAAAAGTTGTGCCAGAAATCTAAAATTGTTAGGTGTTCGCAGGTATGTCCTTGCCAAAATGGTTTAGTCGCTACGGTATGTTTGGGTTTCTGTTTAGTCTCTGTCTCACCCTTGTTCTGGTATCAGGATTTCCCGCTGGTTCCCAACTGGCACCACCAGAGAGCCTCACCCAGAATCGGGAGATGGCTCAGTTGCCAGTGGAGCAAACTAGCTCCTCCGATGTCCTGACCCAGAATGTTCGCAAGACAGTGCTGGACAATGGGCTGACCGTGTTGACCAAAGAAGTCAATACTGCCCCAGTTGTCACAGTGCAGGTGTGGTATCGGGTTGGATCTCGCAATGAAACACCAGGCATTAGCGGGATTGCTCACCAGCTAGAGCACCTCATGTTTAAAGGGACTGAGGAGCGACCGATTCAGTTTGGGCGTTTTTTCAGCGTCCTGGGCAGCGATTCAAACGCTTTTACCAGCTATGACCAGACGGCATACTTTGGCACGGTTGAGCAGGATAAGTTAAAGGCATTGCTTGTCCTGGAAGCCGACCGGATGAAGAACTCAGTCATTGATGACAAGGAATTGACTACTGAGAAGCGGGTGGTCATTTCCGAACTGCAAGGCTATGAAAACAATCCGGGCTATCGCCTGGGTCGAGCCGTGATGCGAGCCGCTTTTCCTAACAGTCCTTATGGGTTGCCCGTAGGAGGCACCAAGGCAGATGTCGAGCGCTTTACGGTTGAACAAGTGCGCGACTATTACCAACGCTACTATCGTCCTGACAATGCCACATTGATTATTGTAGGCAATTTTCAAACTGAGCCAACGCTGGCAATCGTCAAGGAGATCTTTGGCAAGATTCCTCCTGAAAATCAGCCGTTGCCCGCCGATCAACCTGTCCCACAATCTGGATCGCAATCTGGAACCAGGATTCCTGCCTCGGTTGCGTCAAAATCTCCCATTGTCCTGCGGGAGCCAGGCAGTGCTGCCCTGTTAAATGAGGTTTACCCCCTCCCCAATGTCAGCCATCCCGATGTCCCTGTATTACAGGTGATGGACTATATTTTGACGAGTGGACGGAGTTCGCGGCTGTATCAAGCTCTGGTAGAGACGGGGCTGGCCAGTAGTGCCAGTGGTTACGCGGCAAACATGATTGGCGGCGGCTGGTATGAGTTTTCTGTCACGGCTGCTCCCGGTAAGGAGCTAGAACAAATTGACCAAGTTTTGCAGAAGACGCTGGCTGATCTGCGTGACCAGGGAGTTACTCCAGAAGAGTTGGAGCGAGCAAAGACGCAGTTCCGGGCTTCTATTCTGCTCCGCAATCGAGACATTGCAAGTCAAGCGTTGCAGCTTGGTGATGACCAGACCGCTACTGGGGATTACCGCTTTACCGATCGCCTTCTGAATGCGATTACCAAAGTTACAGCAGTAGACGTGCAGCGAGTTGCCCAAACCTATCTAACCCCTGCTCAACGAACCGTTGGCTTTTTTGAACCGACTCAAATTCAAGCCAATGGGGAAGCCCCCGGCAGTTTCTCCCAAACCAGTGAAAACTTTAGCCCAGGTGAACCCGTTGATCCATCAGAGGTGGCAAAGTACCTGCCGCCTTCATCCACCACCACTGCTCATCCCGAACAGCCGCTACCCGAAAAGCTGACCCTGGCAAATGGTCTTCAGGTGTTGCTGTTGCGCGATCGCAGCACTCCCACCGTCACCCTCAGCGGTTTCATTACCGCAGGCAGTTCCTATGACCAACCCCAAACCGCTGGACTGGCAAACTTAACCGCTGCCAACCTGATGAATGGGACTCAAACAAAAAATGCCCTGGAACTTGCCAAAATCTTGGAAAATCGGGGAGCCAGTTTGTCCTTTAGTGCCGGTCGTGAAGGCGTTGGCATTTCTGGTAACGCGCTAGCATCCGATTTGCCCACGATGACTCAAGTGCTGGCAGATGTATTAAAAAATGCCAGCTTTCCCAACAATGAACTGGAGCTGAGCCGCCAACAGGCATTGAGTGCCCTGAAATTGGAGCTAGATAATCCTGGACGGCTGGCACGGCGAGTCTTCCAGCAGACTATTTATCCAACCAATCACCCGTTCCATACTTTTCCCACGGAAGAAAGCCTGAATCGAATTACCCGTGATGATCTGGTGCAGTTTTACCAGCAGCATTATCACCCTGAGAGGACGGTGCTGACCCTGCTGGGTGACTTTGACCCGGTTCAGGTGCGGAACCTGCTCAACCAGGAACTTGGTCAATGGCAGAACCCAACGCAAGACTCCAAACTAACCTTTCCATCCGTGCCATTGCCTGAAACAACGGTTCGGGTAAACCCAGCACTACCGGGCAAGACGCAATCAGTCATCTTCCTGGGCTACAACGGTATCCACCGGACTGACCCCCGCTTTTATGCCTCAGAGGTGCTGAACCAGATTTTGGGAGGGGATACCCTATCGAGCCGATTGGGAACTGAAATTCGCGATCGCCTGGGGCTAACTTATGGCATCTACAGCTACTTTCAGGCAGGCATGAGCCAGGGTCCATTCCTGATTACGATGCAAACCTCGCCGGAGGATACGGAGCGGGCTATCGCCAGCACAGTGAGTTTGTTGAAGCAAGTCCGGGAGCAGGGAGTAACCGAAAATGAAGTGGCGGTAGCTAAGCGATCGCTGACCAGTAGTTATCCGGTCGGACTAGCAGAGCCTGACACTCTAGCCGACACGATTCTGATGAACGCAGTTTATGGTTTAGGTATCAACGAACTGCGGCAGTACACCGATAAAATCTCGGCAGTTACCCCTGCCCAGGTTCAACAAGCCATTACCGAACTGCTGCATCCGGAGCGGATGGTAATTGTGACCGCCGGACCCCCGATGGTTTCCTCAGAAAAATAGTCCTGAAAAGTGGACTGGGCATTGCTGTTTTTGGGGGTAAAAAGGGTGCAGGATGCTGGACTCAATTCAGCATCCTGCCAGCAATACCCGGACTGAATTAGACATAGGGAACTCTCATCCCTGCCCAGCGTCCCTCTAAATGTCCCTCTCACAGTAAGGACTCTAATTCATTCAAATTCTCAACAGATCTCAAAGTTGCCGCGATAAGCTAAAGCAGGATGCCATCCAGGGAAGGGGCGATCGCGTAACCACTTCCAGGAATGTCACATTTAGATTGGGAAAGACAAGTTAGGCTATGCAAGAATGGCTTCCCGTAATCGGTCAAAAATATCAGGTCCAATTATTGCGGTGAATTTACAAAAGAGAGGGAATACCGCAGAATGATTAGGCAAATCTGCGCAGTTGAGCTTTAGTTTTCAGACCCAGTTCACTGCCTTCCCAATGGGTCAAGCGCCTATCCGAAAGACTTGCCTGGTTCAGTACCAGGCTCTGGTCATGAGGGCTTTTCGGATGGGCTTCAAGTCCGGTTCCCTGTTCAACCCTTAGAGTGTCAAATGCCAGGAGCAGTCATGAAATCATTTCTTCGTCGGAGCGTAACGGCTGGTCTAGTTGGAAGTGCCCTGTTAGGTTCAGTACTGGCGGGAGCCATGCAGGTACTGGCGCTGCCCAAAGATCAAATTCTGCAAAAGTTGCGCCCGGTTCCCGTTTTTACCATTGCTAACTCGCAGGGCGCTCCGCTAGTTGCCTCGCCACCCCAGGGGCAAAAGGGTCAACCGGTAGCTGGTGTCTTCATCAGCCAGAAAGATGCCCAGGCATTTCTTGAAAACCTTAAATCCAAGAATCCTGAACTGGCTAAGGGGGTGAGTGTAGTTCCAGTTTCTCTAGCTGAAGTTTATCAACTGGGGTTAGATAACAAAGGTAAACCTGACGGCTTAGGTTTTGCGTTTGTGCCATCTCAGCAGCAAGTTGCCTCTGCGACCACCTTGCTCAAACAGACAGGTCAGCAGGCACAGCAATTTAATGGTACCCCTCTCTTCGTTGCCCGGGGTGGGAAAGAAAAAGGCTACCTGACCATTCAGCAGGGAAACCAATCGGTAATTCCTATGTTCTTTAAGAAAGAGGAACTTCAGACTCTACTGGAGCAGTTTAAGAAGCAAGAACCCAACATGGCTTCTACGATTGAAATTCAAGTTCTCAATCTGGAGGGCTTGATCCAGGTGCTACAAGAGAAGAACGATCCTCAACTCAATCAGATTGTCCTGGTGCCCTCTCAAGAGGCAGTTGATTACGTGCGATCGCTCGCCCCCGCTGCTGGGCAAAAACCTGCTCCTGCACCCGCGAATGCTCCTAAGAAGTAAGGGCTGAGGGATCACGTTTGAGCGATGAGTTGAGAAGAATCGGTTCACTGCTCAAATTTTTCTCTCGTAGCTATGTCTTTCTCAAAACCATCTACCAATTCTCTCTCGCCTTCCTTTGGGGGGCGAGAGTTTGTCGTTTCTGGAGCAACATTGTGGGAATGGTGGAAAGCTGCCCGCCAGGAGGCGATCGCCGCTGCCATTCCCCCCACTGAAGTGGACTGGCTTTTACAAGACCTGACCGAACTTGATCGATTAGCACTGCGGCTAGAGTCCTTTAAGACTCTGCCAGCAATTACACTCAAGCTCTCCCTGGTTGAACTGCAACGCCTCTGGGATAGGCGAATTCAGGCACGAGTACCCGTACAATACCTGACCGGCATTGCTCCCTGGCGGCAGTTCCGCCTCAACGTTTCACCCGCCGTCCTGATTCCACGACCAGAGACCGAGTGTGTAATTGACTTGGCAATAGGGGCAGGGGGGCAGAGGGGCAGGGGAGTGGAAGAATCCATTCAATCGACTAACAACCAACCCCTAACCACTAACACCCCTACCCTGGTCCCCACCTCTCACCCCTCACCCCACCCTACGGGAACGCCAAAGGCGAACACCCCTCACCCCTCACCCCACTGGGCAGACTTAGGCACAGGCAGCGGTGTGATCGCCCTGGGGTTAGCGACGGCATTTCCGCAGGCGACGATCCATGCGGTGGACTGTAGTGAAGCAGCCCTGGCGATCGCCCAATCCAATGCGGCATCCTATCACCTGCAACAGCGGATTCATTTCTATCAAGGTTCCTGGTTTGAGCCACTGGCATCGCTGCAAGGGCAATTAAGCGGCATTGTCTCAAATCCGCCTTACATTCCCAGCGCGACTGTAGCAGAACTCCAGCCAGAGGTTGCCCAGCATGAGCCTCACCTGGCGTTAGATGGAGGAGCCGATGGTCTAGACTGTATTCGTCATCTGATTACAATGGCACCCATTTACCTGCACCCTGGGGGTATTTTGCTGTTTGAAATGATGGCAGGTCAGGCGGAAATTGTCTCTGCTCTGCTGCACCAACAGAATAGTTATCACTCGATCCAGATTCATCCAGACCTGGCAGGGATCGATCGCTTTGCCCTTGCCTACCGTACTTGAACCCTTTCTTGTCACTTTTGCCCTCAGAGTTGGATCTGCAAGCCTTTGTCTTTAGGGTTTATCATGCAGAATGAGTCGTCTGACACGCACTCCAGTATTACTGATAGTTGGGCGTGGGTTAGGTGTGCGGGAGAAGCAGGTGACAGAACCTATAGCCACAGCCTCTACCCCTCACCAACTACCTTTTACCCAATTCCTAACTCAAAACTCAAAACTCTCAACTCGCAACTCTTAACTCTCTCCCCCCCTATGGAGCCTGATTTTGAAATCCGCCGCCTGCTAGAAGTGATGCCTGCTTCCGGGCGCATGATGACCAAACTAAGAAGCAAGCCAGAGCAGTCTGTCGTAATTGATAGTCCGTTTCCAATGCCCTGGATTCAGGAGCGCCCCATTTGGATTAATTTTGACCTGTGGGGACGTTTAGCCAAGTCGCAAAGGGATTTGCTGGTTCTGCGGACGGTGAGCTGGCTAATTGGGGTGAAATGGTTTCGTCCTAATCTTTACCAAGGACTAGTCGCGGCGGGTGTAGCAGGAACTATTGTTGAACTTTTGCAGGCAGATCCGGTGGGCATGATTGTGGCAGGTGGACTGACAGCGATCGCGGGTACCCAGGTCTGGCGTAATAACCGCAGCCCAGAACGCGAACTGGAAGCCGATGAGGCAGCACTCAAAGTTGCTCAACGACGGGGTTATAGTGAATCTGAGGCTGCCCACTCCTTACTCACGGCAATTGAAGCTGTGGCTGACCTGGAAGGTCGCCCTAGCCTGAACTTCACGGAATTGCTCCGGTGCCAGAACTTGAAGGCGATCGCGGGCTTTTCCTCTGTAGGAGTTCCCGATCGCCTTCGACAAAATTAGTTTCAGTCAACTAGCTCACTGCTCTACCGAACTTCCTTGCGGTGATCCACAATAATGACCTCAGGTTCACCATCATTGTCCAGGTCGCGAGTATCCCGAACCGCTTTTTGGCTCTCAACTCGTTCCTGTCTGGGTCCATTTTCAGTCGTTCCTAAATCGGGAGCATGATATGTCTGGTAACCTTCAATCCGCCGATCGCGCAGGATTGACTCAATCTGGCGCAACTCCTGCTCTGTTCCACTGACTATCAGCAGATATTCACCCGCCTTAACGCGATCGCTGTATTCCCTTGCGTGATCTTCAGGTATCCCCAAGCCAACCAGCGCTCCAATAATGCCGCCTGACGCAGCACCAATCCCGGCTCCTGCCAGGGTGGAGGCGAGGGCATTGATTTCGGCTCCTGCGGCAAGAATAGGACCAACACCAGGAACCGCTAACAACCCAACTCCGACCAGAAATCCACCAATACCGCCTAAAACCGCACCTGTGGTTGCACCTGCTGCGGCACCTTCCTGGGCTTCATTTCCTTGATGAATGTCCTCAGTTCCTTCTACAGCTTCCACATTGCGTGCAATCAAGGAAACTTTGCTCATATCAAAATTGGCATCTCTCAAAGCTCGCAGCGCGTCTTCCAGGTCTTCGCGCCGTTTGAAAGTACCTACAGCACGTTTGTATTGACCTGTTTTGGAAGTCATTTGTCTGTTATTCATGGTTTTTCCTTTCATTTCGTTTCATTTCGTTCAATGGACTGTTGTTAACCCACGCCGATTCGAGCCTGGGCAAAAAGCACTCTTACTAAAAAAGGTGCTTGAACCTTTACGCAGGGGGCGTTACAGAGATTTGGCGGCAACGAACCCGATGACCATTAGTTGCCAGGTGCAGGAGAAACAGCAGAGGGATAGACCCCATCCGCTACCACCACTGGTCTATTGGTGTAGCGGGATTGAAACTCTTGAATTTGTTGGTCATTCCAACCCAAGTTAAATTCCCTGGCAAGTTCAGCGCTGAATGGACGAGTTACACCAGTAACAACCACGTTTCCACCCTCCTCCAGGGGAGTGCCTTTAGCCTTAAGGTCACCATCAACTCCAACAACTAGCACTCCAACATCATCAATCCACCCTTCCTCATACAAAGCAAATGCATTAGGCGTGTAGTCAAGTTTTCTTAGTTCCCCTTCTACAGCAATGGGTTGATTGGCAAAATAGCCATCAGGCGCTGCCGCGAGATCTTCTGGTTTAGGAGCCAGGGCTAAGGATTGGGCAATAATCGCGGGTCTATTCTCGTATTCTGAGTACAGATTAGGCTCCAATTGGATCCCGTATTTGCTCTGAATTTGAGCAAGGTTAAAGGTCTCAACTCGCCCTGTTACCTGCAAGGGGATCTCGCGCTCAGGCGGCAATTGGAAACCATTACGAGCTGGATTAATAACCAGGATAGAATTGCCATCATTAGTATTCATAATGAGTCCATGGGTTCCAATTTTCTCCCCTGGCATACTTCTGATCGTGATGGTTTGTCCGATGAGTTGTTCAGCCGTAGCTTGATCTGCAACATCCTGGGCTGTCACTGTGGGCTGGCTTTCATCACGAGCCTGATTCCATCCAGCACATCCAGGAACGAGCAATGTTACTAATCCCAAGGCGATCGCACCCAACGAAACGCCAACTCTTCGGCTCCTAAAAAAAGTGTTTTTCTCTTGCATAAATCGTTCTCCTGCTTAACTGATTGTCACTAAAACTCTTGCTAAATCTGTTGAAAAATTCTTGTCATTACAAGGATTTTGCTAGTAGTTTTGACTGAATGCCATAAACTATGCCGTATCCTGGCTCCGACGAACTAATCCATCAAAAGTTGGTACGTCATAAAAGCTTGTAGAAATTGCAAATAGCTTTTAAGACTGTCAGATGAGGGATATATAGGAAGGAAGTCGTAGTCCAGGTCAGAAAGATCTCAACGCTCTAAAAAATTCTGATTCTGCTGTTGAAGCGACGTACACTGCTTTATCCCAAATGATTGGATGAAACTCAGATTCCGGATAGAGTTGTATGTTAATTGGTAACTCATTCTTAATTCTTGAGCTTCAATTTTTCTGAAGGCGCTTGGGTTTGCAATTGGTAACTACTTTGTTTCATGACTCCCTAAGACTAGGCATAATCGAAAAATTTTTACTCTACCATTAGGAGTTTATCTAGAAAGCCTAAATTTCTAACTAATGGATGATCTGCAATAAATTTGCAACGCTAAATAAACTTGCAACGTTGAATAAAAGGTTCGTGGTTATATCAACCCACTTGCTATTTCAGCCTCAATCGTTGGAACATGGATGGAACACAATCATGGAGCGTTGGCGTGTCTGAGGAGTTGACCGCAAGTTTGATTTCACCTGGCTCTTTTCCTGAGCCATCTTCCCATCTTCCGCCCATCAGGGTAGGGGTAATGGCATCCGGAGGGGGGAGTAACTTTGAAGCGATCGCCCAGGCAATTGCTGACCAGCAACTCAACGCTAAGGTTTGTGTCCTGATTTACAATAACCCTGGTGCAAAAGTTGCTGCCCGTGCTGCCCGTTGGGGTATTCCCGCAATTTTGCTCAATCACCGTGAATTTGAGAGTCGAGATGCCCTTGATCGTGCCATTGTGAAAACGCTTCAGGACTATGAGGTGGAATGGGTGATCATGGCTGGTTGGATGCGAATTGTCACTCCCGTCCTGATCAACGCCTTTCCCAATCGCATACTCAATATTCACCCCAGTCTCCTACCCAGTTTCAAAGGTGCCCATGCCGTTGAGCAGGCACTGGCAGCCAAAGTGAAAATTACCGGCTGTACGGTTCACTATGTTGTAACCGAAGTCGATAGTGGCGCGATCATCATGCAGGCGGCGGTGCCTGTACTCCCTGACGACACCCCAGAAACCTTGCACAACCGAATTCACACCCAGGAATATCGCATTTTCCCAAAGGCGATCGCACTGGCAGCCGCTCAACCGATGGGGATGGATGAGGGGTGTTCGCCTTTGGCGTTCCCGTAGGGTGGGGTGAGGGGTCTGGTAGGAGCATTGCATTGCAATGCCCCTACTACGGAACGTAAACAACAAATCTAGAACACTACCCACTTCCATAAGCAACCCACCCATCCACGATAAATATATTCAGCGATCGCTGACGGCTATAAAAGCGACCTGTGCTGCTGCCTGCTCTGCGGCTTTAATCGAACGTCCACTTCCCTGTCCCAGACATTCCCCTCGCAACCAGATTTCTGCAATAAAACGGTCTTCAGCGCCATGCCGCGCCACGGCTTCTCTCACTTTATACTCTGGCAGGATCTTGTAGTGAGCCTGACTCCACTCCTGTAGAGCCGCTTTATAATTCTTGCGTGCAGGATCCTGAAGGATCTCATTCACCAGCCTGTCCCAATGAGAATCCAGCCAGGGGCGCACCAGTTCCAGAGTGCGCGTACTGAGGTAAAGAGCAGCCAGGATCGCTTCAAAAGCCTGTGCCATGCGCGACTCATGCCCCAATTGGTCTTTCAAAGCACTGTCAGAAACGAGTAGATACCGCTCCAGATTGTAACTGACGGCAATGCTTGCCAGAACGCGATCGCTGACCAGCACCGAGCGGATCGCGGCAAACTCTCCTACAGACAAATGAGCATAGGTTTCATATAAAAACTGAGCCGCTGCCAGCCGAACCACCGCATCTCCCACAAACTCTAGCTGCTCATAGTTCTCTACAGTCGAGACAGTGGAATGGGTTAACGCCAGGTCAAGCAGTTGCCATTGAATCGGTGCCGTTTCTGGCAAACCAAGCTTTTGAATCAAATGCTCAAGCTGTTTCTGGCGGTGAGGATATTGAAGAGGCATGCCTGTAAGTCTATCAGCTCTGATCGTTTTGGGTACGATAGCAACTCAGAAGGCACGCTTGTCTGATGAAGATATTATCCCAGTTGGGATGTGCTTCATCGTTTGGTGATGCAGGGAAAATACTTGCCCAAAGGTGGCAAACCTGCTGCGAGTGTATGAGGAGCTTTTAAAGGGATTGCCCAGTTTACTTGCGTCCATTGCCAGTGGCTAACTTGGCAGGCTGGGGCTGCCCCTTCATCCGCTCAAAGCTGAGAGCCGTTACCCCGCCGGTCACCAGCAAAATGCCAAAAATTTGAATCCATTGAAGTGGGCTTTGAATAATTAACCAGGCGAGGAGTGCCGTCATGACTGGACCACTGGAAGCAATAATAGAGGCACGGGCGGCTCCCATAAAGCGCACACCAAAATTATTGGTCAGGTAGCCCACTAGCGTCAGAGCGCCTAAAACAACTCCACCCAGAATAAAACCACCTGGTTTCTCTACCTGGACGCCCATATTAAGGGGCAGGATCAGAATAATGCTAGTCAGTGTGAAAATGGTGAAGAACTGGATCAAACTAACCGGGATCGGGTGCAGTTTCTTGAACCCAAGCTGCATAAAGAGAAGATAAAAGGCGAAGGCAATCCCAGCAAAAACTGCGGTCAAAACACCCCCACCAGAAACACTGCTGGTTGTTGAAAGGTTGGGCAGTGCCGTTAGAATGACACCTAGCAAAATGGTTGCCATGACCATCCAGCGCAACCGGGTGGGGCGATCGCCAAACAATACCCATGCCAGGGGAACCGTTACGATCGGGTACATAAACAAAATGGTCACCGCAGGACCGGCACCAATGCTACCAATGGCAACATAGATCAGAATTTGGGACAGAAATAAAAACAACCCACTACCGACCACACTGAAAATGGGGCGGCGATCTGCCGAACTTACAAACCGTCGAATATCACGCCAGACCGGCGGATAAAGAAACATCGCGACCGGTATCATCAATGGCAGTACCACCAGCATCCGCAGCCACAGGATCAAAATCGAGTTGCCCAGGTTGAGCTGAATGAACCCACCCAAATTAAACAAACCAAAAACAACGCTTTCCCTGCCAATAATGCGAACCACCACGTTATGAAATGACAGGGCTACCGTCGATATGAGTACCAGTATCAGCCCTAGCTGAAACACCGAAACTTCTTTCTTGGGCTTAGAAGGTAGGGGTGCTGGGGTACCTGGGAAACTCAGTGTGGATGGCAATGCCCCCGGAGAAGAGGATTGGGCATTACGAAATTGGGTCGCAGGGCTGTCGATAGGGGAGGCAGGAGACCCATTACTGGGGGAAGGAAGACGGTTCTCTGGAGCAAGCGGTAACCCGCTATCGGAAGGGATCGGTGGATGAGGGACGCCTGGAGTGGTGGGGTAGCCTCTGTCGGATGGGGAAGCATAGCTTTCAGCGAGAGGAGGGTAATTGCTTCCGGTTGGGTAGGTTGAAGGGGCGATCGGCATCCGACCAGATTCAAATTGAAGTTGATCCCTCAAACGATTGATCAGCGCTTCTAGAATTGCCTCCCCTTGCTGCTCCAGGGTTTGCATCCGGTTGATTTGCTGGGAGAGCGAACTTTGGTAAGTGGTCAACTCCTGCTGGAGGGTCTTAAAAGTGTCGTTGAAGGTCTCATCTAGCGACGTTAGCAGCCGTTGAGCATTTTCGCTATAACCGCTAATAGCCGGAAGAGCAGACGGATTCATCTGGGGGTTGACGACTGGCTGGTTGGCTTGAGCCGCAATCTGATTCAGCCGTTCTGCTATTTGAGCTTGCAGATGGCTGGCTAAAATCTGCGCCAGTTGCTTTGCCCAAAGCTGCTGTTGGGCAACTTGCTGTTGCGAAAGAGATTCCATCTGGCGAGACTGCAATGCCCGATGGTAGGCTTGCAGTTTTTCAATATCTGACATCAGGCGAGTTTTTTCTGCCTGAAGTCGCACGACTTCTTGAGAGAGTTGGGCAATCAAGCCTTTGTGGAGACCTTGCAAGTCCTGTGTAACCGTTTGCAAAGCCTCTTTGGCTTTCCGCGCCTCTTCAGATCCCATTTCTGATTGTTCCCCGAGTTGCCCCATGTGCTCTTCCCTCTAGCCTTCTAGCCTGCCAATTGCCGATTCAGGGGGTTGAAATTGCATCTGGCTGTTCAATGGTTCAGTATTCCCAGGTCGATCGCTAGACTTATTGATTGGCACTTTCAAAGTGATCCGTTCTTACGTTACTCCTCATTTCAAGAAACGGAGTACTTGCTGGGAAAAGTTTAATGCTTGTTAAAAGCCAGTCTAAAAAACTGGGTTGCTTGACTGAGTCAGCCGATCCAGTTCTTCTTGCATGTGTGTGCAGACTTTTTCATAGCAGGCGTTGACATAGGCGCGATCGCCCGCTGCCTCTCTCCCATAACGCTCAAACACAATCGGCGCACAGATGTGGGTGTGAATCTTCACTGGAAACGGAATGTTGGGCAGGGGACCGAAGGCTAAACCCCAGGGCAAGCCCAGGTAAATTGGAAACACCACCGGGTCAATCCCAAGCAGCCAGGGCATGCCCCACTCGTGAAGTTGTTTCATCTGCTGGTAAATGTCGGTCAGGACGATCAAGGTATCGTGTGCTCCCTTTGAAATGACTGGAACAATGGGGACCTTTTCTTGCAGGGCAATCCTGATAAAAGCTTTTCGCCCATGAAAGTAAATTTGGTTGCGCTGAGAGTGGGGACGAAACACATCTTCTCCGCCCCCTGGATAGACCAATAGGCTGGCTCCCCGTCGCAGGGCTGCGATCGCCATCTTGGGATGAGCCATTAATGCCCCGGTTTTAACTGCCAGTTCTGCCAATACCGGGCTGACCTGCCAGACGTGGGGATGCATCAGACCATAGGCTGGACGATCGCAGCCAAATCGACAAAACCAGTCGTACATCATCATGAACATATCGGGTGCTGCCAAGCCCCCATTGTGAGAACCCACCAGCAAAACCTGTCCCTGGGTTGGTATATGCTCCCAACCACTGGTTTGGACCCGAAAGTAATGGTGATATTGCCATTTCCATAGGGGCATTAGCGATCGGATTACGTTGGGGTCCCGCTGCTCTAAGGACCATCCCGACTTTGGTTGAGCGCAACGTTCTGGAGGCATTCAGGCATTAGCAAAAAATTTTGTGAATTTAAGCCTACCATCTCGTTTGGACACCAGTGCAGTCAGTCATTAGTTTTGCAACATCTTACTGGTTCCTCCCGCCTCCTTGCCACCTACCAGCTACCACCTAACGACCAATTTTCAGAGAGATTGACAGAAGCCTTCATCTTTAGCTTAAGTGCAGCACAGAATTCCTTAATCGCCAGCCAATAGCATTTCCTTAAATGATTCAGAATAGAGATAGGTAAAACAAGTGATCATGAATAAGCGACATCTCTTGTTTGGTGGCGCAGCCGTTATTGGCGCGGCGTGGTTATCTCGCTATTTTCCCTGGAGGTCAGAATCGATGGCAACCGCCAACACGAACCATGAGTTTGAAGTTACCAAAACGGAGGAAGACTGGCGTAAAACTCTAACACCAGAGCAGTTTCACGTTTTACGGAAACACGGCACTGAACGGGCAGGCACCAGCCCTTTAGACAAAAACTATGATAAGGGCACCTATGATTGTGCCGGTTGTGGTCAACCGCTGTTTACTTCGGAAACCAAGTTCAACAGTGGCACCGGATGGCCCAGCTTCTATGCTCCGATTGAGGGAGCGGTGGAAACCTCTGTCGATCGCGCGCTCTTTATGACCCGGGTTGAGGTTCACTGTAGTCGCTGTGGCGGTCACCTGGGGCACGTATTTGATGACGGTCCCAAGCCCACGGGCAAGCGTTACTGCATGAACGGTGTGGCGATGGGGTTTGAAGCGGAATAGGAAGTGGGAATCCCTGATTTCCCTGCCTGACCCGACCCACAACCTTTACTCACAGGACGAAACCCCTCACCTGACAATCCATTTCTCTGAGCCAGCGAACCGCCTCATTGCTGTTATGCAGCAGGGTGTAGCCCCGCTGATCTGGAACCAGGGTTAATCCGGTGTGGGGTTTCTAAAATCTATCCCTGAATTTAGCAACGTCCAAAGGTTTGTAGAGTCGCTGGATGTTGAGTACAGCAAAGTCATGTATTTTACCCACCTGGCGCTAACCACCCTGATTGCCTTCACCCCAATCCCTAATCCTGCTGGTTTAAGCCTTCTATCCCAATCCCCTGCCCCACCAACCGATCGCGAAACCCCTGCTAAACAAGCTGATCGACTCCTGGAGCAGGGTATTCAACAATGGCGCACCAGTCAGTATCAAGACTCGCTTCAGTCACTTCAGCAGGCGTTAGCCATCTATCAAAAAACTGATGATTGGCTGAATCAAATTAAGACGTTACGCAATCTTGGCAACGTCCATTACTTGTTGGCAAATTACGACCGGGCGGTTTCCTTTTATCAGCAGAGCCTTAACCTGGCACGAAAGAGTGGCGATCGCGCCGGAGAAGCGGGAGCATTGGGTAACTTGGGAGTGGTTACCGCAGGATTGGGCAACTATCGTCAAGCGAAAGAATATTACGAGCAGGCGCTGCCCATTTATCGGCAAATTCATGACCGTCTGGGTGAGGGGCAAACCCTGGGCAATCTGGGTGAGGTTGCCTATAGTGGTGGCGACTATCCGCAGGCACTCACTTATTTGCAGCAAACCCTCGCCATCGCCCGCGAACTCAAGGATCAATCCCTGGAGTCCAATACGCTGGGTACTCTGGGTGTGGTCTATTACAGCCTGAGCGACTACCCCAAAGCGATTGAATATAACCAGCAGCAGTTGAACCGCGCCCGTGAACTGAAAGACCGACGCAGCGAGGCTTCCGCCCTCAATAACATTGCCAACAGTTATTACGCTTTAGGCGATTATGGGCAGGCGATCGCTGTCCATCAGCAGCGGCTCACCATTGCCCGTGAAATCGGCGATCGCCTCGGTGCTGCCCAATCCCTCAAAAACCTGAGTAGCGTTTACTCTGAATTGGGTAACTACCCCGCCGCTATCCAAACAGCGTTTGATAGCCTTGAGATTGCCCGCGAGATTAAAAACCCGGCGATGGAAGCATCGGTTTTAACCAACCTCGGCAACCTGTATCTCGTTTTGCAGGACTATCCCAAGGCAATTGAGCGGCACCAGCAACGGCTAGCGATGGCGTTGAAAATGGATGACCCCAGCGGCGTGGGAGTGTCCTTAATCAATCTAGGCAACGTTTACAAACGAACAGGACAGAATCAGAAGTTTGTTGAGTCCTACCAGCAGGCATTGGCGATCGCCCGCAAAATTCAAGACCGGGGCATGGAAAGCACAGTCTTGCTCAATCTAGGCATCCATTATGATGACTTGGGGCAATATGCCAGAGCCACGGAGTATCACCAGCAAGCCCTGGCGATCGCCCGCCAGATCCAGGATCGCCCTACCGAGGCGTATGTTCTGAACAATCTGGGCAATACCCAATTCAAGGCAGGTAACCAGACGGCAGCCGCCGCCACCTTAAACGCAGGACTGCAAACTTGGGAAGCCTTACGTGCCAGTTTGGGCAGCAATGACCTGAACAAAGTCTCAATTTTTGAACAGCAAGCCCGCACCTACCGCCTGCTTCAGCGTGTTCTAATTGCCGAAAACAAGACCGATACTGCTTTAGAAATTGCCGAACGGGGACGGGCAAGGGCATTTGTGGAAATGTTGCAGAGTCGAGGACGCCGCAGCGAAGAGGGGGGAGCAAGGAGCGGCGAGAGAAGCGATGCTGCCCAGGTTGCGGTAGCGACTACAACCCCGACGATTGAGCAGATGAAGCAAATTGCTAAGGCTCAAAATTCAACCCTGGTGCAGTATTCCATCACCTACGAAGACGTATGGGTGAATGGCAGGGTTGAGGGAAAAGAGGCAGAACTTTTAATCTGGGCGATCGCACCCAGCGGCACCATTCGCTTCCGGGTGGTTGACCTCAAACCGCTGTGGCAACAGCAAAAAACTTCGCTTAATGACCTGGTATCCATCAGTCGAGAAAACCTGGGGGTGCGTGGTCGCGGGTTGGCAGTGGTTGCCAGTCCAGAAGCCTCTCCAGCCGCTACTCGCCATGCCCAACTCTATCAACTGCTAATCCAGCCAATTGCCGATGTACTGCCCTCAGATCCCAATGCCCGCGTTACCTTTATTCCCCAAGGACCCTTATTTCTGGTACCTTTTGCCGCCCTCCAAAATCCTGCCGGCAAATACCTGATCGAGCAACATACCATTCTCACCGCTCCTTCGATTCAGGTATTGGCACTGACCCGGCAACAGCAAAGGAGCAGCGGGACAATGGAGCGACGGAGCCGAGGGGCAGCAGGAAATCAGACCCCACCCCTCTCTGCTCTCGTTGTCGGCAATCCCACCATGCCCACAGTCCCCGCTCGGTTTGATCAACCTGCGGAACAGTTAAGCCCTCTTCCTGGTGCAGAACGGGAGGCAGTAGAGATTGCATCCTTGTTGGGAACTCAAGCAGTCACTGGCGATCGCGCCACGAAATCGGCGATCGTCAACCTGATGCCGCAGCCGCAAATCATTCATCTGGCAACCCACGGCTTGCTGGATGATTTCAAGGGATTGGGAATGCCAGGGGCGATCGCCTTAGCTCCTGCCCCAGGAAACCCAGCCCCTACCGCAGCTAACCAGGACAATGGGTGGCTAACAGCAGACGAGATTTTAAACTTGAAATTAAATGCCACCCTGGTTGTTTTAAGCGCTTGTGATACAGGACGGGGAAGAATCACAGGCGATGGTGTAGTTGGCTTGTCCCGCTCATTCATTACAGCCGGGGTCCCCAGTGTGATTGTTTCTCTCTGGGCTGTACCGGACTCGCCCACGGCATTGCTGATGACTCAGTTCTATCAGGCGTTGAAGCGCAATCTCGACAAAGCTGCGGCATTGAGACAGGCAATGTTGACTACTATGCAGCAGCACCCAGATCCCCGTGACTGGGCAGCATTTGTCTTGATCGGTGAAGCAGAGTAATAGGTATCCATTCAAAGGGAGCTTAGTTTTAATGGCTGTTAAGCTCTATGATGAGCGACATCCCGCCCTGACTAGCATTCCTTCTGGGCGGTAGACCTGCTGATGTTTTTTAAGTAACAAAAATGGGTTTACTAAATAAACCCTGGGTGACAAAGTTTGAGCGCAAATTCCATGCTCAAATTCCAGCTCCCTTCCACCAGGTTTGATCCCACTGACTGTTTTCCTGCTCGAATGCTGTTTTGACCGCAATGATGCATCCCCACACGGAACTACGATTTATCAATGAATTAATTGGGTATGGTGTGTTTGCAACAAAGCTGATTCCGAAGGGAACAATAACCTGGATTCTGGATGATTTAGATCAAAAATTCGATGAGTCCCATCTGGCTTCCCTAAACCCGCTTTCACGGGAATGGCTAGTCAAATACTGCTATCGGGATAACGAAGGCAAGTACATTCTGTGCTGGGATATTGCTCGGTACGTCAACCACAGCTTCAACTCAAGCTGCATCGCCACCCCTTACAAGTTTGAGGTAGCCGTTAGAGATATTTACCCTGGCGAAGAATTAACGGATGATTACGGTTATTTCAATTTAGATAAGCCCTTTTACTGTTTCCCAGAACCAGGTTGTTCCCGCACTAAAGTCATGCCTGATGATCTCTTGCATTACTACCCGGAGTGGGACTACAAGGCAGCCGATGCGATGCGTTATTTCAGCCAGGTAGACCAACCCTTAAAGCATTTGATTGAGCATCAGTTTATTGATAAGGTCAGTGCAATTGCCCTGAGCAAAGAGAAAATGGATTCAATTCTTTTGTGCTATTACGATCGCAACACTGAGATGAAAGCTGCCAGCTAAGGGAATGTTTGAGTTGACGAGTAAGGGATTGTTAGCATGAGCCTGTTTTCTACCGCTGCGGACTCTAGCCAACCCCGTCGCAAGCGGGGAACATCGCTGCTGCGATCGGTCGGCTCACGACTGTTTCTTTCTGTGTTGGCAGGTTCGTTGGTGGGTTTGGTGGGCACCTCGTTTCTGTCTTACCGCGAACTGGCACGGCAGTCTGAAGCAGAACTGCTGTCTAACTTGCAGGTTAAGGCAGGTAATTTGAAGGGCGACTTTGACACTTTTGAGTATTCCACTCAGATTGTCGGGGATGCGGTAGAAACGCTCTACGCCGCCGGAGAACGACGGGAACAGGTTTACGTGAATCTAATTTACCGCTCCCTGCAAACCTCACCCCTGGGGACAGGTTTGGGCTTTGGGCAGCCGCCTAATCGTCGGTTAATTATTCCCAACCGCCGGTACGCCTATCCCTACGCTGTGCGCGATCGCAACGGTAAGGTGATTGCCAAAGGTGGAGAATCGAGTCAGGAAGATTTTGAAGCAGACTATTTCAGACTGCCGATTACGGCTGGGAAACCCATCTGGTTAGAACCAGAATCCTACCTGGAAACTACACTCAATCCACCTCAGCGGTTAGTCAGCACCGCCTATTCTCTGCCCCTTTACAGCAACAAAAAAGAACTGCTGGGAGTTTTAAGCCAGGATCTAGAGTTGGGCTTTTTAAGTCAGAAGCTGGGTGTGAGTGCCATGCGCGATGCGGGGCATTTTCTCCTCGTCAGTAAACAGGGCAACCTGATTGCCTATCCGCCTGCTCCCCACGAAGCGCTGGCATTGAAGCCCTTTCCCCAACTCAATAACTACAGCGGTTTGTGGCAAGAGATTCAGCAACGCTTAAAGGCAGGGGGGCGGGAAGGCATTCTGCATTGGACAGACGAAACCGGAAACCGAGAATTTTGGGCGTACCAACTGATTCCAAATAACAATTGGATCTTGATGGCATCCGTGCCAGAGTCGGTGGTGTTGGGTCCAGTGGTGCGGTTTACGGCACTGGGAACCTTAGGTTCTGTTGTCGGTGCCTCCATTTTATTGGCAGTGGTCGTGGCGCTATTCGTGCGACACCTGAATCAGCGATTGCAGCCAATTATGGATGAATGCAACCGATTGGCAGAAACGAATGCTAAAAGCGAAGAACTGATGAGCCGGGAAGACGAGTTGGGACGTTTGACCATTTCGTTCTACGCCCTGTTAGGACAGGTAACCGTGAACGAGCGACGTTTGCGCCAGGAGATGGCGAAGTCAGAAAATGCCCTACAAGCTTTACAACAGACCCAGGCGCAACTGATCCAAACGGAGAAGATGTCGAGCCTGGGGCAACTGGTGGCTGGAGTGGCACACGAAATCAACAATCCAATTAACTTCATCTATGGCAACTTGCCCCATGCCTCCAACTACACACGGGATTTGCTGAAGTTGATCCAGCTATACGATGAGCGTTACGGCAATGCTGATTCAGCCATTCAGTCCTACCGGGAAGACATTGACCTGGATTTTCTGGTTGAGGATTTGCAGAAGATGCTGGACTCAATGAGCATTGGTGCAGACCGAATTCGGGAGATTGTCCTATCCCTCCGCAACTTTTCACGCCTGGATGAGGCGGAAATGAAACGAGTCAATATCCATGAAGGGATTGATAGCACCCTGTTGATTTTGCAAAACAAGTTGAAGGAAAGCCCAGGACACGCTGGTATTCAGATTGTGAAGCAGTATGGCAGTTTGCCCCCAGTGGAGTGCTACGCAGGACAGCTCAACCAGGTGTTTATGAATATCCTGAGCAACGCGATCGATGCCCTCGATAAAATGAACCAGGAGCGGTCGGCTGAAGAGTCTGCTGCGAACCTGGCAACGATCACGATTCAGACTGAAATGCTAACCCAGCAAGGGATGAACAGAAAAGAATCAGAAGACTCTTTAGTAATGTCTGACTCCCAACCGCCCATCCCGTCCGTGGTCATTCGGATTCGTGATAATGGTCCGGGAATTCCTCCTCAACACCAGAGCAAACTGTTTGACCCATTTTTTACAACTAAACCTGTTGGTAAAGGAACAGGTTTAGGACTGTCCATTAGCTACCAGATTGTAGTAGAGAAACATCATGGCGTTCTCAAGTGCCTGTCTCAACCAGGACAGGGAGCGGAGTTTTGGATTGAGATACCAGTTCGTCACCAGGATAGGATGAAGGCAGTCAGTGCTTCTCAACCAGAAGGTGTCAGTGGAACTGCTAAGTAACTGGGTGTGATTAAATTTAAAGATATGTTTGGGGGTGGAGGGGGTTCTACCCCCTGCTTAGGGCGCAGCCCCCACTTCCCCTTCTTACAACTAATTTGAACCATCTACTTATATAAAAAGAAAAAGGCGCGAGATTCCTCGCGCCTCTGTAGCTTACGCATTCACTAGGAAGATTGATTAGGAAGAGTTATTGGGCAGTGCCAGCCCCTTCAGGTGTGGTACCAGGAGGGTTCAGTTGAGCGGGATCATTCGTGATACCAGTCTGAGGTGCCGGTTGGGTTTCGGGGATGACCGGAGCTACCTGAGGTGGAGGAGCGACATCAGGAACGGTAATGTTCACCTGGGGTGGCTCATTTTGGGGCACGGGGACGATGCGATCGCGCTCAATAATCCGCTCCCGCACTTGGGGCGACTGTGCCGGTGAAGGAGAAGCATCGGGTGTAATCCGCTGGATAATTGGTGGCACAGGGGTCTGATTACGCTGGTTCAGCAAAAAAAATGCACCAATCGCAAACGCTGCCAGAGCCGTCACCAGAATTCCTAGTAACAAACCACGACCGGCATTATCGTTGTCCCGGATTGCCTGGTTGGTAGCATCAATCCGCTGTTGAGACACGCGACCCTGGCTGTAACCGTCCCGGTAAGCAACATTGCTCGGTAAAGGTTGTTCACCGCGATTAATCACCGGATTAACAGGAGTTGCCTGATTAGGATAGTTGTTATTTGGATTGGGGTGAACTTCGCGTCTGGGATCTACCTCACGTTTTGGGTAGCCGCGATCGTCAAGATTTGCCATATTAAACTCTCAGAACTCATCAAATAGTGTTCAAAAAATCAAAGTGGAAACACCCTAAACCCTTACGACTTCGGTATTTGTTAAACCGAAATGTTTTAGCTTGTCGATACCAACGATAATGGTTGTAGCAGTGGAAACGCTTCTGTCTTCAGAAAGGACAGTGGACTCCATCGTAGGGTTGATCTCCTAGACTGAAATTGTAGGTTTTGTTCTCGCCCTATTTAATTTGGCTGCCATGTCTCTAGCGCAAGATAGAAACTTCCTGGCTGAACAGCCAGAAAACGGCAGGATATTTAGATTGATATTTAGAGGATGGTTTAAAAGCCTATTGCCCTGTCGCCTTGGCGACTATCCGCAAAGCGTTCCCGCAGGGTAGGCGCGGCTATACGGACACTAGCGAAGCGAAGCGGAGCCATACCCGCAGGGTTATAACCTGCCTCCGCAGGTTACAGAAATCTCTCATTTGCCTGAGTCCGCGTAGGCAGATTTTGTTCGCATAGTCGTGGTTTTAACCGCCGAACCCTTTTCAAACACCCTCTTAGACTCAACTTTTCCAGGATTTCGCTGATAGTATTCCTTAAACGGTGGCAAGCTCGCAACCGTCTTCTGACTGGATAGCAGTTTCTGAGCCAGTGTTTTCCATTAAGCAGACGATCGCCCCATCCAGCAACTCCATTCCTTGATGCACATTTGCAATCGTGCTGAGTTGCCCCCGTAGTTCAGCCGCTCCCATAAAGCCTTTCGAGTACCAGGTCATATGCTTACGTGCCTGACGAACCCCGCGATCTCCCTTATACTCCCACAGCATCCATAAATGCTCACGGGCACACTGCAACCGCTCAATTGGAGTCGGTGAGGGCTTACTTTCGCCAGTTTTGAGGAAATGATCGACTTCACCCACCAGAAAAGGATAACCCAGGGTTCCCCGCGAACACATCACCCCATCTGCCCCAGTCATTTCCAGACACCTGACAGCAGCTTCCACGGAGAATATATCGCCATTGGCAATCACCGGGATGGATAAAATGTTTTTAACTCGCGCAATCCATTCCCATTTAGCAGAGCCGTTATAACCCTGGGCACGGGTGCGACCATGCACCGTAATCATCTGCGCTCCGGCAGCTTCCATCCGTCGCGCAAAGTCCAGGATATTAATTTCCTTATCCGTCCAGCCAATTCGGGTTTTGACCGTCACAGGCACGTTTACTGCCTGCACCACAGCCCGGACGATCGCTTCCGCTGTCTCAGGATCTCTCAGTAAAGATGAACCACCCCCATTTTTGGTGATCTTATTCACTGGACAGCCCATATTGATATCAACCGTATCTGCCCCTTCATCGACTGCCATCTGTGCTGCTTCTGCTAAAAAGTCTGGGCGGCAGTCAAATAGTTGAATGCTAATCGGACGCTCGTTAGGGTCAACCTCCATCAGTTTGGGTAGTTGCCGGACATAATGCAAGCCAGTGGCGTTGACCATCTCCGTATACATCATTGAATCGGGCGCATACCGACGCACCAATCGTCGAAACACCAGGTCTGTCACCCCCGACAGAGGCGACTGCAACACCCGACTGTTGACTTCAAAGTTGCCAATTTTCAGCGGCTTCGAGAGTCGCTCTTGCAAGGCAGGAGATAGCGTGACCATAGAAAACCCAAACAACAGCCCAGGCTCTCATTTTACAGTGAGAGTCTTAATTCGGTTTTGTAGTGCCACGTTACATAGGTTTTGATCAGTCTTAAACGAGTAGACAAATGGTGGTCATTTTGAGGCAAGGTCACAAACAGCGAAAATGATCGGGTAACTGCACAAAAGCCTCTATTTGAAAGGAATGGGTTTGCATGCAATCATTGATGGTTGCAAAGCCTTGTTGGGTTACCCTGCGGGAAGCAAGTTACCTAAACTCAACCCAACCTAAGGCGAGAGGATGCGATCGCACTTGGGTTTCTTTAAGACCAACAATCACCGTTATTGTCTCAACTTTTCACTCCGCAGAAACAACCATTTGGGACTCTTAATTGAGGGCGAAGCCGAGATGGGCTTAACTTCATATTTGGGAGCGATCGAACTCCCACAATCATCTTGAAAGCAAGGTGCGGGTACAGTAACTCAATGGCGATCTCTCCCGGGCATCTGCTGGGACGAGCAGAGGCTTATGAGGATTTCGTGTTACGGGCAGCCGCTAACCCCATCGGTTGTCCGCGAAGCTATCTGATCTTGAGGATTATTACGATTCATCACGCCTTGCTTTACCCCAATGAATCTCTAGCCGATTGGTATGAGCAATTGAAGTTAACCGACGAGACTTTCCATTCTTAAGATTGGGCACTACCTAAGATTGTAAAATGATGTTTAGAACTTGAGA
This sequence comes from Kovacikia sp. CALU 1929, assembly GCF_056784235.1. Lineage (NCBI taxonomy): Bacteria > Bacillati > Cyanobacteriota > Cyanophyceae > Leptolyngbyales > Leptolyngbyaceae > Kovacikia > Kovacikia sp. CALU 1929. The sequence continues at coordinate 119,224 of NZ_JBXBCF010000063.1, forward strand.
TGACCAGCATAATCGGTATTCTATTGGAATGTCAGGATGATTGAGGATATCTTGAATCAACACCAGAAGTTGTTGAGAGTAGTGATTCGGATGAGTGGACATGGAACTAGAGCTAGGGACTAAACTTGGCTGTTCCGTTGAAACACTGGAGGGTTTAGCTCCCCAATCGATTGGAGTTGTTTCTACCAGACTACTGAGTACTACTCGCTCTACCTCTTCTAAGGTCGTCTTACCCTGAGCTACCAGTTGTAGGCTGTACTCGGTCAACGTTTTCATGCCAGTCATTCGAGCTGCATCTCGCAGTTGATCGACGGAAGCACCTTCAAGGATCAATCCTTTTATGTTTCGATCCATAACCATCAATTCATAGACGCCCAAACGACGATGATATCCTGTCCCCTTACAAGTTGAACAAACAGGGTTTCCTTGAGCATGGGCGGTTTGAATATCTTCGGCAGACAGAGTTTTGGCTCGGTAAATAATTCCTTCAGGACACGACAAATTGAATTGCTGAAGCGACTTTAAATCGCTTGCGGTAGGGTGATAAGGTATCCGACATTGGGGGCACACACGACGCACCAGCCGTTGGGAAAGAATGCCCGTCAAACAACTCGCCACTCTAAAAGGTTCAATACCCAATTCTTGAAGTCGGGCAATCGTGCTGGGAGCATCATTGGTGTGTAAGGTACTGAGAACTAGGTGTCCTGTAAGGGCTGCTTCAATGGCAACTTTAGCTGTTTCTTGATCGCGGATTTCACCAATTAGAATGACATCAGGGTCTTGACGAAGCAACGCTCTTAAGACTTTGGGAAAGTCCAGTCCCTTCTCTCGAATGACTTGAACTTGAGAAATGCCGGGTAAGGTATACTCAATCGGATCTTCAACAGTACAGATATTGATGTGAGGACTATTTCTTTCGGAGATCGCAGCGTAGAGCGTCGTACTTTTACCGGAACTCGTGGGTCCAGTCACTAAAATTAAACCAAAAGGAGAACGAGTTATCGATTGAAACTGCTCTAAGACTGCGGCATCGTCAATCAAATGATCCAGCATTAGATTGGATGTGCCATTTCTCAACATCCGGAGCACGACTTTCTCTCCGTAGGCGGTGGGGAGAGTACTAATCCGCAGCACAACTTTTTGCTCTTCCAGTTTCAAGCTAATTTGCCCATCTTGGGGAGTCCGTCGCTCTGCAATATCCAGGTTAGCCAGGATCTTAAGTCGGGAGGTGACAGCAGCGATCGAAGAATGGGGGAGGAAACCCCATCCTGGCTCTAAAATGCCATCTTTGCGAAAGCGAATTTGCAGGCACGTCTCTTGAGGCTCAAAATGGATATCCGAAACCCCCTGTTTCAAAGCTTTATATAAAATAATGTTGACCAGTGACACAACTGGATGTGAAACCGCTGCCTCCTGTAATTCCGTGAAGAGATCCACCTCTGGTTTCACGATTTTAGTTGAAGTTGGCAAGTCAGACAGATCGATCGCTTGAGTTTCCAGAACCTCAAGGTCAGGTAAGGAAGTTTCTCGTTTGGATGGCGAATGTAGGGGTGATAGCAGTTGAGACGGGTGCAATTGTTCAGGAACCCCCAATACGGGATTGATGGTTGGGGTCGAGGACAGATGCGAGACGGTAGAATTACGTACCTTGTCTAAAATTTCATGCAGCAGATGATAATAATCTTCGACTGTGATCAGCATTTGCCAGGGAATCAGCCCATGTTGATGCAAAATGTACTTCAAGCTGTTGGTAGCTTTCTGATTACTGGGATCAACCATTCCTATCCATAGTTGCGACGAATTTGTTGCGTCTTGTTTGAGAGGCACTAAGTGATAGTAATCGCAGAGGTGTAATGGAATTAACCGTTGAAGGCAGTGGTGAATCCAGGAAAAGTCTATCGAGTGGATGGATCGATCGAAACATTCGACCCCATAGAGGATCTTGAGTTCTAGCCGTTCCCGTTGGCGATAGTGATAAACCTGCTGAGCTGATAAAGGTTTATTCACTACAGTTTCAAGAGCTTCAAAGATGGGGCACTGGAGAGTTTGGCTTGTCTGCCAAGCTTGCTGAAGTTGTATTGATGTTGCATAACCAGTTTGAATGAGGGATTGCCAAACTGGGAGCTTAAAATGATTAGGAAACGTGCGGGAGAATATAACATGATTAGCTGTATTCACTCTACTTCTAATCTTCATTCGTGATAGGTTTCAGGAACTCGATACTTATATTTAGGTTTCCCAGGCGCAAACGGGTAATCTCATGTCAGTACTCCAATCGACTCGTCCGAGAATTTACAGTTCGTACTGTGCGATCTTTAACAGAAAAGCAGTGCGATCGCCCGCCGCGTAGGTTGTCCCTATGATGAAAAAGTAAAGTGCGGTGAGACAAGACACCCATAAGCTTGAAGTATACAAACCCAACAAGCGAGGAAGACTTGTATGAAACCCACCGCACAAAGAAGATCATATACCGGTGAAACAGTGTATGTCGGCATTGATGTTCACAAACGAACCTATTCG